>CAZSFQ010000005.1:0-94136 GCA_964606165.1 uncultured Mageeibacillus sp.
CCATTGATGTCTACCAAAGTGAGGTATCCCTCACTTGCCGCAATGTGTATGAAGATTACGGCGCTACTATTGGCATCACATTTTCTCCGGCAGAGGGCGATGTGAGTAGTTATTATCAGGGAGACTCCGTGGAATTAAGCCCTGGGATCAATACTTTCCTGATTACAGTGACACCGCTGGAAGGTGAGCCGAAAGAATACACAATTGAGCTCAACTACTACGACATCGTGGAGATTGTCAGGCTGGAGAGACTGTCGATACACGATGTCTACGAATACACTAGTGACAGGCCCTGGGAAATAAACCAGTCAGTTACGACAACACGAGATAGGATTCAGATCGGCTGGATTACGAGCGAAGGAACGACGGCCGTAGTGACGCTTAACGACGATCCTGTCACGATATATGAAGAATATGAGCTTGCGGATGAAGGGCCATACAACCTGAAGATTATCGTGAGCCCGCCGCCCGATTCAACTGCACAGCCGGTCGAGTACAAACTTTTAATCAAGCGGGAGCTTTCGCGCAAGGCGCTCATAACGGATTTGACTGTCTTCCAGCTGACAGAAATACCGATTTTAACACCGGATCTTGACTATAGTTTTGCCACAGAACGAAATGAAACATGGTTTGACTATGAAAATCCGTATGGCGCAACCATTGAAACGACCTTTAACGGGGATCCGGTCTCCCCACGTCATGTACTTCCACTTGAGGGTGGAACGAGTATTTTGGAAATTAAGGTCACTTCAGCTAAGGGAAACAACACGAATATTTATAGAATAACCATCAACAGGACACTTTCCGACCTAGCCGTGGTTGAGAAGTTCAGATTTTCCGGCACGGATTGGCTTGAAGATCTGGAACATGATGGGGTTTATTTCGTCGATATCTACACCGACGAGCTTGAAAACGATGAAACCCATGTCGAGTATGATAACCCTCTTGGGGCCGAAGTTCTGATGAAAATCGACGACAATTGGGGGGATCCGGCTTATTTTTCTCCCGATGATTTCCAGGAAATTAAGTTCAAAATCATTTCTGCTGATACATCACAAGAAATCGAGTTTACCTGCCATCTGAATTTGATCAATGATTCTGAAAAAGCTCTGATTGAGTCTTTTTCAATCCACATCACCGGCGAAGGAGACGTTTTCAACTACGACCGTGGATCGGGCCCACCAATGAACAATCCATTGATTTTTACAACATCTGCCGTATCTTCTCATGTTTGGTGGGAAGTTTCGCAAGGTGCCAAGACAAGTTCGGTTACACTGAACGGTGATGTGATCGATGAGGGGCACTACGCTGAAGGTGGTTACTACTTTAACCTTGCCGCCGGAGACAATGTCCTTCTTATCAAGGTCAAGTCATGGGACGGGGAAGTTGAAAACGATTATGAGATCAACATCAAGCGGCTCCCGCCCGTGGGCGCGCTACTTGACACCATCGGTTTGATTCATTTGGATTTCTGGGAAGATGGGCCGGACAGTGAATGCTATTTCGTGACGACTACCCGGAAAGACACAAAGCTTTACGTATATAACCCTAACGCCGCTGAGATCCTATCCTGCACCTTTAATGATGAAGACTACCTACTGACCGATGTTATCACAGGCGCTATTGTCGACTTGTCCCTTGACGTGACGAATGTGTTCGAGCTGGAGGTAAGATCAGCTGATGAGACTGCGAGCATCACACACCGGATCGAAGTGAAACGCGTTCCCTCGCAACAGGCAGAAATCACCTCGCTGGAGATACCTGAAATCTATTATTATGAACCATTTCCAAGTCTTGAAACGAAAGATATTTACACTAATCTTGATTCGGTTTCCGTCTGGTTTGACAATCCTTATGGTGCGGAAATTACGGCGAAGTTGGAGGGCGAGATAGATAATCTTGTACTGGAACAATTGCATGGGGAAGGCGCAGACTATTGGTTTGTGGTTCGTGACTGGGATCTGAATGCTGGACCCAATGTCCTGGAGATCACTGTTGAGCCATCGGACGAGAGTTATATGGGTGATCCACAAATCTATACAATTGAGATAATCAGGGAGCCGCTTTCTGCCAAAGCCGAAATTGAGGATTTGTGTCTTGATGGTATTGAGGACCTGGTACCTGTGGATGGATCCGATTACGATTTTACGGCGGAGACCGAAAAGGCCACTACTTCGTTCTCTTTCTCAAATCCGCATAACGTCAGCTATTCAATCAAGTTCAACGATGAATCTTACGAAATGGGAGAACCTGTTAGCTTGGAGACTGGGCCTGACAATGTCTTCACGATAGATGTTGTTGCGGAAGATGGTGTTCTTCAAGGAACTTACACTCTTACCATCACCCGGAACCAGTCAAGTATTGCGAAGATAGAGAACCTCTATATCGAAGGTGTCTTGCGGGCGGCAGATCCAAGTCCTGAATACACTTTGGATGTATTCCAGGAATATGTCGTGCTTCAATTTGACCAGCACTATGGGGCGGATATCTCCATAAAGATGGGTGAGACCTACTACGAAAGAGACCAGCGGATTACTCTTACTTTGAATGTTCAAAATATCATCACTATTACTTCAGTTTCGGGATCAGAGAAGGAAGAGACCTATATCTTGAGTCTAACTAGGAAGGTTTCTGAAGCAAAAGCCAGGTTCGAAAAACTTCGTTTCTTCGATATCTTCGATGTGGATGAGGAGGATCTGAACAACTGTACACTCGAATTCGAAACCAGTAGGGACGGGACATTCGTTTTCTGGAAACTCCCGCACGGTGCGTCCGTAAACGGCGATTGGGTTAATGGTGATTGGATTGAATTGGATCTAGGAACTAACACATTTACCATAGAAGTTACTGCAGAAGACCAGACGACTACCTTCGATTATTCAATCAAGATTAATCGGATTGAATCGTCAGAAGCGGTTATCACCAACTTGTCAGCCTGGGGGCTTTGGGAGGATGAGGCCAGAATGGATAGCTGGATCAAGCAGCCAGGCCATGAAGCATTGGAACTTGATACTTATAGTAATACCGCCAGGCTTTATTTTGACAACCCCTATGGTGCGATCATCGAGGCAAAGGTGAATGGCCAGGACACGGATCTTTATTGTCAATATGATGCTGGTTCATACTGGGACGAAAATGGCAAAAGTCATTTGCTTGAAGTTACTAATTACCTGGAACTGAGCTTTGGTGAGGGAGCTGAATCGGTGGATGTTACTCTAACGGTTACGCCATCAGGGGAGGGACAACCTGTTACGTACACAGTTACGGTTAAAAAAATGGAGGCAGCAGGTTAAAAAATCACTGCCACTTATTTGAATTATTAATTATTTGCCGCTCTGGAACCACTGGAGCGGCAATGAAATATGCGAGAGCTCTTTGTTCTACCTGTTTTGTCAGGTTCTTGTTGGTAACTAAAATGCATTGTAAATCCTTGTGCCAATTAGCTTTGAGATTGAATATTGAGGCAATTCTCAAAACGTCTACCGGAAAAGGAGCTTGAAATGAAACTGACTCCCAAGCGAATAAAAGAGGTCAACAGGCTACTAAATCCCGGGAACTCGCTGAAGGGTAATCCGAAACTATTAGGTTTTATTTCGCTATACATTAGTTGTGAGGCCGTCGCGAAAAAGTTCGTTTATTATATGAAAACCGATAAAGAGGTCAACACTTCTGAAGCTTACGATGATCTAAGATATCCAGATATAGAGAAGGCGGCAGAACATTTCGGACTTGAGGTTCAGCAAGAGCTGATAAAACGAATCTTCAAAAGTGGAAAAGGGAAGAGAAATTCAAAAACACCAAGGCAATTGAGGAATGGAATTATCCATTTAATGAATTCCAATGACATAAAAGAAGTAATACAACGAGACAACGAACTGATATCTCTGATGAAGAAATGGCTCGAAGCGTCCCATCATCTATTGCAGAATCATAATCGATGAATGACAACTAAGGATGTACGAGAGAAAAAATCATCGCAGATTATCCCCCATCAGACGAGAAACTGTACTCTGCCAGAGCAGCCCAGCCGCCCCCGCCATCCCCATTATAGGCATTGATATACTGCCTTCCCTCCAGGGCCACGGTAAGGTAGAAATCTTGGCCCTGCCAAGCAGCTTCAGATTCCTTTTTAAAAATAAGCGTCAACTCGGAAGTGATTTCATCACCCGGAGCGAAAACGCCGAGCTGGAGAGTGTGATCACCTTGCCGGGTGAGGAGGGGTTGGGCGCCTTCCGCAATCTTGTAACCGGTTGCTTCCGTGTAACTTATGTCTTTTGAATGATAGACATTGAAGCCTCCCGCGGAACCAGCAGGAAGGTCAGGATTCTCGTCCACGGTCAGCGTTATGGTCATGCGGACATCCATGGCAGAGGTCCCGGCATTCACGGCCCCGACAAGCAAATCCCTGGCATCACCGGGAAACATATTGGTCAGGGAATCAGGGGGACTCAGGTCCTGGATGGGCTTAAAGAACAGCGTGCCTGCGCCCCCCTTGTATTCAAAGCTTGTGTAATCGGTAAAGTAGGCCAAGCTGCGGGCTGTCGCAAAAGCAAAGACGGCCAGCAATACAAAGACTAGAATCTTTTTTATATTTCTCACATAAAGTGCCTTCAGATATCTTTCGGAAAAAGCTGTTGAGGTTCAACACTCTTTTTCAGCCAGGCCTACCAGCCACCTTTTCCGTTTGGATCCGTCGCGTTCCTGTACTGGCGGCCCTCTATGGTGGTGGTAAGCTTCATCTCGGCTTTCTGCCACTCGTTGCCGGAATCCTCTTCCAGGACCAGGACCAGATCGATATCCAGGCGTCTCCAGGCGTTATCCGGCGTGTTTGCACTATGTGTACCCAAAACATGGAAAGTATCCCTGTCATAGACCTGCCATTCATTTGTTGGAATGAATTCTGTATAAGGGGCAACCCGGCCTTTCCACACATTGGGCAATCTGACCAGGGTGCGGTCCGTCGTCACACCTCCCCAGCCGCTTGGAGCGGGTCGTTCGCCCACAATGCCGAAGCGGTCGGCCACCTTGCCGTTTTGCAGGAGAACCAAGGCGTCGTCCCCGTTGAAATCCAGGTTGTTGACAAGTTTATCCGCCTTATCTTGCAGCGCCTGAACAGCGCTGCTGTGGGCAATCAGATAAGTTTTGCCGGGTTCAAGAGTCCCGGGCAAATCCTTGATTCTAAAGTTGGGGGATGTATTTCCATTACTGAAAATCTGAATCTCGTAGTCGGACAGATCAACAGTCTCTGCGTAGCTGTTAAAGAGTTCGATGGCCTTGTTATGACCAGATCCTTCCACGTAGGCAGAAAAGAAAAGTCCTTCGGGGTGTACATTGGGCTTGTCGTTCAAGCCATGAATGACGCCTGCATAGTAGGGGTCAGGATTGGCGGCATCAAGGCTGTTGACCAGGGGGGCGGCCCCTTCGCGGAGGGTGTAGCCCTGGTCGTAGTTGTAGCCCAGAACGTCAGCGGCATCATAGACGGAAAATCCGCCCTTATCGCCGGCATTATCCGGAAGGTCTCCCACCATCTGAAAAGTCGCCCGGACATCCATGGCCAGGCCCTTGACATTTTCTACCTGATAGTTGAAAAAGCGCGCGTCCCCCGGTGCCATGAGGGTCAGCTCTTCCACCTTGACTTCTTCCACTTCGAATCCCAAGGTATCCGCATTGGCTTCGTACTCTTCACTGCTCCAGTGATCGGTAAAATAGGCAAGGCTGACGGCCAGGGCGAAGATGAGCAGGGACGCCAGAATGATGACGATGTTTTTCCTGTTCTTTCGATTCTTCATTATGTTTCCTCCAATTGTTTTTGTGCACAATGTTTATTTTACATAAGTAATATTTGAACAAGTGTAACATATTACCTTATATATGCAATAGTCTGTATTAATCCGGATTCTGCCCGGGCGCTTCGAGGTCTTCAGGCGATCCCCCCAGGACGCCTTCTTCCTGCAAATAGTCTGCAAGCGTGGCGGTGGATCTATTGCGCTTCCAGCTTATCCAATAGGTCTGGTCAAAGAACCGGCTGTGCAGGAAGCGCAAAAAGAAGAAGAGAGCCAAAATAGAGACAAGGGTTACGGCGATGGACAGGCCGCCTGACATAAAAAGCTTGACAACCGGCCTCGTCCAGGCCCAGACGGCGATGATTTTATAGTCCACATTGGCAAAGGGGAGACGTTGATCGGAGAAATTGTGGGAAAGCTTCTGGGCATCGTCCGACTGGTTGTTGTCTCCCTTGGTCAGGATTTTCTTGTTCGCATAATCGATTTCAATAATCCGGTGGGTGATCATGACCTCACGGTTGGTGGGGCCGTACTTTTCATCGATCTCGTCAATGAAACGGAAACTGATTATATCCCCCGTCTGCAAGTCGGAAGGGTCAACCGATTCGCCAATGACCAGCATATGCTTGCTCATGGTGGGATACATGCTGTCGGTCAGGATTACGATGGGCTTTTTGCCGAAGATGGTTCCCTGACCGGTCGTAGCAAGGGAGATACCGAAACTGACCAGGGAGGCGACAAGGAAAACAACAAGGCCGTAGAAGACGATTGAAGACAGCACTTGATAGGTTCGGGTGTAGGCCTTTTTGAATTTTTCCACTATTCCCGTCCTCTGAGGTCAATTAGAATTGAATATCCAGTGCATTATACAGAGTAAACCTCTGAAACACAATGGATGCCGAAGTCAGGGGAGCAGGAAGAGGACTGCCATTGGTCCTCCTTGAGTTCTTCTCAGGTCTCCTTTATTAGGATCAGCCCTTATTCTCTGTCCTCTCCGCCCGGGGCCTCTTCACCACCTGCTTGTGAGTAAAAAGGTCGTTCTGGGCCTTCAGATTCATGCTGCCCTCACGGACGTATTGGTTGGCCATCTGTTGTTTTTTGACCGACTTGAGCTTGCCTTTCATGCCGCTGACACCGATCAGGGCGATCAGAAGGGCAATGACCAGGGCGATGATGCCGGCCGTCAGTCTTGACCCCAGGTCCGGTGATCCGGCTGCCTGGAGGATGAAAATTGTCAGGGTGCTAAATGTATTCATGTCTTCTCCTTAGCGGGCCAGCAGCTGGGAAATCGCCACCAGGATGACGGCGGCAATGCCGAAGATCTTAAAGAACCAGGCCCAGTAGGCCTTCCTGTCCAGGGGGAGATCCCCGACGAACTTGCCCGTCTGGCCATTCATGGCAAAAAGGTAGTTGGTGTTCTCCCAGCTGGTCGAAAGAAGATAGACGGGGAGGAGGGCGTAGCGTACCCTGCTGTTGGTCAGGGCCACGTCCTCCCTTTTGGGGTTGACGGTGCTGTAGCCCCTGACCGTGTTTCTGAAAGCCTGTATGGCGCTTCGCTGGATGCGCTCATCGGCTCTGGGATAGCAGCTTTCCGCGTCCACATCGTATTTGTTGGCGAAGTAGCCGGCCAGGTAAGCGGTCTGGAAATCCACCGCCTCCTGCAGGTGGAAGGGCTCCAGTGACTCCATCAGGGTGTCGTCAATGGCCTGGGAGCCGTCCACGGGAACCTGGTCAAAGCCCAGGTCGCCTGACCGGTGGACATGGTAATGGGAGGTTTCGGTGTAATGGAAATGACTGTCACTCCAGCGCCTGACCTTGGTGGCGTCGTAATCGGCCCTGACACCTGCATCGGCGTCAAAGAGCCAGAAAGGCACGTAGACGCCCTTGATCTCGTCCAGGTGGTTCTTATCCCGAAAGACTCTGGGAAGGAGTTTCTTTCCCTCGTAGTGCTTTTTGAGGGCTTGCTTGGCCTCTTCCCTGTTGATCTTGAAGGGGATGACCAGGTCGGGCCTCAGTGTCCCGGAAAACTTGGAGGAAATGACCACCTGGTTGCCGCAAAAAGGACAGCTGGTGGAGCCCAAGGTCTCATCACCGATGATCTCGCCGCCGCAGGACTTGCAGCTGTAAAGGGCCATGCCCTCCTCGCCGGCCAGCCACTGGTCACCCTCATAGGCCCAGTCCGCAGACTCACTTGCCTCTTCGTCCAGCACGGCATCCATGGCCTCCAGGGCCTCGATGCTGACCACCGAATCACAGTAGGGGCAGACCATGTCCCGGGTGCCCGGCTCATAGGTGAGGGGGCCTGCGCAATTGGGGCATTTGTATTCCATCAGTGCCATATATTTTCTCTCCTTTTATTCCTTGCTTGTCGGAACAGATACAGATTACAACAATTGACGCCGGCCTGTAAGCCCCCAACCTTGACCCTTGGCTAAAACCTGATATAATGTCTTCACGGCGAATTTTGTGGCAAAAAGAGCGGGGCTTCCCGCTCTTTTCATCGTAAAGCCCGTAAGGTGAAATGTGAGCGATCAAAAAACAAATAAAAGATCTATTTTGGAGAAGCTGATTCCCGTGGCCGAAAGCATGGACCTGGCCCTGCTGGACGTCCTTTACGTCCATGAAGGCGGCCGCACGGTCCTGCGCCTGATCATCGACAAGCGGGGCGGGGTGGGGATCGAGGACTGCGAGCGTTTGAGCACGGTGGCCGACCCCCTGATCTCCGATGAGCTGGGCCTGGACGATTTTGATGTCTTCGAGGTATCTTCGCCCGGCCTTGACCGGCCCTTGAACACCCTGGAAGACTGCCTGCGCCATGAGGGCGAATGGGTCCGGCTGAGTTTGTACCGGGCGGTTGACGGGGAGAAGCGCTTCTTCGGCAAACTGATTGTCCAGGACGAGCTGGTTGGAGTCGAGACGGAAAAAGGAGAGAAAAAACTCTTTTCATTGGGAGAAGTGGCCCGCATTAAACGAGAAGTTGTCTTTTAGTTGACTGTGTAAGGAGCATACATGAACCAAGAATTTATCGAAGCGCTGAAAATGCTGGAAAAAGAGCGCGGCGTTGAAATGGAAACCCTGGTTGAGGCCATCGAGGACGCCCTGGTGGCGGCTTATCGCCGCGAATTTGAGATCCGGTCGAAAGACCGTGAAAGGGGGCGCGAGCGCGAAGCTTTGCCGGTTCAGGAAGCGGAACCCAAGCCGGTCGAAAACGATGGCATCACGGCCCATATAGACCGGCGCACCGGTGAAATGCGGGTCTACCAGCCCATGACCGTGGTCGAGGAAGTCCGCGATCCCAACAGCGAACTGTCACTGGACCAGGCCCATGCCCTGTCCGAGGACCTGGAGCTGGGTGACCAGCTGGTCCGCGAAGTCGATCCCTCGCATTTCGGGCGGCTGGCGGCCCAGACGGCCAAGAGCGTCATCAACCAGAAACTTGCCCAGGCAGAAAAGATCCGCATCCACGACGAATTCTCCGGCCGGGTCGGCGGCCTGGCCAGCGGCATCGTCCAGCGCCGGGACCGCAACGAAGTCCTGGTCGACATCGGGCGTGCCCAGGCGGTTCTGCCCTATAACCAGCAGTCAAGGCTTGACAACTATACTTTCAAAAAGCACATGCGCTTTTTCATCATGAAAGTGGACCAGCGCGACCACCGGCCCATCATCATGGTGTCGCGCAGCCATCCCGGCCTGGTGCGCCGCCTCTTTGAACAGGAAGTACCCGAGATCGGGGCGGGGATCGTAGAGATCGTCAACATCGCCCGGGAGGCCGGGTCGCGGACCAAGATGGCCGTCACCAGCCATGATTCCAATATTGACCCGGTGGGAGCCTGTGTCGGGCAGCGGGGAACCAGGGTCCAGTCGGTTATCACGGAGCTCAATGGCGAGAAGATCGACATCATTGAGTGGGACCCGGATATCACGGAGTTCATTTCCAGTGCCCTGTCACCCGCGCGCGTCATCCGGGTGGTTTTGGATGAGGAAGAGCAAAGCGCCCGGGTGATTGTGGCCGATCACCAGCTGTCGCTGGCCATCGGCAAGGAAGGGCAAAATGCGAGATTGGCTGCCAAGCTGACCGAGTGGCGCATCGACATCAAGAGTGAGACCCAGTATCGGGAGATGCTGGAATCTGCCTGGATGTCCGACTTTGATGAAGCTGTGGCGGCCGATGAGGCCGAACGCGGCGATCAGTATGAAGAAAACGGTGTTCCGGAGGAAGTTGAGGCGGACGAGGTCCTGGTCACGGACGAAAAGTCCGCGGTCAGCTACCTGGATATGCTGGAGAGCACCATTGATTCGCTGGAGGAACCGGAAGCTTGAAAAAAGAGCCCCTGAGAATGTGTGTCGGATGCCGGGAATCCTTTTTGCAAAAGGAGCTTCTGCGCCTTGTGGCGTCGGAGGATGGCATTACGATCGACGCCTCGCAAAAGCTGCCGGGCAGGGGCGCCTATTTGTGTTTTCGGACCGCCTGCGTGGAACGGGCAAAAAAGAGACAATCACTGCAGCGGGCTTTAAAGTGTCCGGTGCCGGATCAGATATGGATCGGGATCGATCAGGCGGTTGCGGCCGCGAGAGTGGAGGAATGAGCTGAGTATGGCAAAAAGAGAAGAAGCAAATTCAGGGCTCATGTCAGGGTTTATCACGGAAGAGGAACTGCTTCGCCGGCAAAAGGAACAGGAAACCATGGATATGGTTCTGGAGCCGGAAGAGCCGGGCCTTTCGCCTGCCCCTGAACAGGAGCCGAAGCCGGACATTCCATCGCCCGAGCAGGATCTGAAAGACCTCCCCGTTCCATCCACCATCGACATGCAGGGTATCTCGGGCAAGGTCATTCCGGGGGTCATCAAGATCGTCAAAAAACCGAAGCCCGCGCCGGAGCCTGAGCCTGAAGTGGCGGAGCCGGCCGTCGAAATCGCGGCTGAGCCTGTCCCGGTTCCGGAGATCGAAGTGGCGGCTGAAGTTGAACCCAAGGTGGAGGAAAAGCCTGTACCGGTGAAAAAACCGGCCGCCAGGAAGAAGGCAGAAAAACCGGCGGAAGTAAAGACTGAAGAAATTAAGCCGGCGGCCGCTGTAGAAAAGATTGAAGCAAAGCCGGTCAAAAAAGAGCCTGCCAGGCGCAAGCCCCTGAGTGTGGCCGAGCGGTCCCTGCCCATCACGGAACGGGTGACCGAGCCTGTCCCGGTAGTGCCGGCGGCACCGGTCGCCTCGCGGCCGCGTCCCCTGATTACCGAAGACGGTAAACCCTTGCGCGCCCAGCGCGGCAGCTATGTCGGGGCCGACCGGGATACACCGGCGGTTGAACGCCAGCCCCAGCGGCCCGCCAGGGAGGACCGGCGTCCGCCGCGTCCCGCGGCAGCGCCGCCACGGGGACGGCCGCAAACAGTTGCCCCCCTGCCGGTGGAGCCAATCGTGGAGCCCGAAGCCCAAAAACCCGGGGCCTCGACCCGCCGGAGCCAGAAAGGCCGCGACCGGCGGGCAGAGGACTTCCGGGACCGGAGCCGCCGCGAACAACAGGCCGCGGCGAGCCGCGGCCGCGGACGGCGGCGTCCGCGTACAGCTGAACCTGTGGCGGAACAGCCCAAGCGCCCCGTCGCCCAGCTGACCAAAGTGACCCTGCCCTCCACCCTGACGGTCAAGGAACTGGCTGAAGCCATCAAGAAGACTACGGCCGATGTCATCATGAAGCTGATGACCCTGGGCATGATGGCCACCATCAACCAGGAGATCGATTATGAGACGGCCGAGATCATTGTCTCCGAGTTCGGGATCAGCAGTGAGCGGCTGGTGGAGATCACCGAAGAGGACATCCTCTTCGACGACACGGCCGACCGGGACGAAGATTTGGTTTCACGGCCGCCGGTTGTCGTGGTCATGGGCCACGTCGACCACGGCAAGACCTCCATCCTGGACTACATCCGCCAATCCTCGGTCACCGAGGGCGAGGCGGGCGGCATCACCCAGCACATCGGGGCCTACTCGGTCAAGGTGGACGGCCGGACCATCACCTTCCTGGATACCCCCGGCCATGAGGCCTTTACCACCCTGCGCGCCCGCGGCGCCCAGGTAACTGACATCGCCATCCTGGTGGTGGCGGCCGACGACGGCGTCATGCCGCAGACAGTCGAGGCCATCAACCACGCCCGGGCGGCCAATACGGAAATCATTGTCGCCATCAACAAGATCGACAAGCCGCAAGGCGACGTCGAGCGGGTCAAGCGGGAACTCTCCCAGTATGGCCTCATGGACTCAGACTGGGGCGGCCAGACCACCATCGTGGCAGTCTCGGCCAAGACAGGCCAGAACATGGACGAGCTTTTGGAGATGATTCTTCTCACCGCCGATGTACTGGATCTGCGCGCCAACCCCACTCGCCAGGCCAAGGGCACCGTCATCGAAGCCAAGCTGGATCCGACGCGGGGACCCCTGGCCACCATTTTGATCCAGCGCGGCACCCTCCGCCAGGGCGACGCGGTGGTCGTGGGCAGCACAGTCGGCCGTATCCGGGTCCTTTACAATGACCGGGGCCAGCAGATTGAATCCGCCGGTCCCTCGACCCCAGTCGAGATCGTGGGCCTGGGAGGGGTCCCCGAAGGGGGAGACATCCTCTACCAGGTCGAGAACGAGCGCGTGGCGCGCGACCTGGTCGACCGCCGCAGGGAAGAAGATCGGGAGACGGCCCTGCGCCAAACCTCCCGGATGTCGCTTGACACCCTCTTCGACCGCATGGGCGACGCGGAGCTGGTCGACCTCAATATTATCGTCAAGGCCGATACCCAGGGGTCGGTCGAGGCCATGACCTCCTCCATGGAGAACCTGTCCACCGACAAGATCCGGGTCAAGGTCATCCACGGGGCAGTCGGCGCCATCACCGAATCGGATATCCGCCTGGCCGAAGTCGCGGATGCCATCATTCTGGGCTTCAATGTGAGGCCGGCCGCCACGGCGGCGCAGATCGCCGCGGCCTCCAACGTGGATATCCGCACCTACCGGGTCATCTACGAGGCCATCGAGGAAGTCCAAAACGCCATGCGGGGCCTTCTGGGACCCGTCATGCGCGAAGTGGTGGTGGGTCATCTGGAAGTGCGCGATGTCTTCCACGCCTCCAGTGTCGGAACCATCGCGGGCTGCTATGTCACGGACGGCCGGGTCCACCGCAGCGACAGCGCCAGGCTGCTGCGCGACGGCGTGGTCATCTACGAGACCAAACTTGCCTCGCTGCGCCGTTTCAAGGACGACGTGCGGGAAGTGGCCGCCGGCTACGAATGCGGGCTCAGCCTGGAGAAGTTCAACGACATCAAGGTGGGGGACACCATCGAGGTCTACACCATGAAGGAGGAAGAAGCGGATGTTTAACCGATCGGAACGGATGGGCGACGAGATCCGCCGTATTCTGGCCGGACTTGTCCAGCGCAGGCTGAGTGACCCCCGTATCAATGAAAACGTATCGATCACGGGCGTCAAACTGTCCAGGGATCTGGCGGTGGCCCGGGTCTACTACAGCGTCTACGGCGATGACCAGGCCCGCCAGGGGGCGGCAGAGGCCTTTGAAAAAGCGGGCGGCTTTTTGCGGCGTGAACTGGCCTCCCAGCTACGGTCCCGCAAGGTGCCGCGCCTCTTGTTTATTGAGGACAGCAGCATCCGGGACGGGGAAGCCATCGATGAGCTGATCCGGCGTGTGCGCCAGCAGGATGAAGCAAAGGCCCCGCAGCGAATGGAGGAAGAAGAGGATGAAAGAATCCAGGGAGGCGGGGAACCGACTGCTTGAGGTCGCGCTGGACCTGGCTGCCGATGGCGGCCGTATCGGTCTCTTCCCCCACGAGCGCTTCGACGCCGACGCGGTCGGGGCAGCTGTTTCGCTTTCAAGAGCCCTTGGTTCCCTGGGCTGCGTGTCCACTGTCCTGGTCGGTGAGCCGGTACCCGAATCCCTCCAGCACCTGCCGGGCCTGGAGGAGCTTCTGTTTTACGATTCTGCTGACTGTCCCGTATTTGATCTGGCCCTGGCCATTGACTGCCGCGAGCCGGATCGTTTGGGCGGGCGGGCAGCTTGCTTTTTAAAGACACCGCTTCGCGGCGCCATCGACCACCACGTTTATGACGGGGAAGCCGGTGACCTGGAGCTGATCGACGCCAGCGCCTCTTCGACCAGCGAACTGGTCTTCGAGATGATCTGGGATCTGGAACTTCACCTGGGCCGGCCCGTCTTCGACCCGGTCATGGCGGTTCTGCTCCTGGCGGGCACCATCACCGATACAGGCCGGTATGCCTACAGCAACACCACCCCCCTGGCTCTCAGGCAGGCCGCCGCCATGCTGGAGCGTTTCGACATCGATCTGAGCCAGCTCAACTACGACCTTTTTGAGCGCACCACCCTAGAGCGCCTGCAGATCAAGGGAGATATCCTGTCGACCGTCCGGCCGGCGGGAAAGGGCCGGATCCTCCTGGCCCACGCCACCCGGGCCATGCTGGCCCGGCGGGGCGCCCCCGATGACGAGCTGTCCAACCTGGCCTCGGAGATCCGCGCGGCCGAAGGTTCTGCCGCTGTCTTCCTCCTGGTTGAAGGGGAGGACGGATCCATCCGGGTCAGCATCCGTTCCAACAGCTGTTTTGACGCGGCTGCCTTTGCCGGCCGCTTCGGCGGCGGGGGCCATGTCAGGGCAGCCGGCATGACCCTGGAAAACATGAGCATGGATGAGGCGGAAAAGCTCCTGGCCCGGGAGGCGGAGGCCCAGCTCGAAGCCTGTCTGAATGAAGGCGCCCCGGAATGACCGGGCCGGTTGAGGGCATCCTCATCGTTGACAAAGAGGCGGGCATGACCTCGGCCGATGTGGTGTCACGGATCCGGCGCCTTGCCGGCATCCGCCGCGTCGGCCATACGGGAACCCTGGACCCTTTCGCGACAGGGGTCCTGCCTGTCTGCCTGGGCCGGGCGACGGCGGCGGCCACCTTCATGCTCAACTGGGCCAAGCGCTACCGCTGTGAAATCCGCCTGGGCTACGCCACCTCGACCATGGATCCCGAGGGTCAGGTGACAAAAAGACCGGCCCGGCCCTCCCTCTGGCGCCGTTTCCTGGATCAGGCGGATGAGCGGGCCAGGCAGGAACTGGAAGAAGCGGTGGCCTCCCTGACCGCCGTTGACTTCCAGCAGGCCCCCCGCTATTCAGCCGTCAAGGTCAAGGGAAAACCCCTTTACCTCTACGCCCGCCAGGGCCAGGAGGTCGAGCGGCCGGTGCGGCCTGTCGCTGTCTATGAGGCCGGGTTGCAGGGAATCAGAGCCGATGAATCCGGCTACCCCCTGGTGACGGTTGAGTTTCTGGTCAGCTCCGGTACCTATATCCGCTCACTGGCTGACGAGCTGGGTGAGAAGCTTGGCTGCCAGGGTCACGCGGCGTCACTGGCGCGCCTGGCCGCGGGTCATTTTGATCTTTCCTCCGCCTGCCGGCTCGATCAGCTGACGGGTGAGTTGGAGGGCTTGCTGCTGCCGGCCGGTGACGCTTTTCGCGGCTGGCCCAGGCTGAGGCTGTCCAGGGAGCAGGCATTGGATCTGGCTTACGGGCGGGCCATTAATTTTGGTGGACAGGGGCTTGAAGCGGCGGAAGAGGCGGCCGGCAAGCTGTCACCGCCGCCTGATGACAGCTGGCTGGCCTGCCTTCTGGAAGGCCGCCTCCTTGCTGTCGGCAGGCGGGAAGAGGACAGCTTTCGTGCCCGGCGCGTCTTTATAAGGCCGGAGGAATTATAAGGTGGAATGCTTGTGCTGAGGATTTATCGAGGTTTGGAGGAAATAAGAAGAGAGCGGCGGGGGATTGCCCTGGGTGTTTTCGACGGGGTCCACCGGGGGCATCAGGCCCTGATCCGCGCCCTGCTCGAAGCCTGCCAAAAAGACCAACTGATTCCCTCGGCCCTGACCTTCTCTTATGAGGCCGGTTTCGGCTTTGACCGCAAACCGGTCGGCCACAGCTTCATCATGTCGGAGGAAGAGAGATTGAGGGCCCTGGGCGAAACCGGTGTGCAGGAAATCTTTCTGGTGCCCCTGACGGATGACTTCCTCCGCCTTTCTCCGTCCGACTTCCTGGACCTCTTTGTAGCCGGCCGGCTGGGCGGCCAGCTCCTTGCCATCGGCCAGGACGGCCATTTTGGCTGGCGGGGCCAGGGCGACGCCCGCTTCCTCCAGGATTACAGCTCGACCCATCCGCTCCGGTCCCTGGTCGTCGGGGATGTCATGTGGGAGGGTGACAAGGTATCCAGCACCAGGATCCGCGGCCTTCTGTCCAGGGGGGAGATGGAGCAGGCCGCCGACCTGATGACACGGCCCTTCCGCCTTTCCGGCACCGTGATCAGCGGCAGGCGGATCGGTTCCTCAATCGGCTTTCCCACGGCCAATATCCGGTATCCGTCCACTGCGGTCCTGATCCGGCGAGGGGTCTACATGACCCTGGTGCGGTATGGCGGCGCGGACTTCCCCGCCGTCACAAGTGTGGGGGTCGCGCCCTCCGTGCATGGGGACCGCAGAGAACTGCTGGTTGAGTCCTATCTTTATGACTTTGACCGGGACCTTTACGGCCGGGAGGTGGAGGTAATCTTCCTATCCTTCGTCCGGGATGAGCGGCGCTTTGATTCGCTGGAGGAACTCAAGGCCCAGATGGCCCGCGACATCGAGGGCGTCCGCGCCCGCCACGCGGTGTGATAAAATAAGCCTACTTCGGAGGTGGATCATGCTCTACGTTTTGAATTACCACGTCTCCTTTCCCGGTTTGGGTATTGAGAGTCTGGTCGTCAACCGCGAGGCCTTTTCATTCAACTTGTTCGGCCGCCAGCTGACCGTCTTCTGGTACGGCCTAATTTTTACCCTTGCCATGGTGCTTTGCATTGTGATCGCCATGATCCGGGCTAAAAAGCACAATTTCTCCCGGGACGATATTCTTGACTACTTCCTCTGGATGATCCCCCTGATCCTGATCGGATCGAGAATCTATTATGTGGCCTTTGAGTGGGACCAGTTCAAAGGGTCGCTTTCTGCCATTTTCGATTTGCGGCAGGGAGGCCTGGCCTTCTACGGGGGTGTGCTGGGCGGCATGCTGGCTGTGGCCATCGCCGCGCGAATCAAGCGGGTCAAGCTCCACCGCATCTACGATTACCTGGCTGTCCTGATCCCCCTGGGTCAGGGCATCGGGCGCTGGGGCAACTTCTTCAACCAGGAGGCCTTCGGGACCAACACCTCACTGCCCTGGGGCATGATTAGCGAAGGGACGGCCCAGGGCCTCATGGCCCTGAACCCCGACCCGGGCAAGCCCTTGCCGGGCCTCGATCCCGGCCTGCCGGTCCATCCCACCTTCCTTTACGAATTTGTCGCCAACATGATCATTTTTGCCGTTCTGCTTGCGGTCCACAAGCGGCAAAAGCGGCCCTGGACCACCGTCCTGACCTATTTCCTCCTTTACGGGATCGTCCGCTTCTTTGTGGAAGGCGTGCGCACCGATTCCCTGACCTTCGCGGCTTTCGGCCAGACCTTGCGGATCTCCCAGATCCTGTCGGCTGTCATGGTGGTCGGTTCGGCCATTTTGCTGATTCTGATCCGGGCCCGGGCGGTCAGGCGGGCGCGCCTGATGGCGGAGATGGAAGCCAGGCCGGACCAGGTTCCTGAATATGCTGCCGCCGGCGACTCCAATCAGGGCGAGGCCTGAAAGCAGTCTCATGAAGTGGACCGATGAAGCCATCCAGCGGACCGGCAAGGATCTGAAACAATCACGGGCCGACATTTTCTTCCAGGTCCTGGATTACCGCATGCTGGTCCCTGTCCTGGCCCTGGTCATCATCGGCCTGGTTGTCCTCAATACTGTCCTGGCCAAAGGCTACGGGGCGGTCATCTTCGATTACCCCATGAACTTCTACAAGCAGATCGCGGCGGTTCTTTTAGGCCTGGTAGCCGCTTTCACCCTCTGTCTTTTTGAGCCGCCCACCATGCGGCTGATCGGCGGGGCCGTCTACGTCGCCAGCCTGATCCTGCTCCTGGTGGTCAAGATTGACGGTTACCGGCCTGTCGCCGGGGCTGACAGCTGGATCCGGATCCCGCTCTTTGGCTCCTTCCAGCCCTCGGAGCTGTCCAAGATCGGTGTCGCCATGATGACCGGCCCCGTTTTTGCCGCCATGAAGAGGGGTGAAATGTCAGCGGGTCAGGGATTTTTGCGGATCGGACTCCTCTACGGCCTTCCCTTTCTTTTCATTGTGACCGAGCCGGATCTGGGCACCAGCCTGGTACTGATCTTCATGTTCCTTTGCACCACCTTTGTCTGGGGCGTGCGCTGGCGCACCATTATCCTGGCTGTGACCGGAACCGTCTTCCTTGTCCTGCCCGTCTCCTGGCAGTTTATTCTCAACGCCGCCCAAAAAGAGCGGATCATGACCTTCCTCTTTCGCGGCTACGATAAATCCGCCTCCTACCACATCGAGCAATCCCTGGCCGCTGTCACTTCGGGCGGGCTGGCGGGCAACAGGACAGGGGTGTCCGTCAGCGTTCCCGTCAAGGAGTCGGACTTCATCTTCACGGCCATCTCGGAACAGCTGGGTCTTATCGGCACCAGCCTGGTCATCCTGCTGGCTCTTTATTTCATCGCCCACACCCTGCGGGTGGCCGGCAAGGTGGCCGGCCGTTCACCGGACGAGTCCTACATCATGGTGGCCCTGATCGCAGGCGTCGCCTTCCACTTCATTGAGAACATCGGCATGACGGTGGGCCTGCTCCCCATCACCGGTATCCCCCTTCCTTTCATCAGTTACGGCGGATCCGCCATGATCTCCAACTTCCTCCTGCTGGGAGTCCTCCTTAACTACTCCCTGAACCACACAGCCAAGCTCTCTCTTTAGTCACCCCGGCTTAGCGGCTTTGGCGCGGAAACCGGAGCTGATCCGGTCTTTTTTCGCGCGATTTGGACGGATTGTGGGGAAAAGTGGCGCCTATTGACATATTAGTGGTGTTTTGTGGTAGAATAGCCAACAAAGTAGGAGGAGTCTTGTCATGGCGCGCTATACCCATACGGTCGACACAAAGGGACGGGTAATTGTCCCGGCCAAAGTCCGTGAAAAACTGGACGGTGTTCTGATCGTGACCCAGGGGATCGACCAGGGCTATCTGGCCGCCTATACCCCCGGGCAGTTTGACGCCATCAAGGAACAAATCCTCAATAATTCAAGCACGGGCTACGAAATCCGCAAGCTGAAGCGGGACGTGCTGGGCGCCTCGACCGTCTGCGAATTTGACGGCCAGGGCCGCATGTCGGTTCCCGCTTTTTTATGGAAACATATCCAGGTCGAACCGGGTGACGATGTATGCTTCATCGATGTGTTCGACAAGATAGAGATCTGCTCCCAGGCCTTCTTCGACAGGATCAGCGAGAGCGAAGGATCCCTGGCAGATATGGATTTGTCCGGCTATGACATCCGCGGATTATGATGTCTGGCATTTGCCTGTCCTGGCCCAGGAGGCAGTGGACGCGCTGGCTGTCAAAGCGGACGGTCTTTATATTGACCTGACAGCGGGCGGCGGCGGTCACAGCGCCCTGATCCTGGAAAAGCTGGGGGAAAAGGGGCGCCTCTTAGCGGCCGACCGCGACCATGAGGCCCTGGAGGCCAGTGAAGCCAGGCTGGCTGGCGTCAGGACCGGAGGGACATACCAGTTGATCGAGGCGGCATTCACACAATTTCCTTCATGGCTCGATCCCCTGGACAGGGGGCGGGTCGATGGTCTGCTGGCCGATCTGGGTGTCAGTTCCCACCAGTTTGACCGCGGTGAACGCGGTTTTTCCTACCTGAAAAACGGACCCCTTGACATGCGCATGAACCAGGGGCAGGGGAAGACAGCCGCCCAATTGCTGGCCTCCCTTTCCCGGGAGGAGCTGGAGACCCTGCTGCGGATCTATGGTGAGGAAAGTCAGGCCGCTTCCATCGCGGCCGCCATCGTTCGGCGCAGGAAGCAAAAACCTGTTACCGAGACCCTGGATCTGGCGCAAATCGTTGCCTCCGCCGTGCCGGCCCGCTTGCGC
Organism: uncultured Mageeibacillus sp.; assembly: GCA_964606165.1. GTDB lineage: Bacteria > Bacillota > Clostridia > Saccharofermentanales > DTU023 > UBA4923. The sequence goes on from CAZSFQ010000005.1 coordinate 19,817, forward strand.
CGCGACGGCAATCCGGCCCGCAAAACATTCCAGGCCCTCCGCATGGCCGTCAATCATGAACAGGAAGAGCTGGCCCATCTGCTTTCCGAAATCCCCGCCCTTATGGCGGACGGGGGCCGGGCTGTCCTGATCAGTTTCCATTCCCTGGAAGACCGCATGGTCAAGCAGGCCATGCGGACCTGGCAGTCACCCTGCCAGTGCCCCCGTGATTTCCCCCAATGCATCTGCGGGAAAAAGCCCCTGGGCACCGGCCTGACGCCTAAACCGGTCATGGCCACGGCTGCCGAGATGACAAGGAACCCACGGTCAAGGAGCGCCAGGCTCCGCGCCTTTGAGTTCCATAAGGAAGTGTCCCATGACTTACTACGATGACGGAAATCTGGCCAGGCAGCTCTCTGGCCCCGCCCCGCGGCTGGCTCCGCTCCCGCGGCCCCGTGACCTTGAGGCGGAAAAAAAGGCCAGGCAGAACCGGCTGGTCCGGGAAGCCGCGATCCGCAAGCAGTATAAGGCGGCAGGCCGCGCCCATGCCAAGGCAGTGCTGCACCTCATGGCCGTTTTCGTCCTGGTAGCCGCGGTGGCGGGCTTCGTCGTCTGGCGCAGCGCTAAAATAACCGAGATGAGTTTTATCAACGCGGGCCTGGGCCGCCAGATTGCTGAACTGGACAAGGAAAACGGCCTGCTCCAGGACAGGATCGCGAAAAGGGCGTCGCTCCAGACGACCCGGGAACAGGCCGCGGAGCAATTGGGCATGCAAAAAGCTACTTCCGGGCAGATTCACTATATTTCAACCATCCATTTTCAAAGGAGCGATAATACCGGAGACAGTCAGCTGCAGGGACGCCGCGAAATTTTGGCCGACAATGAGTGGCTGGCCGTGATTGAAGCGTGGGTCAGGGACCACTGAAGGGGGGGGACGGGGGCCGGGCCCCCTGTCCGGGACTGAGGATGAAACAGCGACATCGAGCATCAGCCGGTAGTCCTCCAAGGAGGACCCGGTGGTTCTTCGAAGCCAAGGCGGCCCTCATCGTCCTGGCCTTTTTTGTCGCGGCGTCAGCGGTCCTGACCGGTTTTTACCGGCTGCAGATTACTGAAAGCGAAGTCCTGGCCGCCAAGGCGGCCGGTCAGCAGTATGTGACCCAGCAGGAGCAGGCGCGGCGCGGCATGATCCTGGACAGAAACGGTTACCCCCTCGCCTTTTCGACTTATCTTTTCAGGATAGGGATCACCCCTGCCGATGTTTACAGCAAGGTCAAGGGGGTCGACGAAACTTTGATCGTCAGCAAGATGGGCGAATTTTTGAACCTGGATGAAGAGGCCCGCGCGGCTATCCTCGAAATGATCAGGACCGACCGGGCCAGGGGATGGACGGGGCTGGAAAAGAGCCTGGCCGGCCACCAGGCCCTGACTTACGCCACCATCGCCAGTGAAGTGCCGGAAGCCGATGCCATGGCGCTCAAAGAATGGCTTGATGAAAACCGGGTGGGAGGGGTCCGCTTCGACGCGGAAGAGAGGCGAGTCTACAATAACGGCGTGCTGGGCTCTGCCGTCCTGGGCCTGACCAAGGCGGACGACGGCAGGATCAGGGGTGTTTCAGGCCTGGAAGCAGCCTATGACAGTCTCATGTCGGGTGAGGCGGGCCATACCTTCGCCAAGCGGAACAATTACACGACAAGGGGGGTGACCCCGTTTTCCCGGACCGTCAACAGCCCCGCCCAGGAGAGTCTCAACCTGGTCACCACCCTGGACATGGAGGTCATGTCCATCCTCCAGGAGGAGCTGATGTCAGTCGCCGCGGCGGCCGGTCTCATCTCCGGCGTCAACGGCCTGGTCATGGATGTGAAAACAGGCGATGTCCTGGCCATGGCACAGCTGGCCCCCTTTGATCTCTCCCGGCCGGACGCCCTTCCGCTGGGCTTTACCCAGGAGTCATGGGACAGGCTGGAAGCTGCGGAGAAGACAGCCTATCTTTCCTCCAATCTTTGGAACAACATCAACATAACCGATATCTACGAACCGGGGTCGGTCTTTAAGGCCGTCACCCTGGCCATTGCCCTGGAAGAGGGGGTCGCCAGGGAAGAGACCGCCTTCAAGGACAATCCCCTGGAAATCCAGGGTGAATCGATTACCTGCCATACCGGATACGGCCACGGTGAAGAGACCTTGCGTGAGGCCTTTTACAGATCCTGCAACCCGGTCTTCGTCCAGCTTGGCGGCCTGGTCGGCAAAGATCTTTTCTACGAGTGGGCACGGCGTCTGGGCCTCTATGACAAAACGGGAATCGACCTGCCCATGGAGTCATCGGGCCATCTGCACACCGATCCCATGGCCATCGACTTCGCCAACCTGACCTTCGGCGAGTCGTCCTACACCACAGCCATCCAGCTGGCCCAGCTCTTTTCCATCATAGGAAACGGCGGCTATACGGTCACGCCCCGCCTGGGAGCCGCGTCCACAAGTGACGGCCTGGAAACCATGGTTCCCTTCGCCCTGGAGGAAGGAAGCCGGGTCCTGTCCGGGGAGACCTGTCAACGCGTCCGGTCCATGATGATGGATGTGGTGACCCGGGGAACGGCGGCGGGGACTTTCGGGGCCATGGGCTTGACACTGGGCGGCAAGACCGGAACCGCGGTCGATTCCCACGACGGCCGGCGTACTTTTTCCTTTGTCGGCCTGGCTCCCTGTGATGATCCGCAATACGTGATCCTTGTATCGGTGCACAAGCCGGAAACGACTGATTCCCTGGGTTCTGCCGCCGCCCGGTCGGCCAACCGCATCGCGGCGAGAATCCTCAACCGGGACGGGCTGAGCCAGAGCTATTCCGCGGCCCAGCTGGCCGTCCTGGGCAAGGCGGTCGAGATTCCTGATCTGAGCGGCATGACAGCAGGGGAGGCCTCTTTGGCCCTGTCGAAACTGCAGTTGGCCCCCCAGCTTCCGGCCGGCCGTTTTTACCCGCAGAGCAGGCTGTCGCGAACCGAACCGGCAGCCGGTTCCCTGGTGGGAATCGGGACGGCCGTCTGGCTTTACCCCGAGGGTGAAAATGAAGTAGAATGGGTAGCTGTGCCGGACTTTCGCGGGCGCAACTACCACGAAAGCGTCTGGCTGGCCGCTGAATACGGTGTGTCAATCCTTGCCGCGGGACCGCCTGGCGGGCAGGTCGCGGAACAGAGTATTCCTGCGACGTCTGCCCGGACGCCCGAAATTTGCGTTGACGAAACCGGTTCGCCCTGCGACCCCGCAGATACTGGGGACGCGACCGAAGGAAAGGTAAGAAAGGGGACGGTGATCACCCTCGATTTCTCACCGGCAGTCCTGGCGGATAACGGCAATTAAATTGAAAGACGCGCGATGATGACACGATTTTTGCCCATGCAACTAAAGCACTGGACCGGCGGTGAACTTTGGCAGACCCATAAGCACACCGCCGATTCGGAGCGTTTTTATTCCTCCGTTTCGACCGATACCCGGACCTTGCGGGCCGGCGAGGTTTTTGTCCCCCTGCGGGGAGAACTTTACGACGGCCATCATTTCCTGGCCATGGCGGCGGAAAAGGGGGCCGCCATGCTGGTGATCGAGCGCCAGGCTCCCCAGCTTGAAGCCTGGCTCGACCGCGTCCGGGCGGACGAGGACGCGCCGGATCTTCTGATCGTTGAGGATTCAGGCGCTGCTTACCGTGACATTGCCAGGGGCTTTCGCACGACCCTGACGGCCAGTGTCGTCGGAGTGACGGGGAGCGTCGGCAAGACGACGACCCGGCGGATGATCTATCAGATGATCGAGTCCCAGGTCAAGGCGGAGCAATCGGCAAAGAACTTCAACAACCAGGTGGGCCTGCCCCGCACCATTTTGTCGACGGAGCTGGATACCCAGGCCCTGGTCGCTGAGCTGGGCATGTCGCGCCGCGGCGAGATCGGTATCCTGTCCAGGATCACCGTGCCGGATATTGCCATCATCACCCAGATTGGCATGTCACACGCTGAATCCCTGGGCTCCATGACTGAGATCCTGGCCGAAAAGACCTCCATTACAGCGGGTATGAAAGAGAACGGCCTCTTGATCCTGAACGGGGATGACCCCCTGCTGGAAGGCTGGGTTCTGCGCGAGCGTCCGCAGCTTCCGGTCTGGTATATTGCCAGCGAGCAAAATGCCGGCAGGCTGGAACGTGACGGCATTCCTGTTTTTTGGGCCGAACATGTCCGCCTGGACCGGTCAGGAGTTTCCTTCACCGGCAGATCCAACCTGACCCCCGATGAGAGGTGGCCCGTTTACCTCAAGGTTCCTGTCATGCATCTGGTTCCGGCCGCCCTTTTCGGGCTTGCGGTCGTTTACGCCATGGGCCTCAACATGCAGGAGGCGGCTGCCTCGGCCCGGCGCTTTACAACAGCGGACAGCAGACAGGAGCTGATCCGTGTCGGCGCCATCGATGTCATGGACGATTCCTACAACGCCTCGCCGGAATCGCTGCACTCGGCCCTGGAAACCGCCTCCTTCCTGGCAGAGGACAAGAGGCGCCTGGTCACAGTCCTGGGCGGATTAAGGGAGCTGGGCCGCTATTCGGCTGAAGTACACGAGAATGCGGCCGCTGAATTACTGGATGCCGGGGTTGACCGGGTATTCCTGGTGGGCGAGGAGACGATCCGGACCCGGGATCAGCTCCTGGGCGACAGCCGGGGCGCCGCCATGGTGGCCGGCTGGTATGAAACAAGCCAGGATGCGATTCCCGCTGTCTTGTCGGAACTTAAGCCGGGTGATTTCCTCTTGCTCAAGGCCTCGCGCTTTTATGAACTCGAAAAAATCGGTGAGGCGCTTCAGAACACTGAAAGGGGAGAGGAGAGCTGACCATGTTTCCCCAAGAAGCCCTTTTCAGCTCCCTTTACGCGGCGCTTGCCGTCTTCGGCGCCACGGTCCTGGCAGCTTTGGCGGGCATCCCCTTCATCCGGAAGAAAACCGCGGCCCAGCCCATCCGCGACAACGGACCCCAGTCACACAAGGCAAAAAGCGGGACACCCACTTTCGGCGGTCTTTTCTTCCTTTTGCCCATCCTGATCCTGGGGGCGGTTCTGCCCTGGATCAACAAGACCTTCCTCCCCCTTTCCGTCATGGTCTTTTTCATGGCTGTCTTTGGCGCCATCGGCTTCACCGACGATTATTTCAAGGTCAAGATCACGCGCAAGGGCCTGAGCGTCAAACAGAAAACCATCCTGATCGGCCTGGCCTCCCTGGCTGCTGCTGTCTATTTCCTCTGGCTGTCGCCTGTCCCGCCCTTTATCCTGATGCCTCTGTCAGCCAGGCTGATTGAAGTGACCGGCGCCTGGAAAATCCTCTACCTAATTTTCCTGGTGCCATTTCTCTTTTACATGAGCAATTCCGTCAATATCACCGACGGCGTGGACGGCCTGCTCTCCAGCCTGATGGCCATCGCGTCCCTGGGCTTGATGGCGGTTGCCGGTCTCCTCTACGCCCTGCTGCCCCACGCTTTGTCGGTCATGACCCTGACCGCGGCCATGGCGGCCGGCTGCCTTGGCTTTCTTCTTTTCAACCGCCATCCCGCAAGAATCTTCATGGGTGATACGGGATCCCAGGCCCTGGGCATCGGCTTCACCCTGCTGACTGTGATGGCGGGCCTGCCCTACCTGGCTCTGATCACCGGCTTTGTTTTCTTTTTCGAGGGTTTTTCGGTGGTCCTGCAGGTGGCCTATTTCAAGTCGACGGGGGGAAAGCGGATCTTTCGCATGTCGCCCATCCACCACCATTTCGAATTGGCCGGCTGGCACGAGAAAAAGGTTGTACTTGTTTTCAGCCTGGCAGGCCTTTTCTGTGCCCTGGCCGGTTTCCTGCTCATGTCAGGACCGCTTCTCAAGGGGGGCTAGCCATGTCAGGGCGGGCAGGCAGATCGCTGACAGGGGACGGGCAGGGGCTTATGAGCAGCCGCCGTATTGCCGCCTCCCACCGCCACATGTCCATGGCCTACCTGCTTATTTGGCTGATCCTCATCAGCTACGGCCTCCTCATGATGTTCAGCGCCAGTTACGGCATCAGCTTCATCCAGTCGGGCAGCGAGATGAGAAACCAGGCAGCGGACCTTGGCGAATCGCTTCCCGTGCGCGCCGTTCTGGAAGCCGACGCCACCGCCCTGGCGCGCAAGCAGATCCTGCTGACCATGGCGGGCGCGACCCTGGCCATCATGCTGGGTTCCCTGATGCAATTCCGTCAGCTGACCCGGCCGGCCTTCCGTTACATCCTTTACGGCGTGGTGACGGCCAGCCTGATCTATTGCAGGTTGGGCGGCATGGTGATCAACGGGGCGCAGCGCTGGGTCGACCTTGGCTTCATCAGTTTTCAGCCGTCTGAACTGGCTAAGATCGGGGCGGTCTTTTTCCTGGCCGGCTATTTCTCCCGCCGCCAGAAGGCGCGCCGGCAGGAGGCGCTTAAAGCTGGCCGGGGGGGACCGGCTGTGTCGCTTGCCAGGCAAGCTTTCCTGGATGTCACCTGGCCAGCCTTCCTGATCGGTATCTGGATCATCCTGACCCTGGTCCAGCCCCACCTGTCCGGTGCCCTGATCATCGGCCTGATCAGCCTGATTGTCTTCTTCCTGGCGGATATCCCGCTCAAATCACGGCTGACAGGATTCTTTCAACTCCTCGCTCTCCTGGTCGTTTTTGCCCTTGTGCTGGGCTTCGGCTATCAGGTCATCACCAAGCAGTCCTCCGTCGAATATGTCAACGAGCGCTTTGCCCACGCTTTCAAGCGGGTCGGAACTTTTGTTGACCGCGACGGGGCCAGCCAGGATGACCGGATGCAGATCGAACAGGCGGAGCTGGCCCTGGGCACGGGAGGGCTGACCGGCAAGGGTCTGGGCAGAAGTGTGCAAAAGCTCAACTGGCTGTCCGAGGCCCATAACGATTTCATCCTGCCCGTGATCGGGGAGGAGCTGGGCTTCATCGGGGTGGCGAGTGTCATTGTCCTCTTTTTGTCTTTCCTTGTCTTTGGAATCCTGATCGCCAGGAAGGCTTCGACCCACATGGCCATGCTGGTCGCCGCGGGCAACACCATCCTGATCGCCGTCCAGGCTTTCCTCAATATGGCTGTTTCGGTGAGCCTGATTCCGACAACCGGAATTTCCCTGCCCTTCTTCAGCTATGGGGGAACCGCCAATTTCTTTTTTGCCCTGGCATCGGGCCTGGTGCTCTGTGTATCCAAATCGGCCGTGCGTACCGATCCCGACCTGGAGCGGATTGTCGTGAAAACCAGGCCGGAAGTGAGGAAGACAGCGGATCATGAGACGCTTGATGAAGGCGACGGTATGGGTTACGCTGTATAAGAATATGCACAGACGACGGATTGCTGGCCTGAGACCGAAATGAACCCAAAAGAGCGCTCCCAAACCATTATAATCGCAGCAGGCGGCACCAGCGGCCACATTTATCCCGCCTTTGCCATCGCCGCGGGGATCCAGAAGGTTCTGCCAGCCGTCCGTTTCATATTTTGCGGCGTGCCGGGCGGCCTGGAACAAATTATGGTCGAGTCGGAAGGCTATGCATTTCACCCCATTCCCGCTCAAAATATGCCCAACCGGAGAAACAGACGTTTTTTCAGCTGGGCCTGGAACAATCTTCGGGGCATGCTCAAGGGCCGGGCATTGCTGAAAGCGGAGGCCCCTCAGCTTGTAATCGGGACGGGCGGCTTTGTTTCAGCCCCCCTGATCGCTGCCGCGCGATGGATGAGGGTTCCCTACTTTTTACACGAACAAAACGCCGTACCCGGCAGGGCCAACCGCCTCTTCGCCCGCCGGGCCCGGGCTGTCTTCATCAGTTACGAGTCGAGCCGGTCCTATTTCCCCGCCGGGGGCCATATTGTCTTCAGCGGAAATCCGGTCCGGCCCCTCTTCTTTGAGCTTGACCGGACCATCGCCAGGGAGGCCCTGGGTGTCGCGGACGACATCTTTCTTGTCATGGTGATGGGCGGCAGTCTGGGATCCAGGACCATCAACACCGCCTTTGCCGGCATGGATGAGGGGGGCGGCTGGTCGGCCCTGCTGGACAAGTACCCTCAGCTGCGGCTGGTTGTCAGTACGGGCGTCCAGAGTTCGGTCGATTACACCGAAAAAATCGCGGCCCTGCCGGGAGTCTTGAGCGCGGAGCCTTTCCTTCATGACGCCCCCTACTGGATTGCCGCCTGTGATCTCTTCGTCGGCCGTGCCGGCGCCATGACCTGCGCGGAGATCGCTTCCCAAGGCAAAGCTTCGGTCCTCATTCCCTTTCCGCACGCGGTCGATGACCATCAGACCGAAAATGCCAGGGCCATGAAAGAAGCTGGCGCTTCAATCGTTTTCAGCGATGGGGATTTCAACAGCCTGCAGCTGCTGGAAATACTGGGACATTTGATCGCCCGGCCCGGCCTGCTGGCCGCCATGAGTGAAAGCGCCCGCCGCTGGGCAACGCCTGACGCGGCCAGTACCATCGCGGAAGCGGTCGCGGCGGCGCTCGAAAATCATGAAACGGTCAAAGCCTAAGAATTCGCGCAAAAAGCAGCAAGCTTCGCTTCGCAATGATAATGACTTGCGAAATAGAGGCAGGTCTGGTCCCTACCCCTCCATTTTCCAGCCCTCTCCCTTTACGGATGAAAGCCGCCGGGAAAGGGCAAAAGAAAGAAGGCGCCGCCGTTTTGCCGGCTGGCCTTCAAGATTGCTGGTCCTTGTCGCCCTGCTGCTCTCTCTTGCTTCCCTGATCGCCTTCCTCCCCCAGTTCTATATCGAGACAGTTACCGTGACCGGCAGCCGCATGACGGACGGGGAAGTGATCAAGACATACGCCAGGGCCAAGGAGGGTGAGCACTTTCTGCCGGAGATGGGAGGCTCGGCCGTCCGCTTCCTGTCCTTGCGATACGGCGGGATTGAAGAGGAAATCAAGGCTGACCACCCCATGGTCCGCCAGGTCCGTGTCCGCTTTCACTTTCCCTCAACCATTGCCATCACGGTGGACGAAAAGGTGGAAATACTGGCCGTCCGCGTCTCAGGAGGCTATGCCCTGATCGACCGTGACCAGGAGGTCCTGCGGATCCTGGAAGAAAGGGACTTCGCCCTGCCCGTCCTGGAGGGCGTGTCCCTTCTCGGGCAGGCCGCGGTGGGGCAGCCGCTCAAGGCGGAAGACCCTTCACAGCTGACCGCGGCCTCGCACTTGATTGCCGGTTTGATTCAGCACGATCAAACAGAGGCGTCCGGCCCCCGGCTGATGGAAAAAATCCGGCAGATCAGGCAGATTGCGGGACCCCTCTTCTTTCTCTTTATTCCCTTGTCGCAAGGGGGGGAGATACGTGTTAGACTTGAGGACAACAGGCTGCTGCAAGATAAACTGGCCTTGCTGAGTTACCTGCTTGAGCGTGGAGACCTTATTCCCCAGACGGCAGGCGAACTTGACTTAAGCGGTGAAACCGCCTATTTCCGCCCCGATACGGGCCAGGGCCAGATAACCGGTTTTACGGAACCTTGAGGCAGGGTCAGGATAGCTCGGAGGCGCATCCATGCTGATTATTATCGGTCTTCTGATCGGTTTGCTCTTAGGTCTATTTGCCAACATTCCCTTGCCTGCCAGCATGGTGCCTTACCTCGCGGTCTTCACCCTGGTCGGGGCTGAAGCCCTGACCGGATCCTGGAATTCCATGCAGGCCGGCGAATTCGAACCGGGCAAATTCCTGATCGAGTTCGCTGCCAATATAATCATCGCGGCTCTGATGACGGCCCTGGGCCAGCAGATGAAATACGATTTTGCCCTGATCGTTTCCTTCATCTTCGCCTACAGGCTTTTCCGCAATATCAGTTTCATGTCGCGCAAGCTTCACAAGGATATCCAGACGCGCCGCCGGAACCGGTTGCGCGAAAAGGAAGATGTCTGGCAGGACGAGACGGAAAGGCCGGCTCAGTGAGGGACAGGGTCCCGTCGAAGTGCCCTTTTGCTTGCGCGGCCAAGCGGGTTAATGTAGAATACTACGCGTGTACCCGTCAATTTATACAAGCTGACAGCAGGTGTATCCGTGTTGCGCGATTTGTTTGAATTAGGGGCAAAAAATGGCAACTGCTTTAAACGGAAAGATGAAAGGAGTTGCGAAACGTGGCGGACTATGATTACAACTTGGGGATAGGCAGCGGCCTTTATGCGACCATCCGGGTCATCGGGATTGGTGGCGGGGGCTGCAATGCCGTCAACCGGATGATTGAAGGCGGTGTCCAGGGCATCGAGTTTATTGCCGTCAATACCGACCATCAGTCGCTCCAGCATTCAAAGGCGAGCGAAACCATCCGGATTGGTGAAAAGATCACCCGCGGCCTTGGCGCCGGCGCGCAGCCGGAGCTGGGCCAGAAGGCGGCAGAAGAGAATATCGAGGAAATCTCCAAGGCTCTGGAAGGCTCAGACATGCTCTTCATTACAGCCGGCATGGGAGGGGGCACCGGGACCGGGGGCGCACCGGTGATTGCCCAGGTGGCGGAGAAGCTCGGTATTCTGACGGTCGCCGTGGTGACCACCCCCTTCCGTTTCGAGGGGTCGCGCCGCCGGCAGAATGCGGAGAAGGGAGTCCGTGAACTCCAGCAGCACGTCGATTCATTGATTGTGGTTCCCAACGACAAGCTCCTTGAGATCGCCAGCGATGATACCACCCTGGATGAGGCCTTTAACCTGGCCGACCGGGTTCTCCAGTATGGGGTTTCCAGCATTTCCGATTTGGTTGCCGTTCCCGGCCTGATCAATCTTGACCTGGCGGATGTCAGGCGGGTCATGACCAATGCCGGCGTCTGCCACATGGGCATTGGCCGGGGCAACGGGGAGAGCAGGGCGGCTACTGCCGTAAAACAGGCCATGACCAGCCCGCTGCTCGACACCACCATTGACGGGGCCCAAAGCATCATCATCAATTTTACCGGCGGGCATGACATGAAGATGAAGGAGGTCAATGAGGCCGCCTCCCAGGTCCGTGAAGCCGTTTCACCCGACGCCGAGATCATCTTCGGCGCCGTGATCGACGAAAATATGCAGGACGACCTGGTCATTACCATTATTGCCAGCCGTTTTGGGGGCGACAGCATGCCGGCCCGCGGAGCGCGCGTCGGACACACCCAGGCTCCAACGCCTTCTTTCAGTCTCCCCCAGCGCCAGCCAGCTGCTTCCCGGTCAGCCATCGATGATCTGCCGGACTTTCTGCGGCCGCCTCGCTCCGGCCAGCTCAGGGACCGCGGACCGGACCAGGGCATGCAGGGGACCGGCTTCAGCCGGACCAGCCAGCGGCATGACGAGCTGGCCATGTCTGACATGATCGACAGGGCGACGGAGAACGCGGCAAGACACAACCGCAATATCCCCCGCGTGCTGGACGAGGCTCCCCTTGAAGGAACAGGGCCGGCGTCCGAGCGGTCAAGGGCGGGCAAACAGGAGGGCAGGGTGCTGCCCTGGTTCCTTCGCGACGATGATATGGATCGCTGACCGTTGGCCAGGGGATCATAGCGCCTCGGACAGCCGGCGGGGCCGAAAACTTTAATTTAAGGACAAGACGGCCGGATCCATGATCCGGTCGTGCTGTCTGCAGCATCCGGGGGAAGGGGGTCAGATCCTTGAAATGTCCTAACTGTGAAGGCAATGACGACCGGGTCGTCGATTCCAGGCCGTCGGACGACGGAACCACCATCCGCCGCCGCCGCGAATGCCTCCTGTGCGGAAGCCGCTTTACCACCTATGAGAAGCTTGAGAATCTCCCCCTGATGGTCATCAAAAAGGACGGGAGCCGCCAGCCTTTTGACCGGCAGAAGCTCTTGATCGGTATTATGAAAAGCTGTGAGAAAAGGCCGGTGACCACCCAGCAGATTGAAGAGCTGATCGATCAGGTGGAGCGGGCGGCCGGCAACGCGCTCAAGCGTGAGATCAGCACTTCCGAAATCGGGGAGCTGGTCCTGAAACAGCTGAGAAGAATTGATGAAGTCGCCTATATCCGTTTCGCTTCGGTTTACAGGGCCTTTGGGGATATACGCTCATTTTTCAAGGAAATTTCCTACCTGCTCCAAAACGACGCGGGGGAAGGCGGGCCGGACCCCGGCAGTGAGGATTTCCTTGATCAGGTCTGGGAAGAACCGCAAGCTTGATACTTGGAGGAGCTCAAGATGGAAGAATCAAAACGCGTCCTGATCGTAGATGACGACAAGCATATCAGTGAACTGCTCAAGCTCTATTTCGAAAAAGACGGCTTCGAGGTTTCCTCCTGCTATACGGGGGACGCCGTCATGTCCATGGTCCGCGCCGTCACGCCTGATGTCATTATTCTGGACCTGATGCTGCCAGGCATGAGCGGTTTTGACATCATGCGGCAGCTCCGGCGCGAGTCGGACGTTCCTGTCCTCATGCTGACCGCGCGCAGCGATACCCTGGACAAGATTATAGGTCTGGAGCTGGGCGCCGACGATTACATCCTGAAGCCCTTCGATCCCAAGGAACTTCTGGCCCGTGTCAAGGCAGTCCTGAGGCGCTTCCATACACCGGGTGCCGTCCAGGCCGGTGAGGCAAACAAAAAAGAGGTGGTGACTTACCCTGACCTGGTCGTCGACCGCATCCGCTATGCCGTCCGGATCGGGGACAGGGAAATCGACATGCCTCCCAAGGAACTGGAACTCCTCTTCTTCCTGGCCTCACATCCCAACCGGGTCTACACCCGCGACCAGATCCTGGAACATATCTGGGGCATGGACTATTACGGGGAACAGCGCACCGTCGATGTCCACATCAAGCGGATCAGGGAGAAGCTGGATGTCATCGAACACCCGCTTTGGCAGATCAAGACGGTGTGGAGCGTGGGCTATAAGTTTGAACTCAAGGATCAGACCGAATCGTGAGAAGGCCTTCGCTTTACACCCGGACCCTTCTTACCATCTCAGCCGCCATCCTGATTATCTTTTTGGCACTTGCTTTGATCTATGGAACCATTTACAGCTTCTCCTCCTGGCAGCAGCGCCAAGAGGAGCTGAAGCGCAATGCCTCCGAGCTGGCAAGCCTCACGGAAAACAGGATGGACGCGGCCCATACCACCTTCACCAGCACGGATATCACGGGCCATATCGCCTTTGCCGCCCGGTCGACCACGGCCTTTGTCTGGATTGTCAACGCCAATGGCGAAATCATCTACCATACGGGAATCCCTTCCGAAACCATGCTGCTTCTGGAACGCTCCGGAGCCAACGGGACCGGGGATCCGCTCCTGCCCCTGGAAGCGCGCAACGCGGATCTGGCGGTCTATTGCCTGGCTGGCGATCAGACCGGCTTCCTTTCCCTGCTCCCTGAAGCGGCGGAGTGGCTTGTAGCCAGCGCGCCCATCGGCAGGCACGGCGACCTGTACACCGGGGAAGTGGTTCTGCTCAAGCGCCATCACACCGAAAATTTCAGCGCCTTTCTTCTGGAGAACAATGTTCCGATTTCCTTTACTGCCGCCTTCATCCTTTCGCTGGCCATCATAATCTGGCTGTCCCGCAATATCACGCGGCCCATTTCCGCCCTGGCCAAGACGGCCAATTCCGTCTATGCCGGCGACCTTTCCGCCCGGGTGAGCATGGGCGGCAAAGCGGGCAGGGAAAGCGCCATCCCGGTGGGCCGGGAAGATGATTTGACAAGGCTGGTCCGGACCTTCAACATGCTGATCGCGCAATTCGAAGAAAGGGAGCAGCAGCACTCGGAATTTCTGGGCAATGTCTCCCACGATCTGCGAACACCGGTCACCTCCATCGGCGGCTTCATCGAGGGCATGCGCGACGGCACCATTCCCGGCGAAAAGTTCGATTACTATCTGGATATCATCAAGGTGGAGACCAACCGCCTGGAGGGCCTGATCAATACCTTGTTCGATCAGGCAAGCCAGGAAGGCCAGACACCCCTGAAGCAGGAAGCATTCGATCTAAATTCCCTGATCCGCCAGGTCAAACAGTCCTTCGAGCCCATGCTGGCCGAAAAAAAGATCGAGCTTGAGACGGTCTTCGACCACCGTTACGAGGAGCCCGTCCGGGCAGTCGGCGATATCGGCCAGCTGACCCGGGTCCTGAACAATGTGGTGGCCAACGCCGTACGCTTCACTCCGCAAAAGGGTATTATCCTGATCAGCACAGCAGTCGGCGAGCGCAGTGTCCGCGTCTCGGTTGAGGATAACGGGCCGGGCATCCCCGCGGAGGAGCTGCCCCGTATCTTTGACCGCTTCTACAAGGTGGACAAGTCGCGTCACGGCCAGGGATCCGGCCTGGGCCTCTACATCGCGAGAGCCCTCATTCAGCGCCACAGCCAGCAGATCGAGGCCGACAGGTCGCCGGATCTTGGCGGGGCCCGCATCAGCTTCACGGTGGCCAGGCCCTGAGGTGCGGCCCTGTGTTCATAAAAAGGTTATATGTGCCCGATAAACTGCTTGCAGGCAAAGGCTTAGGGGGGTAATTGTGAAAAAGGATCGAACCGGGCTCATCATCCTCATCGCCGTCTTTCTGCTCGCGGCCCTCTTAATCCCGCTGTCCTGCCCGGGGCAAAAGCCGCTTGTCACTGATCCGGTGACTGAAACGACCTCACCGCCGACCACTACTTCACGGACCACGACGACACGCACGACCAGTACTGGCACCACCACCGAACCGACAAGCGCCCCGCAGGAAACGGGCGGGGATGAAGATCCCGATCCTTTCGAGCCGGATCCTCCCTTGCCGGATCTCTTTGCCTCGGTCGCGCCTTCGGTGGTTTCGGTTCATGTCTCCATCCCGGCCTCATCACTTTATTCCAGGAGGGAAGAGTTTTTCTCGGGCCTGATTATCGATGAATCCGGCATCGTTGTCACCAGCTACAGCCTGCTGGAGCGGGCCCTTGATTTTCGCGGCAACCTGCTGGACGGCGCTTCCATCCGCATTTATGTCCGCGGCTTCGACCAGTCCTTCGACGCGTCGCTGGCGGGCTACCAGTCCACGGTCGATTTGGCTGTCCTGAGAATAAAGGAGCCGGGTGAGGCGGTCTTCACGGCACAGCCCCTGGCCCGGGAACCGCAGCTGGCTATCGGGACCCGGGTTTACAGCATTGGTTATCCGCCTGTCCTGATCGAGGAGGGCGGCCTTTCCAGCGGCCATATTATCTCGCTTTACCGCGCTTCCTTCGAGGAGGACGGTTCCCCTGTCGGCCTGATCGAAACCAGTATCCCGACCCAGACCGTATACGCGGGCAGCCCGCTGATCAACGACCAGGGTGAAGTGATTGCTATTGCCAGCGGCTACCTCAAGCGCATTTATGTCCAGAATCTGGGCTACGCGGTGCCCTCACCGATCGTAGCGGATGTGGTCGGCCGGATCCTGGATCAGGCCGATCAGCCTCCTGAGGCCAAGGCGGCTCTGGGCATCACCGTGCTGAGCGACGGGGACGCCGCCAGCCTGCGCCAGATGTTCGGTTACCCCGCCGGCCTTTACATCAACCTGGTCAAAGCTGAGAGCGCGGCCTACACTGCGGGCCTGAATGCCGGTGATATTTTGCTCAGCATCAACGGTCAGGCCATGGAAGAAGTCCGTGACCTGATGACCTTCCTGGACGGCCAGGCTGTTGGAACCCTTGTCGAGATGACCATTTACCGGCCAGGCGATGACAAGACCCTGGTCCGGACCTGCTACCTGCTCGAGGAGACGCCGTGACCCGCCCGCTTCGCGCCCGCGCCCGCCAGGTTGCCGACGCTTTGACCCGGCACTATCCCGGTGCCACGGTCACCTTGACCCACCAGGCGCCCTGGGAGCTTCTGGTTGGCGCCATCCTGGCTTCCCAGTGCACCGATGAGCGGGTGAACCGGATTACACCTGATCTTTTTGCCCGTTTTCCCGGCCCCCAGGCCATGGCAGGGGCTGACCAGGAAGAGCTGGAGCAGCTGATTCGCAGCTGTGGTCTTTATCGCGCCAAGGCCAGGGCCCTCCGGGGGACCGGTCAAATCGTGGCAGAGCGGCACGGAGGTTCTGTTCCCTCGACCCGGGAAGAATTGATGGCTCTGCCCGGGGTGGGGCGCAAAATTGCCAACCTGATCATGGGCGACGCCTTCGGCGCCCAGGCCATTGTGGTCGACACCCACTGCGCGCGGATCAGCCGTTTGCTGGGCTTTACCGACAGCGACAAGCCTGACCGGATCGAGCGGGATCTGGAGGAATATGTCCCGCGGGAGGCGTGGACACGCTGGGGGCACTTGATGGTGGCCCACGGCCGGGCCTTATGCCGGGCGCGGTGCCGCCTTTGTTTTGAATGCCCTGTCCGCCTTCAGTGCCGCTATGGCATGGCGCTCGACGCCAGGCGGGCGGCGGAGGGCGGCTGTGTCTGACAGGGCGGGGGCAGCATGGCTTGAGAACACGATTGCGGTCCTGCCCGGCATCTCGGAAAAAAGACAGAAGATGTTCGCCAAGCTGGGTGTAAGAACCCTCCATGACCTGCTCTGGCTTCTTCCCCGATCCTATGAGGATTGGCAGGCGCGGACACCGGTAGGCGATCTGCAGGATGGGTCCGTGGCCACCTTCGAGGCTGCTGTTGACAACATGCCCTCCATGGCCCGGCGGGGCAAGCTGACCTACACGCGCGCCCGCCTTGCAGACCAAAGCGGCTCCATCCAGGCTGTCTGGTTCAACCAGCCCTGGCTGGCAGACAGGATCCGGCGCGGCAAGAGCTATCTTTTCCGGGGCAGGATCGAGGGGAGGGGGAGGGGCCGCAAGGTGATCAACCCTGACTGCCGGCCTTTGGACGCGGACGGCCCGGCTGGCTTTCTGCCCGTCTATCCGCTGACCGCAGGCCTCTACCAGGGAAATATCCGCCAGGCCGTCCAGGCCGTGCTCGACAAGGATGATTTCCTGGCGGAGGAAACACTGCCCCAGGACCTGCGCACGGGAGCCAGGCTGGCAACGGCGGATTTTGCCATCCGCCGCATTCATTTTCCATCAAGCCTGCGGGATGTCGAGCTGGCGCGAAGGCGGCTGGCCTTTGAGGAACTTTTCCTGGTCATGGCAGGCCTGCGCGCCCTGAAGTCAGGCAGGCACCGGCAAAGGGGCCCTGTCATGGAGGCCGGCCAGGAAACGGAAGACTGGCTGGCGGGCCTGATCGCGAAACTTCCCTTTCAACTCACGGCATCCCAGAGGACCGCCCTCCAAACCATCCTGGGGGACTTTGGCAAGAATGTTCCCGCCAACCGCCTGATCCAGGGCGACGTCGGTTCGGGCAAGACGGTGGTTGCCGCCCTGGCCATGGCCGCCGCCTGCAGGGAGGGCTACCAGTCGGTCATGATGGCGCCCACCACTATCCTGGCCGGCCAGCACGCGGAAACGGTATCAAGGCTGCTGGCGGGAAGCGGGCTGGAAATCGCGCTTCTGACCGGGGCGGCGACGGCGGCCAAAAGGCGGTCGCTGCTCGCCGGGCTCAAAGACGGAGCCATCGATATCCTGATAGGGACCCATGCCGTTCTGGAGGCTGATCTGGTATTCTCCAATCTCGGCTGCTGCGTGACCGATGAACAGCACCGCTTCGGTGTCAGGCAGCGGGTATCGCTGTCGGGCAGGGGCGACCTGATCCCTCACGTCCTGGTCATGTCGGCGACTCCCATACCCAGGACCCTGGCCATGATCCTCTATGGTGACCTGGATATCTCGGAAATAAGGGATATGCCGGCCGGCAGGCTGCCTGTCAAAACCTATACGGCGACTGAAAAGGACCGCCACCGCATTGACGGCATGATGGAAAAGCAGTTCGAGCTGGGCCATAAAGTCTACGTGGTCTGCCCCCTGATCGAGGATTCCGAATCCATGACGGCCCTTTCCGCGGAAGCCGTCTACCAAAGGCTTTCAGAAGAGGTCTTTCCCGGCAGGCGGGTGGCCCTGATGCACGGAAGGCTGAAGGCTGCGGAGAAACTTTCGGTCATGGAAGCTTTCGGGCGGGGTGAGATCGATCTTCTGGTCTCGACCACAGTCATCGAGGTCGGAATAGACCAGCCGGACGCCACCCTCCTGGTCGTGGAAAATGCCGAGCGCTTCGGCCTGTCCCAGCTCCACCAGCTGCGGGGCCGTGTCGGGCGCTCTGACCGTCAATCCTACTGTGTTCTGGTCAGTGACAGCGAGGACCCCCTGATCCGCAAGCGGCTCCAGGTCCTCTGCCGCAATCACAGCGGCTTTGCCATCGCGGACCAGGACTTGCTCCTGCGCGGCCCCGGTGATCTTTTCGGGGTGGCGCAGCACGGCCTGCCCGACTTCAAGGCGGCCAACCTTTATGAAGACAGCGAGCTCCTGCATGAGGCGGCCGCGGCCTGTGACCGCCTGTTCCTTGATGACCCCCTGCTTGAAAAAGCGGAAAACGCCGGGATCCTCGCGGCTTTCCGGGCCCGTTACGGGGAAGGGCTGGCACGGCCGGGATTGTAAGAGGTGATGGGATGCCCAGGATAATTACCGGAAAGGCCAGGGGAGTGAAGCTTGTCATGCCTGACGCCGCGGCATGCCGGCCAACCCCGGGCCGGACCAAGGAGGCCCTCTTTTCCATCCTGGCCGGCCGGGTGGAAGGGGCCCGGGTCCTGGATGTTTTCGCCGGATCAGGACAGATCGCCCTTGAGGCGCTGTCCCGCGGCGCCCTGCAAGCCGTCATGATCGAAAGCGATCGCAAGGCGCTGGCGGCCATCGCTGAAAATATCAGGCGGACCAAGCTGGAGGAGGGGGCCGTAGTCCTCCCGGGCGATTACCGTTCCCGGCTCCGGCGGCTTGCCCGTCTGGCGGACCGCTTCGATATCATCTACCTGGACCCGCCCTGGCGCCATGCCGCGGACCTCCTGAGGCAGATGGCGGAACCGCTCGTTGCCCTGCTGGAATCAAGCGGAATACTGGTCATTGAAACGGATGGCGTGTTACTTCCCCAAAACCTCTTTGACCCCCTTCTGTCATGGTCGCGCAGTTGTCAGTACGGCGCGGGCATGCTATCCTTTTACCAGTTTAAGCCCGATTGACAGGGCTTTGCCAATTCCACCAACAGGATGGTTCTGAGATGAGCTCAGGTGAGTTGAAAGACATTAAGCGAATGGTTTTTCCGGGAAGCTTTGACCCCTTTACAAGCGGCCATCTGGACGTGGTGGAGCGGGCCCTCCCCCTGTGTGACCAACTCTATGTCGCTGTCTTCGACAATGCCAATAAAAAGCCGGCGGCAGACCGCGCCAGCCGCCTGGCCTGGATCCGCAAGGCCCTTGTTTCCTACCCGTCGGTCCAGGTTCTTTCCTTCGACGGCCTCCTGGTCGATTTCTGCCTCCAGAAGGGGGTGACGGCCATCGTTCGGGGGCTGAAGAACGCGGCGCAATTCGAGGAAGAGCAGGCCATGGCCGAGATCAACCGCAGAATCGGAAGAGGGATCGAAACGGTCTTTTTGCCTGCCCTGCCGGACAAGCGTCACCTTTCATCATCAGCTGTCCGGGAGCTCTTGCGGCTGGGCGCGGATATCGCCGGCATGGTCCCCTCTGTGATTGAATCCGATCTTGTCGAACACTACGGGAAAAGGGCGAGGGGATAAGGGACCGAAAGCCGGCGGCTTCGTGACAGTCTGGAGGTAAGGGTATGAATGATTTCCAAAACAGACGGACATCTGACAGGGAGCGGGAGGAAGCCCGCCGTCCCGCGCGTCACCGTGATGACAGGAGTACCGCTACCCTGCTGGAACGGCTTGAGACCGACTTGATGGAAGCCAAAAGCCTGCCCTTTTCCGATAAATGCATGGTCGAACGTGAGGAAATGCTCTTCCTGGTCCGCATGATCAGGGAAGGCTTGCCGGAAGAGCTGGACAGGGCCAAGTGGGTCCTGCAGCAAAACCGGCAGCTGATCAACCAGGCCAGGCGGGAAGCCGATACCATCATGCGGGACGCTGAAGCCCAGATGGCGCGGATGATCGATGAGCATGAGGTAACCCAGCAGGCCATGAACAACGCCTCCGCCCTGATCGAGGAGGCCACCCGCCAGGGGGCGGATATCCGGGCGGCGGCCATCCGTTACGCCCATGAGATGATGACCAATCTTGAAAACCATCTGACGGATATCCTGGTCAATATTACGCGCAACAAGAAGAGTCTCGGAGATCCCGATGGAATCTGAAATCAATCTGGTCGTCCTTTTCGGCGGAAGGTCGGGGGAGCACGATGTATCGTGCTCATCGGCGGCCTATATCATCGATACCTTAAGCCGGTGTGACGGCTACCGCCTGCTGCCTGTCGGGATCACAAGGGAGGGGAGATGGTATGCCTATTCCGGCCCGACAGAGGCCATGCGCCAAGGTGCCTGGCTTGACCAGGGGCCGGTCGTTCCGGCGATCCTGGTCCCGGACAGGGGCAAACATTTTCTTTTTGTCAACCAGGAGGGGAGGACGGTCAGCTATTCAGCCGACTGTGTCTTCCCTGTTTTACACGGGCCCAACGGGGAAGACGGCACCATCCAGGGTATGCTGGAGATGGCGGACATTCCCTTTGTGGGCTGCGGCATGGCCGCAAGCGCGCTGGCCATGGACAAATGCTTCGCCAATACTCTTTTTGAAAAAAGAAAGCTGCCGCACACACCCTGGCGCTCACTGGACCGCGCCGGCTGGCAAGGCCGGGATGACCGGTCCATCGGCCAACTGATCGAAGGCCTGGAGTTTCCCCTCTTTGTCAAACCGGCCAGGGGAGGTTCTTCCCTGGGGATCACCCGGGTCTCATCGAGGGAGGACCTGCCGGCCGCGCTCGACCATGCTCTGACCTATGACCGCAAGGTCCTGATCGAGCAGGGGGTCGAGGGGCGTGAACTGGAGATCGCCGCCATCGGCGGTTACGGGCCGCCCGAGCTTTCCCCTGTCGGAGAAGTGATCCCCGACCGTGAATTTTATGATTACGATTCCAAGTATAAGGCGGATTCAACCAGCCAGCTGGTCATTCCCGCGCCCATTGATCCGCAGGTCACCGCCCAAGTCCGAAAAATCGCCAGGGAGGCCTGGCAGGCGATCGACTGCTACGGCATGGCCAGGATCGACTTTTTTCTTGACCGTGATCAGCGCCTTTACCTGAATGAAATCAATACTATTCCTGGATTCGTCAGCATCAGCATGTACCCCCGCTTGTTCCGGGCAGCCGGTTACAAGGACGGGGAGCTGCTGGAAAAGTTAATCGAACTCGCCATGACACGCGGGGATAAGTAAAAAACGAGGTATTTATGGATAGCACAAGCATTTTCACCCTGATGGTGGCAGTCACGGGTATCGTGGCCGCCGGCCTTATTGCGCTTCTTGCGGCAGGTATTTTGAAAAACCGCCGCCTGGCCCGCGACGGTTCGGCACTGGCGGATGAGGCTGTTATGATATTGACCGGAGCGGATGCCGGAAGAAGGCTTGCCGCTGACGCCACAGCGGAGGTATTCGCTGTATCGGAACGGGAAGAGCTCTCTTTGTTGGGGGAGCATTTGGCCAGGATCAGCAGGGCGAATTTCGAGGGCAGGCAGCTGCCCGATCCTGAATCAGTCATGAAGTCACGCGGCTTGTTTCAGGCAGGGCCCCTTCTTGAGACAGGCAGGTTCTATTCTTTGATTTGCTTTGCGGCCGGCACGCTTTGGCTGGTGGCAGCCCTGCTTATTTCCCTGATGACGGACATGACCGCCCCGGCGATCCCCCTGGCGCTGGCCGCCTTCCTTCTTTCCCTTGTTTTCTCCTTCTTCATCCTCTGGTATGCCAGCCGCGCCGCGCGCTCGCTCGACAGGGAAAGGGACCGGGTCATTACCGCCCTGTCCGGCTTTGTCCCGGTCTATACAGATCGCTCAGGCGTTGCCCTGCTGGTCAGCGAGATGATCGGCTACGGCGAGAAGATGCGCGGCGAAGTGAACGCCTTTTCTGAACTGGCAGGCGAGCTTGCCAAGGGTGAGTTCGCGGAGGGCATCAAGGTAAGTGTCCGCGAAATCATGAGCCAGGAAGTCGCGCCGCCGCTCAATGAGGCCAATTTTGCCCTGACCGGCCTTGCCAAATCCCTGGCCGAAAAGCAGGAGAAAGGGATGGCGGAGCTGGCTGACTCCTTCTCCGCTGCCGTGGCCCAGTCTTTATCGACCCATTTGTCGTCCTTGCCTGACAAGCTCCAGACCCTTTACCAGGTCGCGGAAAGCAGCGCCACCATGATGGAGGAGTCGATCGCGACCATGGAGCGCACACGGGAGGAGAGCCAGGAAGTGGCCCGCGATGTCCAGGAAACGCTCCGCCTTATGGCCCTGGCCAAGAATGACATCGCCGATGAAATGGCCGCCATCAGCGATAATCTTGAGATCCTGGGAGCAAGCACGGAGAAGATGACCGCCCTTTACAGCGGCGAGGAAAGCAACCTGGCCTCACACATTGACCGCCTGACTGATCTGATGCGGTCTTACTCCGACAGGCTTGGCGAAGGTATCGTCGAAAGCGCGAAGGCCATCGAGGCCTCGGTCCGGATGTCGGCTTCCCAGAATAAAAACGCGGCCATACTCCTGGAGAGGCTGGACGAACAGCTGGCGACCCTGGAGGATCTGGGCCGCCAGATCACCGACAATACCATCAACTTCACCAGGGAGTCAGGCAGCTTTGTGACCAAAACCCTGGAAGAGTTTGATGTCAGCCTGGCGGAAATTGTGGAGCGGCTCACCTTCACGACAGCTGAAATCCGTGACGCCATCGACGCGCTGCCCGCGGCCATCCGCGGCAGCTCAGGGCAATAGGGCAATCCCTTGACTGACAAGGCTGAAGACAGATCAACAAAAAGCGGCGGCAGGATGCGCAAGCCGGAACGGGCCGGGGGGCACGATATCCGGCCTGCCAGGGTCCGTTTGCCGGAAATCAAGCCCGAGACCCAGGAAAAGGCCGAAAAAAGTGAAGAGGTGGCGTCGCTCCGGCGCGGGGCCGGAAGGGAAGAACAGCTGATTCCCCGGCGGCTTCCGCCGCCTGTCGCGGGCGCGCTTTTGCGGTCTGCCCGGTCAAGGCAGGTCGACCCCCAGGCCATACGCAAGCGCAGGGAAACATTAAAATACAAGTCTTTCCGGGAGGCCATCGACGGCTGCCGTGAGTTGCATCCGCTCCCTGTCGAACTGATCGAGAGTCAGCTTCCCTCCGATTCGTCCTGGCTGCTGGCTCAACTGAAAGAAATCCGGACCATGGAGCACTTGAAGACATTCGCCGACAGCCTCAGCTACCGGGATCTCAGCCTCCTTTTCACCTCGCTGTCCCTCTTGAAACGGCGGGAGGAAACCGACCAGGTCCAAAATCTGATCCGCCTGCGGGCCTGCCACTATCTCTATCTGTGCGGCTGGCTGACACTCCAATACACCTACCCCCGCTCCTCCGTCTCCAAGGCCTTGTCCGATCTCTGCATGATTCTGGAGGATGTCCGCTTCGTCCGTGAAAGTGAGCGGCGCACGGGCCGGCGGGTGACACCCCTGCCGGGCATTCCCCTGGGGCCATGGCGGATGATCTGGAGCCGGGTGCCCCTGATTTCCGGCATCGCCCTGCCCAACAGCCGCTATTTTATCTCCGATATCGCGGGGGAGATCTACGACAGCAAGTCGGATCTGAACGCCTTTTTCCATGAATACGCCATTTACCCGGGACTTCCCCTAGCGGAGGCCATCACGACCCGCTACAAGGAAATGGTATCGGGTGTCGCGGCCAACCCCCTGCTGTCCCAGGATTTTTTCGACCGCTTCCGCAAAACGGAAGACTGAGGCCGGCCTTCAGGCTCAGGGAAGAATCTCCTCCGACACCAGCTCCCAGTTATTGAAATCATTGGCATCCCCCAGGATCCGGTAGGTCAAAAGACGGCCGGGTTTTCCATCGGAGGGAAAGAGGCGGTGCTCCATGAAGCGGGGTAGCTGTTCGCCGGGGCGCAGGTCAAAATAGGTGGGGCCGTAGGCGCTGTAATCCAGGCCGGCCGCCTGGTAGACTGTGGCCCGCAAGTTGTCGGAGGATACAGGGGCGTCACTGTAGTCGAGAGGCGTCCCTGATCTGCCGGCCGCCTTGACGAATAAGCCAGTTACCAGGGCGCTTTCAGGGGGAGAGAGGTCACTGCTCCGGGCGGCGTGGTCGCCCGTGATAATGATGGTCGCCCGGTCATATTGGCCTGTTTTCTTCAGCTGGTCCAGGTACTCGAAAAGGATATGAAAACTGCCCTTGGTCTGCTTGAGATAAGAAGAGTTACCGTCATCGACCGCTTGCGCCATTTCATTCATGGTGAAGGGGGGATGGGGGCCGTTCAGGTGCAGGAAGATGAATTCCCTGTCATCAGGCGTGACCCGCAGACCCTGGCCGGCCAGGCCGCTGAAGAAGAGGGGGTCATCCAAATAATAGGGGGCCGGGTCGGGTGTGGCCTGGATCAGCTTGTCAAAGGCGTCGGTGCTTGTCCAGTAGAAAGGTTTCAGTGCCAGGGGAGCCGAACGGTAAGCGCTCAAACGGATGAAGCTCTCCAGGGCCGCCCTTTTATCCATGTCCAGCCTGCCATCAGCCAGGTTGGCCGCCAGCGGCGACAGGTCGCGGGCCTGATCGTAGGCCTGGCTGGGGGTCAGATAGAGCTTGCTGACAAAACCCGCCTCCCTCAGGCCGGGGATAAAAGTACCCTCCTTCCAGGCTCTTTTCAAGTAGGTGCTGTAATCCTCCTTGAAGTCATAGCCGACCCCCGTCAAGGTTTCGGTGACGGAGGGGAAGGTCTGGCTGTAGCGGGAAACGTTGTTGGTGAAGCGTGTGAAACCGTCCAGACCATCAAAGAAGCCGGGATCGTTTCTTTCAACCAGGTCAAGGAAACGGTTGTCCAGGCGGTCCAGAATAAAGACGAGAATGTTGTCGCCATCGGCCACTTGGTAAATTCCCTGCCGGGACAGGTAGCTGGAGGATAAGCCCCTTCTCAGCCCGGGCTCCCTGGCGTACAAAAAGATGCCTGAGATCAGCTGGGTGGCTGCCAGAATCAGGGGGAGGAAGATGGCAAAGCGCCTCCAGAATCTTTTGGACAGGAAGCGGACCAGGAGGGGCAGGGAGACCATGAGCAGCCAGAGCGCCAGGTTGGCCGCCATTTTTCCGGCCAGAAGATCCCAGTTGACCGCGTCCCCGGTCAGCCTGCCCAGACCCGTGTTCAGAAAATTAGCCTGGATGTAGCCTGCCAGGGACAGGCCCAGAAGCAGGGACAGGACAAGGTCAAAGACACGGCCGCGAAAGAGGGCGGACAGGCAAGCGATCAGGAGGGCCGCGGCCAGGGCGGTCAGGATCAGCAAGGGCAGAAGGCCGGTGATGGGGAAGGTAAAATCCTCCAGATTGCCGGCGTAGAGCTCAAAGATACCGAAGACGAAAATAGTCAGGGAAATGCTGGCCCCTGCCAGAAGAGACGGCAGCAGCCGTTTGCTCCAGGACCGGTCGTCCGCCCAAAGAAAGGCGGATTTATCGATCCTCCTGCCGCCGCTCCCCTGGGCGGCCGGCTGTGACGGGGCGGCCTTGTCCTTTTTGGTAAAAAGGCCGATCCAAAGCCTGCCCAGGCCGACGCGGATATTGAGGAAGAAGAGGCGGATCCGGTTGAAAAAGATGCCCACGGTTACTCCCAGGGTAATGACCAGGGCCGAGACAATCTGAATCAGGTAGGTGGTGGTGGCGGGATCAATGTAGGCATGGACCGGTCGCGATCGCGCCAGGAAAAGGACCGTGAACAAAATGAGGATGGCCGGCGTCTTCCTGATCATGCCTGCTTCCCTCCCTCTTCATTGGCCAGGGCTTCCATCTCCCGCAAAAGCCGGGCCAGGCAGCCGCCCCTGGTCATGGGGACCGGGTCTTGGGCGGGGAAGGCTTGTTTGAGGTAGTCTTCCAGCCGGCCCTCTTGGCGGAGCTGATCCATATGCCGGGCCAGTTTTTTCAGGATGTCAGGGTCAAGCTCCTCCCGGGTCTCATCAATATCCGGTGAAAGATTTCGCCCTTCTTTTTCTTCGCCTTTCTTTTCCAGCCTTTGGATGATATAGTCTCCGCCGCCCCGGGCCCCGTCTCCCACATCAAAGATATTTCTTGAAACGACTGTGCGGATCTGTTCACCGTAGCGGTCTTTTTCCCGGAAAAGTGTTTCGACCAGGCCGGGCAGCCGGTCAAGCTGGCCGGGGTCAACAGAGATGCCGATCTGATCGCGCAGTGAAATGTCCAGGGGTACAAGGGGGATCCGGTCATACTCGGGGTTGAGGATCTTCATGGGGGTGTTGATGAAAAGCGAAGGTTTTTTTGTGGCATAGGAAAATTCCTGGGCGATGGATGACCAGTCAGTGATAACCAGGTCCGCGGTGTAGACTGTTTCATTGGAGGAAAAATCGGTCTGGATCTCCAGGCGGTCAGCCGGCTGGTCCGCGTAGCGGTCCTGGATGGCCTTGATCTTGGCTGGAAAGCGTTTGACGAATTCCGGATGGGGCCGGACGATGATCCGGTAGCCTGTGTCAAGCAGGGGATCCAGGGTTTCTTCCAAGCAGGATTCCAGGATGTTGTCCTTTTGCCAGGAGGGGGCGACCAGGATAATCCGGGGCTGGTTGCGGATCTCTCCCAGTTCCCTGACTTCCCTGAGCATGGAATCGAGCAGGGGGAAGCCTGTTTTCACCAGCCTTTTTGCCGGCAGTCCATAGAGTTTTTCCGTCTCGCGGACTTCCTCCATGTTGTTTGGCCCGTAGCAGAAAATGGTGTCAAAGTGGTCCAGGGCACCCTTGCGGTACATGAGGTGGAAACTGGCCATGCCGTGGTCAATGTAGACGTACTCGACATCTTTGCGGACCAGGGACCGTTTGATGTGGAAGCTTTCCAGATCCGGAGTGGTCATGGCCACCAGGTCGGCGTCCATCCGCATCATGAACTGAATCAGGGCCAGGGGGCCGATGTAATAGCTTTCGATCCGGGGGTTGGGGTGCTGGAAAATCCGGTCATGGTAATCGCTGGTCACATAGTGGATGACCAGGTTGGAATGCTCCAGGATGTAGTCGATGAAGCCGGCGAAATACTTATAGAATCCGCTCCCTTCGGAATAGAAGACCAGCCGCTTGCCGGTCCGGGAGGCGAAGCGCTTCTTGTCCAGGCGCTGGCGCCGGCTTTTTTCCGCCTTGAGACGGCGGGCCGCCCTTCTCTCTTCCTTGCCGGGCCTGGCCTTGGCTAAGCGCGCCTGGTCAGGCCAGTAGGGCCGGGGATCATGGATCCGGTTGGATGCGGCCAGGACGGGGATGGAGAGCAGATTCCCGGTGATCCAGTAAAGGCCGATCCCGGTTGGCAGGATGGCCGCGAAAAGGGAGGAAAAGGCGACCAGGAAGGCTGCGGTCGCCCATTTGCGGAGGGGACCTTGAGTCTGCTGCAGAATGTAGTATTTGTTCTGGTAAGCGGCCAGGGCCAGGGCGCTCAAACCTGACAGGACGGGGTAGGCCAGGGTGACCGAACCAGCTTGGGGGAGATGGGTGAGATTGACGCCCAAAAACCAGGTGTCCATGCCCAGAATGGCCTGGACCCCCTCCATGCCCGTAAAAAGATGGGGGCTGGCTTGGACGGTTTCCATGACCTTGAGCTGGCCGCCTGTCCCCATCTGCGCGGCGGTCGTGCCCAGCAAACCGGCCGTTTTTTGAAGGAGCAGGCCGATCGCGCCGGAATCGAGATGAAGCAGGTGCTGGAGCGGATTGTAGATGACATTGATCAGGCCCAGGATCAGGGGGATCTGTACCAGGAGCGGCAGCAGGCTCTTCAAGGTGCTGTAGCCCTCCTGCCTGTACAGGGCCCGCTGTTCCTCGACGATCAGGGCGCTGTTGCCCCGGTTCCGCTGCTTGATGTCTTCGAGCGCCGGCTGGATTTTGACCATGATCAGGGCGTTCTTTTGCGAACTCAAAGACAGGGGGAACATGAGAAGCTTGGTCAGGAAGGTGAAGAGGATGATGGAGGCGCCGTAGCTGCGGACCAGCAGCTGGCAAAAGTACATGAGGTAGCCAAGGGGTATACCGAGCAATGTATTGATTATGTTCATTCAACCAGCCTTGTTCCTCGAGATGAAAGGGGCAAATCAGCCTGTCAGTCATCTTAGCACAATGCGGGCCGGCGGGACAGACGGAGGCTTCCTGGCGAAACTGTACGGCATCCGGAATGAATGACCGGTAATTGAACTAATATTGGGGGAAATCGTGTATATTGGTATCAGTTATGTTCAATAAAGGCGACTGACAAAGAAATTTGAACAATATTGGGGGATCGGCATGAAAAGAGTGATTGGATTTGTCCTGCTGCTTTGCTTCCTTTTTCCGGCAGCCGGCTGCGGAGGACAAAAAAAAGAAAAAGTTGTACTTTACCTCAGCAGCGAAGAGTACCGGGTCTCCTATTTTCAGGGGCGGCTGAAAGAAGAGTTCCCTGACTATGAGATTGTCCTGGAGTACCTGCCAACGGGTACCCACGCGGCCAAACTGGAGGCCGAGGGCCTGGACACTGACTGCGATATTTCCTTCGAGCTCGATTACGGCTACCTGGGCAGCCTGGAAGACCTTTTTGCCGACCTGTCCGGCTACGATACCTCGCCTTACCTGGACGAATTGATCCCTGCAAGCAGGAAATATATCCCGGAGTTGAGAAACGGCGGCTGCATCGCCGTCAACCGCGGCATTTTGGATCAAAAAGGCCTGCCGGTGCCGGAGACTTATCCGGACCTGCTCAAAGAGGAGTACAGGGGCCTCATCTCCATGCCCAACCCCAAGGCGTCCGGGACCGGCTACATGTTTTTGAAATCCCTGGTCAATGCCTGGGGAGAGGACCAGGCTTTCGCCTACTTCGACGCCCTGACCCCCAACATTCTCCAGTACACCTCGTCGGGTTCGGGACCCGTCAATGCCCTGGTCCAGGGCGAGGCGGCCATCGGCCTGGCCATGACGGCGCAGACGGTCACGGAGATCAATAAAGGGGCCGGGCTGGAGATCCATTTCTTCGAGGAGGGATCACCCTATTCCCTTTATGGCATGGCCATGATTAAAGGAAAAGAGGGGCGGCCCGCGGTCCGGGAAGTCTTTGAATTCTTCCTCAATACCCTGGTCATTGAAGACAAGGAGCGCTTCTTTCCGGAGAAGATATTCAAGGACCGGGATTTTGTCCTGGAAAACTATCCGTCCGAGATTCCTTACGCCGATATGTCAGGCGATTCCTCTGCCGAGAAGGCCCGCCTGCTGGAAAAATGGGATCACTGATGCCAAAGAACAAGCTGGTCGTTGAAAACTTAAGCAAGCAGTTCGGGTCCAACGAGGTCCTGCAGGATATTTCCTTTTCAGTGGAGGACGGGGAGTTCCTGGCCATCCTGGGGCCCTCGGGCTGCGGGAAGACGACCCTGCTCCGGATTTTGCTGGGCCTTGAGGAGGCGGAAAGCGGCAGGATCATCAAGGATGGCAGGGAGATTACCCACCTGCCTCCTTCCCAGCGCAAGATGGGCATGGTTTTCCAAAATTACGCCCTCTTCGAGAATATGACGGTGCTGGGCAATGTCGAGTACGCCCTGAAAAAACAAAGCGGGGACAGGGAGCTGGCCCGGCAGACGGCCCTCCGCCTCCTGGAGCGTGTCGGCCTGACCGATCATCTGAACAAGAAGCCTCACACCCTGTCCGGCGGCCAGCAGCAGCGGGTCGCCCTGGCCCGGACCCTGGCCATGAATCCCGATATCATCTTGCTGGACGAGCCCATGAGCGCCCTGGATGTGGAAACCCGCCTGGCCTTGCGCGCGGAGATTCTCAGCATCCAAAAGGAGTTCGGTTCCACTATTCTGTATATCACCCATGACCAGGAGGAGGCTTTCGCCATGAGCGACCGCATCATGGTCATGCACCAGGGCGTGATCCAGCAGCTCGACACGCCGCGCCGGCTCATGGACCATCCGGCCAATGATTACATCCGCCATTTCGTCATCCACAACATTCAGCTGAAGATCGACTCGCTGATCCGCTTCGCAAGGGAAGAACAATGAAGGGCGGCAAGGCCTGGACCGGCGCCAAATCCCTGCTTCTGGTCTTCTTTGCCGTCTCGGTTTTTTTGCCCCTGCTCCGCATGCTGGCCAGGATGGCCGATGTCGACGTCAGGGCCCTGCTCTTTTCCGGTCCCTTTCTGACTGCCCTGAGAAACTCCCTCCTGGTCACCAGTGTCTCGACCGTCATCTCTGTCTCCCTGGCGGCCGCCCTGGCCTGGTTCATGGTCCGGAGCGGGGTCCGCTTCAAGGGATTTTTCACCCTGATCTTCACCCTGCCCATGCTGATCCCCTCCATCTCGCACGGCATGGGCCTGGTGGTGCTTTTTGGCGCCAACGGGGTGGTGACCAGGCTGCTGGGCCTGAAGGGGAGTGTCTACGGTTTTTGGGGCATTGTGGCGGGCTCGGTCATCTACTCCTTTCCGGTCGCCTTTCTCATGCTGTCGGATATTCTGCGCTATGAGGACAGCACCCCCTACGAGGCGGCCGAGGTACTGGGAATCCCCCGGCGGCTGCAATTTTCTTCCATCACGGTTCCCTACCTGCGCCGGCCCCTGACTTCCACGGTCTTCGCCGTCTTTACCCTGATCATCATCGACTACGGTGTCCCCCTCATGATCGGGGGCCAGTACAAGACCCTGCCGGTCATGATGTATCAGGATGTCATCGGCCTGCTCGATTTTGGCAAGGGCAGCGTGATCGGCCTGGTCCTTCTGACGCCCGCCCTGGCCGCTTTCATCCTGGATGTCCTGAACCGGGACAGGGGCAGCCTGTCCTTTGTCGCCAAACCCTTCCGGATCACCCCCAACCGGGTCCGCGACGGCCTGGCCTGTCTGTTTTCCTGCCTGGTCAGCCTGGGTGTCGCCCTGCCTATCGCTGCCTTTTTGCTCTTGACCCTGGTGAAAAAATACCCCTCCGATATGCGCCTGTCCCTGGACAATATCCTGCGGACCTTTCAGATGAATGCCGGATCCAATCTTTGGCATTCGCTCCTGATCGCCGTCTTTACCAGCCTGACCGGCCTGGTCCTGGCCTTCATGGTCGCCTACATGACCGCCCGCATCCCCGGCAAGCTGTCGAAGACGCTCCACCTGGCCTCCCTGACCTCCCTTGCCATTCCCGGCATTGTCCTTGGCCTGTCCTATGTTTTGTTCTTCAAGGGCAGCCTGATCTACGGCAGCCTGGCCATCCTGATCCTGGTCAACCTGGTCCACTTCTTCGCTTCCCCCTACCTGATGATCTACAACACCCTGTCCAAGATCAACGAGCACCTGGAAGCGGTTGGCCAGACCCTGGGAGTGAGCAGGGCAAGGATCATCCGGGATGTGATCATCCCCCTGTCGGGGGCTACCCTGGGGGAGATGTTCAGCTACTTTTTTGTCAACTCCATGATGACCATCTCGGCGGTGGCCTTCCTGGCGACGGCGGCCACCCGGCCCCTGTCCCTCATGATCACCAGCTTTGAGGCCCAGATGATGCTGGAGTGTGCCGCCTTCATCGCCCTGATGATCCTGGCGGTCAACCTCCTGGTCCGGGGAATATTCGCTTTGTACAAGAAAAAATTAAGCCGGGAGGCCGCATGAGTATCACAAGACTGCAATTTGACCTTTTAACGCATCTGCATGAAAAAAAGGGATCGGGCACCCAAAGGGAGCTGGCCGCGGCGACCGGCTGGTCCCTGGGCAGCATCAACCGCGGCCTGGTGGAATTGACCGAAAAGGGATGGGTCGAGAAAGGCCTGATCAGCCCGGGAGGGATCGAGGCCCTGGAACCTTACCGGGCAAAAAGGGCGGTCTTTCTGGCGGCCGGCTTCGGGGCCCGCATGGTGCCCATCACGCTCAACACCCCCAAGCCCCTGATCCGGGTCAAGGGGGTTCGGATCATCGATACCCTGCTCGACGCCGTCATCGGCGCGGGCATCGAAGAAATCTACATTGTCCGCGGCTACCTGGCCGAGCAGTTTGATCAGCTCCTTTACAAGTACCCCCAGATCCGCTTCCTGGAAAACCCGGCCTTCAATGAAACCAATAATATTTCCTCACTCATGTGCGCCCGCTACCACCTGCAGGCGGCTTACATCCTGGAGGCTGACTTATTCCTGAGAAATCCGAAGCTGATCCCGCCCTTTCAATACCGCTCCAACTACCTGGGGGTGCCGGTTGACCGGACCGATGACTGGTGCCTGATCAGCCGCGACCGCCGGATTGTCGACTTCCGGCTGGGGGGCGAGCGCTGCCACCACATGTTCGGCATTTCCTACTGGAATGCCCGCGACGGCGCCCGCCTGGCCGAGCGGGTCCAGGATGTCTACGCCATGCCCGGCGGCAAGGAGCGCTTCTGGGACACCGTCGCCCTTAACTACTTCAGCGCCGAGTTCCAGGTCGACATCAGGGAGTGCGGCTTCGACGACCTGGTCGAGCTGGATACCTACCGTGAGCTCCGTGAGCTGGATTCCTCCTATGGCGACGCCCAGGCGGGAGGGGATTGATCCCTCCCGCCCTGATTGCCGTCAGGACAGGAGCAGCTTGTCGTCGAAATCCTCAAAGGCGCTGATCTTCTCAAACATGGAGAGGAGTTTTTCCACCGTCAGCTCTTTCTTGCTTTCGCCCTGAACATCGATGACAATACGCCCCGCATGGAACATGACCAGCCGGTTGCCCAGGGTGATGGCGTCTTTCATATTGTGGGTCACCATCAGGGTGGTAATGGCGTGGCGGGCGACCATCTTTTCAGTGAGGTCAAGGACTGTCCGTGCCGTTTTTGGGTCAAGGGCCGCCGTGTGTTCGTCCAGGAGCAGGAGTCTGGGCTTTTTCAAGGTGGCCATGAGCAGGGTGAGTGCCTGCCTTTGACCGCCTGACAGCAGGCCCGTCTTGACGGTCAGCCTGTCTTCCAGACCCAGCTCCAGCTCTTTAAGCTTTTCCCGGTAAAAGTCGCGATCCCGCTTGGGAAGTCCCCACCTGAGCCCCCGCCGCTGTCCGCGCCGCCTGGCCAGGGCCAGGTTTTCCTCGATGCTCATGCCGGCGGCTGTCCCCATCATGGGGTCCTGAAAGACGCGTCCGATGTAGGGCGCCCGCCTGTGTTCGGCCAGGGAGGTCACTTCGTTCTCATCGATAAATATCTGCCCGCTGTCGACGGACAGGACGCCCGCGACAGCATTGAGCATGGTGGATTTGCCAGAGCCGTTACCGCCGATGACCGTGACGAAATCGCCATCATTGAGCGAGAGCGAAAGAGAGGTCAGGGCCCTGTTCTCATTGACCGTGTTCCGGTTGAAGGTTTTGCTGACCTGGATGATATCAAGCATGATCCTTGCCTCCATTTCGCCTGACCGGCAGCTGCAGGACCCTGGACTTCCAGTGGGGGATGGCCAGGAAGACCGCGACAACGACGGCTGTCAGAAGCTTGAGGTAGTTGGGGTCAAGCCTGAGCCACAGGACGGTCTGGATGACCAGGAAGTAGATGAGGGCGCCAATGACCGAGCTTGCCAGGCGCAGGGCAAAATTGCGAAAGAGCCAGGCCAGAAGGGCCTCGCCGATGATGACCGCCGCCAGGCCGATGATAATGGCGCCGCGTCCCATGTTGATGTCGGCGAAACCCTGGTACTGCGTCAGAAGGGCGCCAGACAGGGCCACCAGGCCGTTGGAAAGCATCAAGCCGAAGAGCTTGGCGAAATCGGTATGGATGCCCTGGGCCTTGGCCATCTTGATGTTGGAGCCCGTCGCCCGGATCCCTGTGCCGAATTCAGTCCCGAAGAACCAATAGAGCAAGGCGATCAGGGCCAGGATGAAAAGGCTGACAATGAAAAGCGGGGAGCTGTAAAAAGGCCGCTCGCCCTTGATGACTTCCTGCAGGTAGCGCAAGGAAACAAGAAGGGGATACCTGCCTACATTGAGTGACAGGTTGGGCTTTCCCATGATCATGAGATTGACGGCCCACAGGCCGATCTGGGTCAGGATGCCTGCCAGGAGGGCCGAGATGCCAAAAAACACATGAAAGGCGCCGGTGCAAAGGCCCGCCAGGGCTCCCGCCAGGAAGGCGCAGGCAAGGGCGATCCAGAGGTTGGTGCCCCGGGTCAGCAGGACGACGAAGACGGCTCCTCCCGTGCAAAAGGAGCCGTCCACGGTCAGATCCGCTATGTCGAGGACTTTGTAGGTGAGGTAGACACCGATGGCCAGGATGCCCCAGATCAAACCCTGGGCCAGGGCACCCGGAAACTGATCCAGGAGATTTGAGAAACTGATATTCATGGCTGGTATCAATCGCGGGGCTTAGTCCGTGATTGCCTCGTATTCTGAAGGCATAACCAGGCCAAGTTCCTCACAGATCTCCCGGTTGTACATCTTGCTGAAGCGGGGGGCATACTCAACCGGCATGTCAGCAATAGCAGCCTGGCCGGTCAAAACCCTGTAGGCCATTTCCCCCGTGGCGTAACCGAGGTCGTAATAGTCGATGGACAGGGTCGCCACGCCGCAGCCGGCACAGGTGTCCTTCTCCCCGGCGATGACCGGAATCCCGGCCGGCCGGCAGATATTGTCAATGATGCCCGTATTGGAGGCGACCGTATTGTCGGTCGGAACATAAAGGGCATCTACTTCGCCCACAGCTGCCAGCGTGATGCCGGAAAGATCGTTTGAATCGGTGAAGGGATAGAGTCTGGTTGTGTAGCCGTCCGCCTCCAGCAGGCCCTGGATGGTCTGGATCTGGTAGAGCGAGTTGGCTTCGCCTGAGCAGTAAAGAAGACCAACAAAGGAGAGGTCCGGGAAGAGTTCCCTGAACATGGCGGCCTGCTGATCCAGCGGCGCCAGGTCTGATGTGCCTGAAACGTTGCCGCCGACTGTTCCCTGGAAGTTTTCAATTCCCAGGGCTACCCCATATTCCGTAATGGAGGTCCCCAGGATGGGAATGTCAGCAGTGGCGGTCGCCGCAGCCTGGAGCGCCGCAGTCGCGTTGGCCATGATCAGGTCAACCTTGGAGGCGACAAATCCATTGGCGATCGAAGCGCATGTGTTGGGATCGCCTTGAGCATTCTGAAAGTCAAAGCTCACCCGATCCCCCAGTTTTTCGGTGAGGGCATCTTTAAAACCCTGAGTTGCCGCATCGAGCGCGCCGTGCTGAATCAGCTGTGAGATGCCGACCAGATAAAACTGGCCGCTCCCTTCTGTCGGGTTAGCGGCGCCGTTTTGAGCGGCACAGCCTGTTGAGATGACGATCACGGAGATCATCAACAGGACGGCGAAAATGCATAAAGCTCTTTTCATGATCTGTTCCTCCTTCTTTGAGTAATTTAAATTCGATCATAACCCTAAATAGAGGGCTTGCATAGCAAGTGAATGTAAATTCAATGAAATACACATGAATAACAGGCATGGAGACTATTAAGTTGCATAAAGATAACAAAGGAAAGCAGAACAGCTTTTTCCGTGTCCATCCAAGACCGGACAGAAATTTTGCTACGCCTGATCCACGAAGATGCTGTGCAGAGGATGAAAAAACGGTCTTTTGCGCTAAAAGACCGTTTTGTGATTGGCTGATAAAAAAGATGCAGATGATTTACGCGGAAAGTGCTTATACTGTGTGTTAGAACATTTTACGCTCATACGCATAAGGTATCATTTCCAGTGCCTTTACCTTTTTATTGCCCTCATCAGTTGAAATGATAACATCACACAACGGGGCATAATCAGATAGCATTTGCCTACAATTCCCGCACGGGGGCAATATATCCCCTTCTCCACTAATAGCAACAATGCAGTCAAATTCACGTTCACCTGCTGTTATAGCAGCGCCGATAGCAATAATTTCTGCACAAGCGCCGTGATTAAGATAAACATTAACTCCTAAATAGACATTTCCGTTTTTACACCTTACAGCGGCACCAACGGTATGATTATTTTTTTCGAAATCGAAATTTTTCGTTATTACGTCTTGCGCTTTTGAAATAAGTTCTAAATCCTCATCGTTCAGGGCTTTCAATTAAATCCCCCCAATAATTTTAAAAATTATCCTCGTTATAACAAAAACCTGCCGTAAAAGCAATTTCAGCTTTTTCGACAGGTTTCGTGTTTGGCGGAGATGGAGGGATTCGAACCCTCGTGCCGGTCACCCGACAAACGCTTTTCGAGAGCGCCCCGTTATGGCCACTTCGGTACATCTCCGTGCCGGGCACCAGTTTATCACAGGCCGGTAGCTTTTTGAAACAGAAGGTCCGTCAGCGGTTCCTCCATGGCGGCCGGACTCTCAAGGAGCCAGGATCCCATCCGGTCCCGGGGGATGATGACCGGCATGCGCTGGTGGATGTGGGAGAAGCCGGGGGCCGCGTCACGTGTCAGGATGACGAAGGCCGGCAGGGGACTGTCCTGTTCCTGACGGTAGCAGGCGGCCAGAAAAAGAGGCCCTTGGGGGAGAAAAAATTTGTAGCGCACCTTGCGCTTGTCAACCGCCTGCCATTCGTAGTAGCCGCTGGCCGGGATCAGACAGCGCCGCAGGCGCATGGAATCGCGAAAAAGGGGCTTTTCCAGAGCCGTCTCACTTCTGGCATTGATCACCGGCCGGCTGCCATAGCCCTTGAATCCCCACTTCATGGCCTGGTAGGCTTCAAGGTCTGTCTGGACCGGGACTACATCGGAGGGGAAGATTTCTCCCTGGGTCTTCAGCTGACGGACTTGTTCCGGGCCTGTTGAACTGCCTTCGAAGTGCCTGGCGATGCGCTCAAGATCGGGATCACTGAGTTCGATGTAATAGCGGCCGCACACGGAAAACACCTCCTCTGCCTTTATGCCCATTGTAATGCATCTGTGGTTTAATAGACGGGATGACTGACAAACAGATGGAAAAAACAAGACGGATGGCGGAGGCGAAAGTCTTCCCCCTGCTGGTGCGCATGTCGGGGCCGGCCATGTTCTCCATGCTGATCATGTCGCTTTACAACATCGTCGACAGTCTTTTTGTCAGCGCCGTATCCGAGATTGCCCTCCGGTCGGTCAGCATCATTTTCCCGGTTCAACAGCTCATGGTCGCCTTCGCGGTCGGCACCTCCGTCGGAGTCAACTCCTATGTAGCCCGCAGGCTGGGGGCGGAGGATCCTGAAACGGCAAGCGCCGCGGCCTCGCATGGACTGGCCCTGTCCTTCGTCAACTGGATGATCTTTCTTCTGGCAGGTTCCCTGCTGGCGCCTGTCGTCGTCAACCTCTTCTCGAATCACGAGGAAGTCATCGGCGGCAGTGTGGCCTACCTGCGGATTGTGACCATGGCCTCCATCGGCCTCTTCTGGCAGATCCACTGCGAAAAAATCTTCCAGGCAACGGGCAACATGACCCGGGCCATGTACATCCAACTGATGGGTGCCCTGCTCAACATCGTTCTGGATCCCATCCTGATCTTCGGCTGGTTTGGTCTTCCGGCCATGGGTGTCCGCGGTGCCGCCATCGCCACGGTCTTCTCGCAAATTGTCGCCGGCGCTGTCGCCCTTTATCTGGTGCTCCGCAAGGAGGCAGTTGTCCGGGTCAGGCTTAGGGGCTTTCGTTTCCAAAAACACATTTTGGCCTCGATCTACCGCGTCGGCCTGCCCTCCCTGGTTATGCAGTCGGTGACTGCCATGGTCGGCATGGTCTTCAATATGATTATCCTGCCCTTTTCAGAAATCGCGATTACGGTTCTGGGCGTCTATCTGAAACTGGAGTCCTTTGTTTTCATGCCCGTCTTCGGCATCGGGCAGGGCATGCTGCCCTTGATGGCTTACAACTTCGGCGCCAAACGCTATGACCGTGTCCGCCAGACCCTGAAAAGCGGTTTTATCCTGATGGCCGGGATCATGTCCTTTTCCACCATCCTGTTCCAGTTGATCCCCCGCCTCCTCCTGAGCGCCTTCAACGCGACCGAGGAGATGTATGCCATGGGAATTCCGGCATTCAGGAACATTTCCCTGTGTTTTATTTTCGCGGGGGTCGCCATCATCCTGTCCATCTCATTCCAGGCCCTTGGCAGGGGAACCTACAGCCTTTTTATTTCAATCTTCCGCCAGCTGGTCCTGCTTTTGCCCCTGGCCAGACTGTTCGCTGTCTGGCATCTGGATTATGTCTGGTACTCCTATGCCATATCGGATCTGGGCGCAGCCCTCATGGCAATATTCCTCTTTCGCCGGCTTTCAGCAAAAATCATGCCGTCAGGACAGGAAGAGGCGGAGGCGGGATTAGGCAGGGAAGCGGCCTAGCACGACGCCCGCTTTATTGAAAAATCCTCTCATTTCCATCCAGGATAGATCCATCATCGAGGGGGAAGCTCACGGACGCCGGACCAAAGGCCAGGGGCAGGTGAAAGAGGCTTTTTGCCGATCTCGTGCTATAGTAATTAGAAGATTGCCAGCCTGAAAGGGTCATGGAGAACTGAGCGGAGAAGGGGTTGGGAAAGATGGCGACCAAGTATATTTTCGTGACAGGCGGCGTGGTGTCGGGACTGGGCAAGGGGATCACCGCAGCGGCGCTTGGCAGGCTCTTGATCGCCAGGGGCCTGAGTGTCCGCATCCAGAAGTTTGACCCCTACATCAACGTGGATCCCTCCCTCATGAGCCCTACCCAGCACGGGGAGATATTCGTGACAGAGGACGGGGCGGAAACCGACCTGGACATCGGCCACTATGAGCGCTTCACCGATGTGGACCTGACCTGCGAAAGTGATATCACCTCGGGCCGGGTCTATCTCAATGTCATCAACCGCGAGCGCTCGGGCGGCTATTACGGCGGCACCGTCCAGGTGGTACCCCACATCATCAATGAGATCAAGGACCATATCTACAAAGTCTCGGAAGAAGGACAGGTGGATGTCGTCATCTCCGAGATCGGCGGCACCGTCGGTGACATGGAGGGCCAGCCCTTTATTGAGGCCATCCGCCAGGTCAGCTATGAAGCGGGCCGGGGCAACTGCCTCTTCATCCATGTCACCCTTTTGCCCTACATAAAAAAACCGGGCGAGATCAAGACGAAACCGACCCAGCACAGTGTGCATAAGCTGCTCTCTTTTGGGATCCAGCCCGATATTCTGGTATGCCGGACAGAGATGCCGCTGGATGAATCCATCCGTGAGAAGCTGGCCTTGTTCTGCAATGTGAGCATGGACTCGGTCATTCAGAATATTGACTGCAGCTCAGTCTATGAGCTTCCCCTCATCTTTGAAAAAGAGGGCTTCGCCCGGGTCGTCTGTGAAAGGCTGGGACTGGATCACCCCGAACCCTTCCTCGATGACTGGAAGCTGCTGGTGGAAAAAGCCAGGGCACCACGGGAAAAACTCAACGTCGCCCTGGTGGGCAAGTACACGGAACTACAGGATGCCTATTACAGTGTGATCGAAGCCCTGGACCACGCGGGGATCGCCTTGGGCGTCGAGCCCGTCATCGATTGGATCGCCAGCGAGGAGCTGGAGGGGCTTTCACCGGCTGAATCGGATGCCCGGCTCGGCGCGGCCCATGCCGTCATGGTACCGGGAGGATTCGGGCCGCGGGGCATGGAGGGAATGATCCAGGCCAGCCGGAGCGCGCGGGAGCGGGGCCTTCCCTTTTTCGGGATCGGCCTCGGCATGCAGATGGCAGTCGTCGACATCGCGCGCCACTTGGCGGGAATTGAGAATGCCCATACCGATGAATACGGGCCCGACCAGGCGGATGTGTTCTACTATGCCGGTTTGACAGACGCCACAGGCAGCGGTGTTGACCGGATCCCCTTTTGCGAACGGCCCATGCGCAAAGGCGCCTGCCCCATGGTGATTGAAGAGGACTCCCTGCTGGCAGCAGTTTACGGCAGCCTTGAGACATCCGAACGCCACCACCACCGCAGGGAATTCAACCCTGCCTACTCCGGTGTTCTGGCGTCGGCCGGGCTGCGTTTCGCCGGCATGTCACCCGACGGCCGTCTGGTTGAGGCTGTCGAGCTGCCCGGCCATCCCTTCTTTGTCGGCACCATCTACCACCCTGAATTCAAATCGCGGCCAACCAGGCCTCATCCGCTTTTTCTGGCCCTGATCGAAAAGGCAATTGCTTACAAGAGAGGAGACAATTAGATGGCTGAAATCATCCCTGAACTATCACGAACCTTCAGCGAATACCTCCTGGTACCGAACCGGACAAGCCATGCCTGCGTTCCCGCCAATGTGGACATGGCGACACCCCTGGTGCGTTACAGTAAAACAGAGGGCGGCAGTTCCATTACTTTGAGCATTCCCCTGGTCTCCGCCATTATGCAGTCAGTCTCGGGAGACCGGATGGCCGTGGCGCTCGCCCGTGAAGGCGGGCTTTCCTTTATTTACGGGTCGCAGCCCATCGACCAGCAATGCGACATGGTCAGGAAGGTCAAAAAATTCAAGGCGGGCTTCGTTCCCAGCGACAGCAACCTTGGTCCGGATGACAAGCTTTCGGACATCGTCCGCCTGAAAAAAAAGACGGGACATTCCACAGTTCCCATCACCGAGGACGGGACGGCGACCGGCAGGCTGGTCGGGATCGTAACCAGCCGTGACTACCGTGTTTCCAGGCTGGACCCCCAAACGCCCGTCAGGGACTTCATGACCCCCCTGGAGGAGATTGTCTTTGGCCGCGAGGGCATCAGCCTGAGCGAAGCCAACGATATCATCTGGGACCACAAGCTCAATCAGCTGCCCATCCTGGATGAGCAGGGCCGCCTTGTGTCCCTGGTCTTTCGCAAAGACTACGACGCCCACAAGGACAACCCCGGGGAGATGCTGGATGCCCGCAAACGTCTTCTGGCAGGGGCGGGAATCAACACTCATGATTACAAGGAAAGGGTGCCGGCCCTGCTCGACGCCGGATGTGACGTGCTCTGTATTGACTCTTCCGATGGTTTCTCGGACTGGCAGAAGGACACCATTGAATTTATCCGCCATGAATACGGCCCGGACCTGCCTCTTGGCGCCGGCAACGTGGTGGATGAGGATGGTTTCCGCTTCCTGGCTCAAGCGGGCGCGTCTTTTATCAAGGTCGGAATCGGCGGCGGTTCCATCTGCATCACCCGTGAACAGAAGGGGATCGGGAGGGGCCAGGCTTCGGCCCTGATGGCCGTGGCAAAGGCACGCGACCGCTGGGAAGAGGAAACAGGCGTCTACATTCCCCTTTGCTCCGATGGCGGAATCGTCCACGATTACCACATGGTGCTGGCCCTGGCCATGGGGGCCGATTTCCTGATGCTGGGCCGGTATTTCGCCCGCTTCGATGAGAGCCCGACCCGGCGGGTGCTCTTCAACGGCACCTATGTCAAGGAATACTGGGGCGAGGGTTCCAACCGGGCGCGCAACTGGCAGCGCTACGACGACGGCGGCGCCGGACAGATGCTCTTCGAGGAAGGGGTTGACTCCTACGTCCCCTACGCGGGGAAACTGGCCGACAATGTCCCCACGACCCTGGCCAAGATCAAGGCGACCATGTGTGCCTGCGGGGCGCTCAACCTGGATGAGCTTTCACACAGGGCCCGGCTGGTCGTCGTGTCGCCGACCAGCATCGTGGAAGGAGGCGCCCACGACGTGATCCACAAGGAAAGCGATATGGGCAATTGATAAGAAAATACTTCTGTGTATAATAGGGCAATTGCAAAATAAATGAAAAGAGGGAAACAGAGAAGCGATGGCTGAAACAGTCTATGAGATGACCTATGGGAAGATTCGTGAATACCAGCAGGAGCTGGAAGACCGCAAGACGCGGGTGGCGGCGGAGATTGCCGAACGGTTGAAAGAAGCGCGCGCTCATGGCGACATTACTGAGAACTCTGAATTCGATGATGCTAAACAGGCTTACGCGGACAACGACATACGGATTGCCGAGATTGAAGAGATTTTGAAAAATGCCAAGGTAATCGACGAAAAGGGCATCAGCCGGACACGGGTGACCCTGGGAGGCCAGGTCCTTTTGCGCAATGAAGACAGCGGGGTGGAACAGGAGTACATGATCGTTTCCGCCAAGGAGGAGGATATCCTCATCGGCAAGCTTTCCAGTGAGTCACCGGTCGGCCAGGCCATCCTGGGCAAAAAGAAGGGGGACGTCGTCGAGGTTCACACACCTGTCGGCTTGATCCGCTACTCGGTGGCCCGCATTTCGAAGCCGAAAGGACTGAATGAATGACCAATGAGAAGGGACCGTCAGACCAGCGGGATTCGCTTCCCGAGCAGATGCGGTACCGTCTGGACAAACTGAACAGGCTGCGGTCGGAAGGCAGGGACCCCTACAGGCTTACCCGGTGTGATGTGACACATGGGGCATCGGAGGTGGCCGCCAATTTCGAGCAGCTGGAAGGCGAAACCGTTTCAGTCGCCGGCCGTATCATGGCCAGGCGCGGCATGGGCAAGGTCTCTTTTGCCGACCTGCTGGACCGGACCGGGACCATCCAGATCTTCAGCCGCCTCGATCAGCTCGGCCAGGATTCCTATGAGGCCTGGCAGGAACTTGACCTGGGCGACCTGGTTGCTGTGACCGGCCAGGTTTTCCGCACCAGGATGGGGGAGATCTCGGTCCGCAACGCGTCCTGGACCCTGCTGGCCAAATCGCTGCGCCCCCTGCCTGAGAAATTTCACGGCCTGCGCGACACCGATCTGCGCTACCGCAAGCGCTACCTGGACCTCATGGTCAATCCCGAGGTTCGCGACACCTTCGAAAAACGCGGCCGTATCATCCGGCTGATCCGCGGGGAACTGGACCGGCGCGGCTATCTGGAAGTTGAAACGCCCCTGCTCAACACCATCGCGGGCGGCGCGTCGGCCCGCCCCTTTACCACCCATCACAACGCGTTGGACCTGGATCTCTTTTTGCGTGTCTCGCCGGAATTGTATCTGAAACGGCTGATTGTCGGCGGCCTGGAACGTGTCTACGAGATCGGCCGCAATTTCCGAAACGAAGGCATGAGCACCCGGCATAACCCCGAATTCACCATGCTTGAACTTTACCAGGCTTACGGCGACTACCACACCATGATGGACATCACGGAAGCTCTATTTTCCATCTGCTGCCTTGAAATATGCGGCAGCTATGATATTGACTACCAGGGGACAGCCATCTCCATGAAGCCGCCTTTCCAGCGCCTGTCCATGATTGAGGCCGTGCGTCAGCATACAGGTCTCGATTTTGATGTATTGAAGACGGATGAAGAGGCCCGTGAGGCTGCCAAGAGCTACGGGCTGGACCAGGTGACAGCCAAGATGACCTGGGGAGAGATATTGAATGCCTGTTTTGAAGCCTATGTGGAAGAGAAACTGATCCAGCCGACATTTTTGATTGACTACCCGGTCGAGATCTCACCCTTGACCAAGATCAAGCCGGGCACGGACGGCCGGCTGACCGAGCGTTTCGAGATCTTCGCTGTCGGCCGTGAGCACGGCAATGCCTACAGCGAGCTGAATGATCCATTCGACCAGCGGGAGCGCTTTGCCGACCAGCAGCGCCGCCGTGATGCCGGGGATGACGAAGCGCAGCTGCCGGACGAGGATTTTGTTGAGGCGCTGGAGTACGGCATGCCGCCGACCGGGGGCCTG
This sequence comes from uncultured Mageeibacillus sp., assembly GCA_964606165.1. Lineage (GTDB taxonomy): Bacteria > Bacillota > Clostridia > Saccharofermentanales > DTU023 > UBA4923. Next base: position 63,296 of record CAZSFQ010000005.1, read on the forward strand.
GGCATCGGCATTGACCGCCTGGTCATGCTTCTGACCAACCAGCCTTCCATCCGTGACGTCCTGCTCTTTCCAACCATGAAGCCCCAGGATGGATAAGTCTGTGGAACAGCCGGTGACACTGAGTGAAAACTGGCAGGCATTTGTGGAAAAATGTAAGAACTGCCATGCCTGCGCCCTGGCCGACTCCAGACAGCATGTGGTCATCTGGCGGGGCGGGGTCAGGGCCCCCCTGATTATTCTGGGTGAGGGGCCGGGAGCGGATGAGGACCGGCAGGGGATTCCCTTTGTCGGCCGGTCAGGCCGGCTGCTGGATCTTCTGCTCACAAGCTTTGACCTCAAGCCGGAAGACTACCATATCTGTAACATCGTCAAATGCCGGCCTCCCGGCAACCGGGTGCCGACCCGCGAAGAGGCGGCCGCCTGCCGGCCCCTGCTCAAGGAACAGATGCTTTTTGTCCGCCCTGCTGTCTACCTGCTGATGGGGGCGACGGCCTTCCGCTACTTCACCGGGTCGGAGGAGGGAATCTCCAAGGCAAGAGGGATCTGGACGGTTTCCAACAAGTGCCACATTATGCCGACCTTTCACCCGGCCTATGTCTTGCGCGATCCCTCGAAAAAGATCTACTTGTGGAAGGACATGGCTTCGGTCAGACAGAAGCTGGAGGAGCTTGACCTGGTCGGACCCTTGCAGCGGCCTTCATGATGGAAAGACTTCCCGGGAAATTTGCTTTAAGCACAGACATGACGCCCAAAGGCGACCAGCCGCAGGCAATTGAGCAGCTGGCCGCGGGACTGGACCGGGGTGACCCCGGGCAGACCCTCCTGGGCGTGACGGGGTCGGGCAAGACCTTTACCATGGCCAGCGTCATCGAGCGGACCCAGCGGCCCGCCCTGGTCATCGCCCACAACAAAACCCTGGCCGGGCAATTGTGCGCGGAGTTCATGGCCCTTTTCCCTGATAACGCGGTCGAGTTTTTCGTCAGTTATTACGACTACTATCAGCCGGAAGCCTATTTGCCCAACCGCGACCTTTACATCGAAAAGGACTCCTCCATCAATGACGAGATTGACCGGCTCCGCCACAAGGCGACTTCCTCCCTCCTGGAGCGGCGTGATGTCATCGTGGTGGCCTCTGTTTCCTGCATCTACGGCCTGGGGGATCCCGATGACTATAAGAGCCTCATGGTCAGCGTCCGGCCGGGGATGAGACGAAGCCGTGATGAGGTCATCGCGGATCTGGTCAGGATTCAATATGTGCGCAACGACTTCGATCTGAAGCGAGGCAGCTTCAGGGTCCGCGGCGACACCCTGGATATTTTTCCGGCTTCGGAAGAGAATACCCTGTCGCGCATCCAGTTTTTCGGTGACGAAATTGAAGAAATCCGCGAAGTGGATGCCATCACCGGCAGGACCGTCAAGGGACGCAATTATCTTGCCATCTTTCCCGCCAGCCACTACGCGACAACGCTTGAAAAGATGAAGCGGGCTGTCATCTCCATCGGGGCCGAGCTGGAGGACAGGCTGGAATATTTCCGGCAGGCGGGCAAGCTGGTGGAGGCTTACCGTTTGGAGCAGCGCACCCGTTATGACATGGAGATGATGCTGGAGACAGGTTTTTGCAAGGGAATCGAAAACTATTCCAGGCATCTGACCGGCCGGGCGCCGGGCCAGGCCCCCTTCACCCTGATGGACTTCTTCCCTGACGATTATCTTCTTTTTATCGACGAGTCACACGTCAGCGTTCCCCAGATCGGATCCATGGTCCGGGGCGACCGTTCCAGAAAAGAATCCCTGGTCGACTATGGCTTTCGCCTGCCCTCGGCCTTTGACAACCGGCCCTTGACCTTTGATGAATTCAAGGAACGGTCCGGCCAGACCATCTATGTCTCCGCGACTCCGGCCGCCTACGAGCTGGACCAGTCCAAACAGGTCGTGGAGCAGATCATCCGTCCGACCGGCCTCCTGGACCCCCTGGTCTATGTCCGGCCTGTTGAAAACCAGATCGAGGACTTGATGGGGGCCATCCGGGAAACGACCGGGCAGGGAGAACGGACCCTGGTTCTCACCCTGACCAAGCGGATGGCCGAGGATCTGGCGGAATTTTTCCGTGAAGAGAATTTGCGGGTGGAATACCTCCATTCCGATATTGCCACGGTTGAGCGGCTGGAAATCCTGAGGAAGCTGAGGAAAGGTGATTTTGACGTCCTGGTCGGGATCAATCTCCTGCGTGAGGGCCTGGATCTGCCCGAAGTATCCCTGATTGCCATTCTTGACGCCGACAAGGAGGGTTTCCTGCGTTCGACGACCTCGCTGGTTCAGATCATCGGACGGGCCGCCCGCAATGTCAACGGACGTGTCATTCTCTACGCAGACGAGGTAACCGCTTCCATGGAGCGGGCCATCCGGGAAACGAACCGGCGGCGTGAGATCCAAAACGCCTTCAACCAGGCGCACGGGATTACGCCCACAACCGTCCAGAAGGAGATCCGCGACCGGATTGATACCGCCTTTGAACTGGTGGCTGACGAAGCACTTGAAACGACGGATGATATTGAGCGCTACGACCGCGAGCTGACCCGGCTGTCCTATGCCGACCTCCAAAAACGTGCCCAACAAATTGAAAAAGAGATGAAGGCGGCGGCCCGCCGCCTCGACTTTGAACTGGCCGCTCTTTTGCGCGATCAGCTGATCCTGATAAGGGGACATCTGGCAGGCTGACAGCCCCCTCTTGTGCTAGACTGAAAACAATGAATTTTGGTCTTGCCAAAGGAGTTGACTATGCCAAAAACACGCGCGCAAATCGTCTATGAGAGCTGGATTTCCAACCCGAAAATAGACGCGGATACCCTGTCGGAGCTGGTATCGATCGCGGACGATCCCCAAGAGATCGAAGACCGTTTTTACCAGGACCTGCAGTTCGGGACGGCCGGGCTCCGGGGCATTTTGGGCGCTGGCAGCAACCGGATGAACGCCTACTCTCTGATCCGGGCCGCGGAGGGTTTCGCCCTTCATATCCAGGGCCTGGGTGAAGAGGCCTGCCGGCGGGGAATCGCCATCTCCTATGACTCCAGAAACAGGTCCAGGGAGTTCGCGGAATTGTCGGCATCCGTCTTCATTGCCAAGGGAATCGCTGTCCGCTTTTCCGATGAATTGAGGCCTGTCCCCATGCTGTCATTCGCCCTTCGTCATTTCGCCTGCGTGGGAGGCATCATGCTGACAGCCAGCCATAACCCTAAACAGTACAACGGTTTCAAAGCATACGGCGGGGATGGGGCCCAGCTCGGGCCCGAAGAAGCCGACCAGGTGGCGGCCATGATGGAGACGGTTGCGGACCCGGCCGGGGTCCTGGAAAAAACCATGTCCTTCGAGGAGGCCTGCCGGTCTCCCTTGTTCCGTTTCATGGGAGCCGATCTGGACGCCCTGTATGACGAATCCCTGTTGGATTTGACCCTTAACGGTGACCTGGTCAGGCAAAACCACGCCATGCCCATCGTCTATTCACCCTTCAACGGAACAGGCAACAAACCGGTCCGGCGGATTTTGGAAAAACATGGATTCACCAATGTCGGGGTTGTAGCCGAACAAGAGCTGCCCGACGGCAATTTCCCCACAACGCCCATACCCAACCCCGAGCTGCCCGAGACCCTGGAGCTGGCCATCGCCCAGGCCCGTCTGGCGGGCGCCGGCCTGGTCCTGGCCACCGATCCCGACGCTGACAGGACCGGTGTCGCCGTCCGGTCCGGCGACGGCTCCTTTGTCCTTTTATCCGGCAATGAAATCGGTTTGTTGCTCATGGACTATATCCTGGGCACCAAGGCGGAACGCGGGGAGCTGCCCGCGGGCTCCTTCTGCGTCTCGACTGTTGTTTCATCCCGGCTGACCCGGGCCATTTCGGATCACTACGGAACCGGCCTCTACCTGTCGCTGACCGGCTTCAAGCATATAGCGGCGGAAATCCACAAATACGGCGACCAGCAAGGCGGAGTCTTTCAATTCGGCTATGAGGAAAGCTTCGGCTACCTGCTTGGGACCAGGGTGCGTGACAAGGATGCCGTGGTGACCTGCCTGATACTGGCGGAAATGGCCGCGGTGTCGGCCGCCTCCGGTGAAACCCTGCTGGACAGGCTGGCCGGTCTTTACGAAAAGTACGGTCAGGCGGCTGAAAATACCATTTCCATCATCCGTGAAGGCAAGGTGGGGCTGGAAAAGATCGCCGGGGTCATGCATACGCTCAGGGAAAGTCCCTTTGAGGAATTTGAGGCCCTCGGTGTGGTCAGCTTGTCGGACTTTCAGCGGGGCGTGTTCAGGCAGCTTGATACAGGCCGGGAGGAGGCGCTCGACTACCCCGAAAGCAATGTCCTCCTCTACCAGCTGGGAGGCCTCGACTTCATGTGCGTCCGGCCGTCCGGCACCGAGCCGAAAATCAAGATTTACTTCGGATGCTACGGCCATGACCTTTGGGAGTGCAGGAAGAGACAGCAGCTCTATGAATCAGCAGTCCTGGCGCGTGTCAACCGCCTGCTTGAGGCATGAGGCAGTACCAGACGGGGCGAATTGAGATACCATGGCTTTTACTCATCTGCATCTTCATACGGAATACAGCCTGCTGGACGGCGCCAACCGGATTCATGAACTGCCCGGCCACTTGAAAGAGCTCGGCATGGACGCCTGCGCCATCACCGACCACGGATCCATGTACGGCGTGCTGGATTTCTACCGGACCATGAAGGAGGAGGGGATCCACCCCGTGATCGGCTGCGAGGTCTATGTTGCCCAGCGAAGCCACAGGAACAAGGACGCGGCCCTGGATCGTGAGCCCTACCACCTCATTTTGCTGGCTGAAAACAATGAGGGCTACGAGAATCTGGTTAAGCTGGTCTCCGCCGGCCATGTCGACGGCTTCTATTACCGACCGCGGATTGACAAGACCTTGCTGGCGCAGCACGCGCAAGGGCTGATCGCCCTCTCCGCCTGCCTGTCCGGGGAAGTGCCGCGCCTGATCCTGGCCGGTGAGCGCCAGCAGGCGGCCGAGGCCGCCCTGGAGCACCGCCGGCTCTTTGGCGAAAACAATTACTTCCTGGAGATCCAGGGCAACGGCCTGGAGGATCAGGCCCTGGTCAACGCCGAGCTCATCAGGATCAGCCGTGAAACGGGCATACCCCTGGTGGCGACCAACGACTGCCATTACCTGCTCCGTGATGATGCTTTTGCCCATGAAGTCCTCCTTTGCATGCAAACGGGCAAGAACATCAATTCACCCGACAGGATGAAGATGGGAACGGACACCCTTTATGTCCGCTCCCCGCGGGAGATGGAGGAATTATTCGCCAATGTGCCTGAAGCGCTGGCCAATACGGAGCGGATTGCCGCCCGCTGCCAGGTGGAGATCAAGACAGGGGAAATCTCCCTGCCCCACTTTGAAACGGAGCCGGGTGAGACAGCGGAGCAAATGTTGTCCCGGCTTTGCGCGGAAGGCCTGGAAAAAAGACTCCTCCAGCGCGAAACAGGAATAGCCCGCCAGGCTTACCTGGAACGCCTCGACTATGAACTGTCGGTCATCAACAGCATGGGCTACACCGATTATTATCTGATTGTCTGGGATTTTATCCGTTTTGCCCATGAGCGCGGGATCATGGTGGGCCCGGGCCGTGGTTCGGGCGCGGCGTCGCTTGCGGCATACACACTCTTCATCACCGATATCGATCCTTTGAAGTACGACCTTCTTTTCGAGCGCTTCCTCAATAAGGAACGGGTCAGCATGCCCGACTTTGATATTGACTTCTGCTATGAGCGGCGCGGTGAAGTGATCGACTATGTGACAGAGAAATACGGCGCCGATCATGTCTGTCAGGTGATTACTTTCGGGACACTGGCGGCCCGGGCCGTCATCCGGGATGTCGGACGCGCCCTGGATGTCTCCTATGCCGAAATAGACCGGATTGCCAAGATGATCCCCAACCAGCTAAAGATAACCATCGATCTGGCCCTCCAGATGAATCCCGACCTGCGCAAACTCTACGAAGACGATGATACAACCAGGCGCATCATTGACCTGGCCAAACGCTTCGAAGGAATGCCGCGCCACGCTTCAACCCACGCGGCCGGGGTCATTATCGCTGGCAAACCCGTCTGTGAGATCGCGCCGCTTGCCAGAAACGACGAGTCGATTGTGGTCCAGTTTACCAAGGACGACATCGAGGATGTGGGCCTGTTGAAATTCGACTTCCTCGGCCTGAGGACCCTGACCGTCCTGCAGGAAACATCGCGGCTGGTCGAGGAGAAGACGGGGACCGCCATTGATTTTGACCGCATGACCTACGACGACCCGCGTATCTTCGACATGATCGGCAGGGGCGAAACCGATGCCGTTTTCCAATTGGAAGGCGGCGGCATGACCCAATTCCTCAAGGAACTTCAGCCGGAATCATTTGAAGACATTATCGCCGGCGTCGCCCTCTTCCGCCCCGGACCCATGGAGCAAATTCCGCGCTATGTCAAGGCCCGCCACGACCCCAAGAAGGTCCGCTACGATTGGCCGCTGCTCGAGCCCATCCTCAAGGTAACCTACGGGGTTATCGTCTATCAGGAACAGGTCATCCGTATCGTCAGGGATCTGGCTGGATTTTCCTCCGCCCAGGCTGACAATGTCCGCCGGGCCATGGGCAAAAAAAATGAGAGCCTGCTCCAAAGCTACCGGACCCTCTTCATCGAGGGCGGGACCGACGAAAACGGGGTGCAGGTCAAGGGCGCGGTCGCCAACGGGGTCCCGCGCAAGGTGGCGGAAAAATTATTCGAGGACATCTATGCCTTCGCGGGCTACGCCTTCAACAAGGCGCACGCGGCGTCCTACGCGGCAGTGGCCTACAATACCGCCTGGTGCAAGTACTATTACCCGGTTGAGTACATGGCAGCCATCCTGAACTCACATCTGGGCGATCTCGACAAAGCCGGACAGTACATCAGGGCGGCGGAATCCATGGGGGTGCCTCTCCTGCCGCCTGACATCAACCGGAGCGGGCCGCGCTTCCACCCGGAAGGGGAGGCCATCCGTTTCGGGCTTGCCGCGGTCAAAAATGTCGGCAGGGACGCCATTGAGGCCCTGATCAGGGAGCGCGGGGAAGCAGGGCCTTTTGCCAGTTACGGGGCCTTCCTGCGGCGGATGTGCGATTCGGCCCTCAACCGGAAAATGATCGAAAGCCTGATCCGCTCTTCCGCGCTGGACTTTTTTGGGATCGGCCGCTCCAGGATGATCGCGGTCATCGAGCCTTTCTGCGACAGCATCCTCTCCGCCAAAAAAGGGGTCATGGAAGGTCAGATCACCTTGTTTGACCTGTCGGCTGATGAAGCGCTGAGCCAGAAGGAAGAGCCGGATTATCCGAACGTGCCGGATTTCACGCCTTTTGAACGACTGACCTTGGAAAAAGACATGACGGGGCTCTACATCACCGGGCATCCTCTGAGCTCCTATCGCGAGGCCATGGACTCCATGCCCCTGACCATGAGCCGGGAGATCAGAAGCGATGACCTGGATCCTGAAGCAGATGCTTACGGCGGATCAGGCAAAGGGAGGTCGCTGCAGGATCGTGACCGCGTGGTCATGGCGGGACTGGTGGTCGCCAGAAGAGATCTCTTTACCAAAAATAACGACCGGATGTCCTTCATGACCATGGAAGATGAGACAGGAAGCTGGGAAGTCATCGTCTTCCCCAAGACCTATACGGCCTTTCATGATCTGATGGACGATTACAGTGCCCTTTTGATCGCGGGGAGCCTGGATCTTCGCGAAGAGGAGCCAAAGCTCCTGGCGGATTGGATTGCCCCGCTTAAACAGGATATGCGGGGTCTACCGGCCTCCTTCAAGGAGTCTGACAAAAAAAAGCGGCCGCGGACCAGGGGGGAGGGTGACTGCAGGGAAGAAGCCGTCCGGCGCCGGGCGCCCAAGCCGCCGGAAGCGGTACAGGAAGAGAAGACACCAGCCAATCACCGCGCCGTGGTCATCCGGATTCCTGCCGGAGCGGGGGAGGCTTACCTGGATTCCTTGCGGGCGGCGCTCGGTTTCTTTTCCGGCGATACGCCCGTCCGCCTCTTCCATGAGTCGAAGGGCAGTTTTCGTTCAGAACACGAGGTGCCTTCAATTGCCTGGGATGACGAGACGGCCCCGCTTCTGATGGAGCGGTTCGGATCCGACAATTTCGGGATCCTGTGAATGAATAGAATCGGGCAGGCATTTGTGAGAAAATGCATTGAGAAGAAAGAATATGTCGTGGCGCGGATGAACGGGTGAGAGATGGACGGGGAAGAAAATTCACGAGACAGCAAGCAGAATGATGATCCGCAAGTGCGTTTCATTTTGAATATTCCAAATGCGCTGACCCTGGTCCGGTTTTTGGCCATCGCGCCTTTGGCCGTTCTGATCTACCGCTGGCCCGCCCACCGCCTGGAAACCTTCCTCTTGTTTATCGCCATCTGGTCGACTGATTTTTTCGATGGATGGATCGCGCGCCGCTTCAATATGATTACGGAGTTCGGAAAACTCTTTGACCCCTTTGTCGATAAGGTTTTTCAGGTCGTTACAGCCTTCATGATGTTCGCCATCGGCCGCGTGCCAATCTGGGTGCCCCTCTACTATTTCGCGCGTGAATCCTTCATGCTCTTCGGAAGCACCCTCTTGCTGACCAAAAGGCGCGTCGTCGTTTTCTCGGACATTCTGGGCAAAATCGCGACCTTTCTTTTTGTGGCTGCCGTTGTCACCATGTTCTGGGTAACCGATGAGCCACGCTGGTTTCGCCATGTCATCTTTATTCCTCCCGCCCTTTGTTCTTTCCTGGCAACCATCCACTATATGAGGCAGCAGGCCGGCATCGGCAAGAAAAAAGATGATTCGCAAGAAGACACTCAAAACACTTGAATACCCTGCGGTGATCGACCGGCTGGCCGGTTTCGCATCCACCGAAACAGGCCGGGTCTTGTGCCGGGCATTGATTCCCTATAACTCTTATGAGTCTTCAAGCCAGGCCCTGGCAGAAACGGGCGACGCGGCTGTCAGGCTTCTGAAGTACGGTGACTTGCCTTTTTCAGGCATCAATGATATTGCTCCTTTTGTCCGCCGGGCCGAAGCAGGCGCTGTTTTGGAGTGTTCGGATTTCTTCCGCATGGCGGCTTTTTTAAGGGCGGTGGAGCGGATGGTCCATGAAATCCCCGAAGAGGAAAGGGAAGAAGACCTGCTCATTCACCGCAAGATCAAAAAGCTCGAACCGCTGCCGGGCTTTCGGCGCCGCCTGGAACAGTCGATCAAAGATGAAGAGGATCTCCTTGACCAGGCAAGTGAAAATCTTTACCGGATCCGGGTCAGACTCCGCGAGGCGCAGGCGGCTGTGCGGCGTGAACTGGACAAGGTGCTGGCCCGGCAGGGGGACGCGCTTCAGGAAAACATCATCACACTGCGCGGAGGACGCTACGTGGTCCCGGTCCGCTCCGACCGGCGCGCCGCCATCCGCGGTATTGTTCATGACAGCTCGTCGTCAGGCAATACACTCTTCGTCGAACCCATGGCAGTGGTCGAACTCAATAATAAAATCCGGGAACTGGAGGCGGACGAAAGAGATGAGATCCTTAAAATTTTGAAGGAACTGTCCGCCATTGTCTCCAATCAGGCTGATACATTCTACGGCAACAGCAAGCTGCTGGCGGAACTTGATTTTTTGATGGCCAAGGCAAAACTTGCCGGCCAAATGGACGGATCCCTGCCCCTCCTGAACGAACAGGGCGTGATTTTGCTTCGAAAAGCAAGGCATCCGCTCATTGCGCGGGATCAGGTTGTTCCCATCGATTTCGAGCTTGGCAGGACTTTCCGCACCCTGGTCATTACAGGGCCCAACACAGGCGGCAAAACGGTCAGCCTCAAGACCTGCGGTTTGCTGACCCTCATGGCCATGGCCGGTCTTTTCATCCCGGCTGAAGCCGGGTCGCAAATCGGCTGGTTCCGCGCGGTTGAGGCAGATATCGGCGATGAGCAGAGCATCGAGCAAAGCCTGTCGACCTTCTCTTCACATATGAAGGAGATTATCCGGATTACCGACCAGGCAGGGCCGGGCATGCTGGTTCTGCTCGATGAGCTGGGGGCGGGAACTGACCCATCCGAGGGCGCGGCCCTGGCCATGGCCATCCTCGATTTCCTGAAGGCATCAGGCTGTCACACGGTCGCCACCACCCATTACCGGGAGCTGAAGGGCTATGCCATGACAGAGCCGGACGTCGAGAATGCCTGCTGTGAATTCGATACGGTGACCCTGCAGCCCACCTACAAACTGCTGATCGGTGTCCCGGGTGTCAGCAACGCCTTTGCCATTTCGGGCCGGCTCGGCTTGTCACCGGCCATCATCGACGGTGCCAGGGCCCTGATTTCGGAAGAGGGGGAGCATTTCGAGGATCTGGTCTCAGCCATTGAGCAAAGCCACAAAGAAGCCCGGGCCATGGAGGAGGAGATTGAAAGGCTGCGGGACGAAACCGGCCGGGCAAGGGAGGCGCTGGACAGGGAGCGTGAGAAGCTGGACGGGGAGAGCCGGCGGATCCTTGACCAGGCGCGCGCGGAGGCCGGCCTCCTGGTCGGCCAGGCGAGAGAAGAGCTGGACAGACTGCTGGAGGAGACGCGTTCGTCCCGTGAAGGGGACAGGGACTCGGATCACCGCCTGGCCTCAGAGGCACGCGGCCGCCTCAGCTCCATCGGCAAGAAATTCCAGCTGCGCCGTCAAGAGGACAGTCCTGTTGCGGGCGGGCCGGTCAGGCCGGAGGATATTGTCTTGGGCGACGCTTACAATACGGCTTCCCTGGGCGTTTCGGGCCTTGTCCGTGAACTGCCGGACGCTAAAAACCAGGTTGTGCTGGAGTCGGGATCCTTCCGCGTGAAAGTCCCCGTTCACGAACTGCGAAAGGCCCGCAAGAAATCGGGTAAAAGCAAAGAGAAAGTTGCCGCCCCCCTTGAAAAGTCATCAAGTCTGCGGTCCGAGATTGTCATGCGGGCCGGCACGGAACTGATCCTGCTGGGCAAGCGGGTCGATGAAGCAGTATCCATGATTGACCGCTTCCTCGATGAGGCAGTCATGGCCGGCCTGTCACCCGTCCGGATCGTTCACGGCAAGGGGACCGGCGCCTTGCGGAAAGCGGCCGGCGAAGTCCTGTCCAGGGACCGGCGGGTCCGCGCCTTCCGGGCCGGAGGCGATGGTGAAGGCGGCGATGGCGTAACGGTTGTTGATCTCATTCTTTCCTAGGCTGTCATGTATAATAGTGTCAGGGCGGCTGTCAGAGCCAACCCGCAAGAGACCCGCCAGGGCGGCCTTATGACTGCCTGAAATCGGAAAACCAGAGAGTGACGGGTGAAATGAATCAAGCTTGGCTGTTCAACCGGGGTGAAAATTACCAAAGCTACAAGATGCTGGGCGCGCGCCCGCACGTCTCCCCGGAAGGAAGCCAGGGCTACCGCTTCGCGGTTTGGGCGCCGCGGGCGGCCGGTGTCAGCCTGGTCGGCGATTTCAACGGCTGGGATCCCCAGGCACACCTTTTACAATCCTATGGCACAACCGGGATCTGGCACGGCTTCGTTGAAGGCGCCCTTGAGTGGCAGCGCTACAAATATGCCATCCGCTCATCCTCAGGCCGCACCATGCTGAAAGCTGACCCTTACGCGAGGCACGCGGAGACCAGGCCCGGGACGGCATCCATCCTCTATGACGCGGAAAATGACTATCAGTGGGGCGACGGGGATTTTATGGCTTCGCGGCCGGACGCGCTGGATGCAGGACCGCTTAACATTTATGAAGTGCACCTGGGAAGCTGGAGGCGCTATGCCGACGGCCAGGTTTACAGTTATCGTGAGCTGGCGCCGCAGCTGGCTGACTACTGCAAGGAGATGGGCTACAACGCGGTTGAGCTGATGCCTGTCATGGAGTACCCGCTCGACGCCTCCTGGGGTTACCAGCTGACCGGCTATTTTGCCGCGACCTCGCGCTACGGGACGCCGGCTGATCTGAAGTATCTGATTGACATCCTTCACCGGTCGGGGATCCGGGTAATTCTTGACTGGGTTCCCTCCCATTTCCCCAGGGATGATTTCGCGCTTGCCCGCTTTGACGGACATCCCCTTTATGAGGATCCCGATCCGCAACGCGGTGAGCACCAGGATTGGGGGACCCTGGTCTTCAACTACGGGCTTTCGGAAATAAGGTCTTTTCTCCTGTCGAGCGCCTGGTTCTGGATTGATGAGTTCCACGCTGACGGCCTGCGTGTGGACGCTGTCAGCAGCATGATTTACCTCGATTTCGGCCGCCCTGATGCCCGGCCGAACCATGAAGGAACTTATCTGCATCTCGAAGCCATCGATTTTCTCAAAGAGCTCAATCGGTTGATCCGCAAGCATTTTCCCCATTGCATCCTGGCCGCAGAAGAATCGACCCCCTACCCGGATGTCACAAGGCCTGTTGAACTGGGCGGACTGGGTTTCACCCATAAATGGAATATGGGCTGGATGAACGACACCCTGTCCTTCATGGAGGCAGACTACTTCGCCCGGAGCCAATTCCATGAAAAAATTACCTTCTCCATGGTCTACGCTTTCAGTGAAGACTTCATCCTTCCTTTTTCCCACGATGAGGTGGTTCATGGCAAAAAGACGCTTTTGGGGCGGATGCCAGGCGACTACTGGCGGCAATTCGCCTCGCTCAGAGCCTGCTACATGTATCAGATGTCCCACCCGGGTGCCAAACTGAATTTTATGGGCAATGAGTTCGCCCCTTATCTTGAATGGCGCTATTATGAGGAACTGGAATGGTTTATGCTGCGTTATCCGAGGCACCGGGAGATGAGCGAATTTGTCCGGGATCTCAACCACATTTACCTCAGCCACCCCGCCTTCTGGGAAATCGAAAGATCCTGGGAGGGTTTCGAGTGGCTGCAGGCGGATGACCGTGATAATAGTATCTTTGCGTACGCGCGCAAGGCGGCGGACGATAGGGAAACCGTCCTTGCCATCCTGAATATGACACCTGCCTCCTATGACGACTATGCCATTCCGGTTCCCCGGGAGGGCTCTTACAGACTCCTTTTGAACAGCGACGCTGTCCGCTACGGGGGGAGCGGCTACGGGGGGCTTGACCGGGAAGAGGCAGAGTTTGCGACGGACGGACTCTACCGGGGGGATCCGGCCAGGCCGGCATTGAGGATTACTGTGCCGCCCCTGGCTGGCTTGTATCTTCACTATGCGGGGAAAAGAAAGGAATAGGCCATGGCCAAGCAAGAGATCATCGCCATGATTTTGGCTGGAGGGCAGGGGTCAAGGCTGGGTGTCTTAACCGACTTTATCGCCAAGCCGGCGGTCCCCTTCGGCAGCCGCTACCGGATCATTGATTTTCCGCTCAGCAACTGCATGAATTCGGGCATTGAAGCTGTCGGGGTCCTGACCCAGTACCAGCCGCTCGAGCTCAACTCCTATGTGGGCAATGGTCACTCCTGGGACCTGGACCGCAACAGCGGAGGGACTTTCATCCTGCCGCCCTTTCTGAGCCAGGAGGGAAATGACTGGTATAAGGGGACCGCCAATGCCATTTACCAGAATATTCCCTTCGTTGACGGCTTCCGGCCCCGTTATGTCCTGATTCTTTCAGGGGACCACATTTACAAGATGGACTACAGCAAGATGGTTAAAGCCCATGTCGCGAATCAGGCCGAGGCGACCATCGCCGTGATCGAGGTCCCATGGACGGAGGCATCCCGCTTTGGCATCATGAATACCAATGAAGAGGGGAGGGTGACTGAGTTCGAGGAGAAGCCGGCCGAACCCAGGAACAACCTGGCATCCATGGGTGTCTACTGCTTTTCATGGGATGTTTTGCGAAAAATCCTGATCGAGGATGAGAATAATCCCGACTCGAAAAATGATTTCGGCGGCGATGTCATTCCCCGGATGATCAGTCAGGACTACCGCGTCTATACCTATAATTTTGGCGATTACTGGAAGGATGTAGGTACGATCGGGTCATTGTGGGAGTCAAATATGGATCTTCTCGCGAAACCGGACGAGATCAATCTTCGCGACCTGTCCTGGCCCATCTACTCAAAAAACCCGCAGCGGCCCTCACATTACCTTGGGCCCCGGGCAGTCGTCCGAAACACGGCCTTGACGGATGGTGCCGAGATACTGGGCGAGGTCCGCAACTCCATTGTCGGCTATAACGTAATGGTTGCCGAAGGGGCTGTGGTCAGGGATTCGCTGCTCATGCCCGGTTCAAGGATTGAAGAGGGAGCCGAATTGACGCGTTGCATTGTCGGGATGAACACGGTCATTGAGCCGGGTGTCCGCGCGACACCGGAAACAAAAGACGGAAGCGAAGATTTCCTCAGCCCGCTTTGCCAGGACGATATCACGGTTTTCGCGCCGGGCCTGATCATCAGGAGCGGCGCGGCCATCGCCGGCAACTCCATGATCGGACCGGCCCATATCCGGTCGCACCCGCAGATTGCCGGACAGAATCCGGACTATGCAGGAGGGGGGGTGGAGCCATGCTGACGGACGCCATGGGGCTGATCCTGGCAGACAACCGCCGCATCCATCTTGACGCGCTCAACCAGCCCCGGGCTTTGGCTGCCGTGCCTTTTGCCGGCCGTTTCCGCATCATCGATTTCACCTTGTCCAATATGGTTCACTGTGGAATCAAGCGGATCGGCGTCGTCGCCCTGACCCGCTACAAATCTTTGATGGATCACGTGGGGACGGGTGTTTGGTGGGATCTCGACCGGATGCGCCAGGGGCTTTATCTGATTCCCCCCTACATCAACCCTGTCACACGGGCGCCTGACCGGACCGATGCCCAAAGCATCATCGATTACGTTGAAAGCGGCAGTCAGAGCCATGTCTTCATATCGTCCAGCGATTATGTATCCAATATCCGCTACAAGCCATTGCTTGAGCGCCATCTGGAATCAGGCGCCGATATGTCGGTTTATTTCGCCCGTGACGGACTTGTTCCCCGGGACTTCTCCCTGACCATCAGCCTGGATGAAAATTCGTGGATACGCGACCTCAGCATCAATTACCCCATAGCGGCGAGCGAGCTTAATGCCTTCGGCCTGCTTGTCATTTCAAAAGCCCTCCTGCTCCAGATCCTGTCCGAGATGATGGCCCGGGGGGTCGCCGACTTTTCCATTATCGGCCTGCTCCAGCTTTACAAACAATTCAGGATACAGGCGGTCGAGCACCGGGGCCTGCTGCTTCGAATCTACGACACGGCAAGCTACTTTGACGCGTCCATGCGTGTCCTGGAAAGCAAGGTCCGCTGTGAGCTCTTTTCCACCGAGCGGCCCATCTACACCAAGGCAAAGAACAGGGCGCCCTGTATCATTTCACCTGAAAGCGGAAAAGTGAATAATGTACTTGCCTCCGATGGATGCGCTATCTTGGGCGAGGTGGAAAACAGCATCCTGTTCCGCGGATGCACCATCGGCAGAAATGCCCGTGTGACCAACAGCGTCCTTTTCCAGGATGTCCAGGTTTCGGAGGACGTCATCCTGGACCATGTCATTGTCGATAAAAACAGTGTGATCAAGATGGGCGGAAAACTTCAGGGTCAAGCCGGCCGTCCAATTGTGATCGCGAAAAACTCCATTGTCTGACGGGGGTGAGGGCGTGAAAATTCTCTTTGTTAGTTCGGAGATGGTACCGCTGGCATCCACCGGAGGCCTGGGTGATGTGGCGGGGTCGCTGCCGGGGGCTTTGCGGAGGCGGGATCTTGATGTCAGGGTCATTATGCCGCTTTACAAGGTGATCAAGCAGGCTTACGCGTCGGAACTTCACTTTTTGCGATGGTCCATCATCCGCCTCGGCTGGCGTACCATGTACAGCGGCCTCTTCTCCATGGAAGTGAACGGCGTTCCCGTCTACCTGATCGACAACGATTTTTATTTCGGCCATGACAAGCTCTATATTGACTACTCCTTCGATGTTGAGCGCTTCTCCTTTTTCCAGCGGGCCGTTCTGGAGGCCATGGGTGAGCCCATGGGCTTTGAACCTGACCTCCTCCATCTGAATGACTGGCAAACAGGCATGATCCCGGTGCTTCTCGAAAGCCACTACGCCGCCCACGGTTATCATCCGGGAGTCCGGTCCCTGATCACCATTCACAACCTGAAGCATCAGGGCGTGCACGGACGTGAAACGGTGCAGGATCTTTTCGATTTGCCGGATGAATATATGTCCGAATCCCGCGTATTAAAGGAGGGTGTCCCCAATTTCCTCAAAGCGGGGATCGTCTATTCCAACCGCGTCACCACTGTTTCCCCCACCTACGCCAGGGAGATCCTGACCCCCTATTTCGGTGAGGGACTGGATGGTATTCTGACTGAGCAAAGCTGGAAGGTCAGAGGCATCCTCAACGGCATCGATGTCGATCTTTACAATCCCGCGACTGATCCCGAAATCGCCGCGGCTTATACCGCCAAGGCCTGGATGCGGGGAAAGGCCGCCTGTAAGAAGGCGCTCCAGGAGGAATTGGGTTTTCCGAAAGCGGCAAAAATTCCCCTGTTTGCCATGGTTACGCGCCTTGACCAACAAAAGGGTATAGATCTGCTGCTCCATATCCTGGACGAATTGCTGGAAGAAGAAATCCAGTTCCTTGTGCTCGGTACAGGTGATCCCTCCTACGAAAAAAGACTTCAGGATGTGGAATCGCGCCATCCCGGCCGTATGCGGGCAGTGATCACCTACGACCGCCACCTGTCGAGAAGGATATACGCGGGCGCCGACCTCTTTGTCATGCCTTCACTGTTCGAGCCCTGCGGCTTGTCACAGATGATTGCCATGCGTTACGGCACTTTGCCCATCGTGCGGCAGACAGGCGGCCTGGCCGATACCGTGGATGCCTTCAATCAATACGAAAAAACAGGAAACGGATTCGGCTTTTTGAATATCAACGCCCACGAACTCCTGTTCACCGCAAAAGAAGCCATCCGCCTTTACCGGGAAGACAAGGAGACCTGGCGCGGCATGGTCAAGACCGCCATGGAAGGTGATTACTCATGGTCCCGGTCCGCGAAATCCTACGAAATGCTGTATCAGGATATCCTGGAAGAGACGAGGTAGTCCTTGCTCATCATCAAACACCGTGTTGACTCACTCCTCTACCGTTCGCCCACAGGCCCGGTGGAGTGCGGAACTTTCATTACATTCAGAGCGGTTATTGAGGGGGACCCGGCAGAAATCGAATCGGCCCGCCTTTTCTACGCCTATGGCTTGCGGACCTTCAAGCAGGGCTACCTGCGGATGAAAGAGGAATCCCGGCAGGAGTTTTCTGCCCGGTTCGAAGCTGAAATACAAATGGACGGGGAGCCCGGCCTCTTTTTTTACTGGTTTGAGGTCCGCCTGCGCGATGGCCGTTACCGCTGGGGCTTTCCGGATGAGGCCAGTTGGGGAACCCGTGCTGAAACGCGTGATCACAGCTTGGCCTTCACCCTGGATGGCGCACATCCCATTCCGGGCTTTCAGGTGACGGTGCATGACGGAGCTTTCAAGACCCCCGACTGGATCAAGGGTGCTGTCCAGTACCAGATTTTTCCCGACCGGTTCAGCCGGGGCCGCCGTTTCGATCAAGAGCGGGCGCTCGCGCTCATGGATCGCCCCGAGCGGATCTGGCACAGCGACTGGGATGAGGAAGTCGATTTTAAGGGAAAGGAAGCTGGCGGCTATCAGGCCTGTGATTTTTTTGGCGGGACCATTGAGGGGATCGTGGAAGAACTCCCTTACCTGGCTTCCATGGGTGTGACGGCCCTCTACCTCAATCCGGTCTTCGAGGCGCAGTCCAATCACCGCTACGATACGGGCGATTACTTTTCCCTGGATCCCCTGCTTGGCACAAATGAAGATCTCGACCATCTCTTCGAGCAAGCGGGGAATCACGGCATCCAGGTGATCCTTGACGGCGTTTTCAGCCACACCGGAGCTGACAGCATTTACTTCAACCGCTACGACCGCTACCCCCCGGCCGGCGCCTGGCAGGAAATGCGGGACGGCATCCCTTCCGACTATACTGCCTGGTACCGTTTCGCAAGTGAATCGGAAATCAAGCGGTACCGGGGGGATGAAGCTTGTGAAATACCCCATGGAGAAGAGGGATCGCTGCTTTATGAGTGCTGGTGGGATTTTCACAGCCTGCCCAACGTCAATGAGGATGACTTGTCCTACCGTTCCTTTATCTGCGGCCCTGACGGGGTGCTTGCCTATTGGATCCGCAAAGGCTGCGCCGGCTTCCGGCTTGATGTGTCGGATGAGCTGCCCGATTCCTTTTTAAGGCTGCTGCGCAAAAGAGTCAAAAAGGAGCGGCCAGACGCCTATATCCTGGGGGAGATCTGGGAAGAGCCTACAGCGAAAATCAGTTACGGCCATCACCGCGACTTCTTGCTGGGTAATACCCACGACGCCGCTATGGGTTATGTTTTCAGGGGTCATGTCCTGGCCTTTCTCAAAGAAGAAATCGATGGTGAGCAGCTGGCCCTGGCCTTTGGGAAAACCCTCTCCATCACACCCAAAGAAGCCCTGTACGCGCAGATGAATCTGCTTGGCAGTCATGACACCAGCCGGATTATCACGGAGCTTGCCGGGCCGCCCCTGCCCGGCAGCCGGGAAGAACAGGCAGTTCTCAAGCTGACCGGGGAGGAGCGGAGAAAAGGCGAGCGCCTGGTCCTGCTTGCCTCCCTGTTTCAAGTTGCCTTTCCCGGTGTCATGGCGGTCTACTATGGGGACGAACTCGGCATGGAGGGCTATGAGGATCCCTTTAACCGCAGGACTTTCCCGCGGGAGGGGTCAAAAAGGCTTCCGGCAGGCAAGCTGAGGGAACAAATAATTGCCCTCATGCGCTTGAGAAGCGGGACACCTGTGCTGAAAACGGGATTCTTTGAGATTGTTTACGCCAGTCAGGGGGCAATCCTTTTCCGCCGCTACAAGGAGGGCCAGCTGGACGCTTTCGGGAAGCCGGCCGCAGGCCCCGAACAAGCCTGGATCGCCATCAACCGAAGCGATCAGCCGGCCAATTTTCCCGGACAGAGCGGCGTCGGACCGCTGGAGCCGAAAAGTGGCGCGGTCTACCTGGACGGTGACAAGGTTTTTTCTTTTTGAATGCCCTGTTCTGCCGGGATTTTCTTCAGCCGGGCAAAGCGCGGGAGACCCATTTCGTGGATCTGACGCGGCTCACCCTGGATGAGGGGGAGGGCGTAGTCGATGAAATCCCGGGTGACCCCGTTGCCTTCCTCGTTGATCCAGTCAAGCGGAACCCTTTTTTCACGGTTTGCGACCAGGTCAAGGGGGACATGAATGATCTCACAGCTGTAAGGCCCCTTATCCGGGCGGCGATAGCCCATCATGACGCCGCTGGAACCGCCCATGGCCGCTTTGACGCCGGTACGCCCGGCCAGGAGTGCTTCTTCAATGTCCACGCCGGAGGCGCAATGAGCGGCTGACCGCTGCAATATTGAAAACTCGATGCCCCTCACTTTTACTCCCAGTTCCGCGGCCAGAAGATCAGCCAGGAGCGCCGCGGTTCCGCCAAGCTGTTTATGACCGAAGGCATCAGTTTTCCGGCTGGACAGCTGTTCAGCGACCAAACGGCCATCCGCTGTCATGATGCCTTCCGATACGCTGATGAGAACAACATTCTTCTGTCCCAGGATTTTCCTGGCATCACGGACCATCCTGTCCGGGTCAAAAGGCACTTCAGGCAGGTAAAGGAGGTCGGGGCCGCAGCCAATGACGCCGGCCAGGGCCGACGCTCCCGCAAGCCAGCCCGCGTGACGTCCCATGCACTCAAATACGACGGCCATGGGCGTCGTGTAGGAATGCGCGTCCTGCCATGCCTCGGCAATCGAGGTGGCGATATAACGGGCGGACGAACCATAGCCGGGACAGTGATCAGTCCCGAACAGATCATTATCAACCGTTTTGGGGATTCCGATCACCCGGCAGTCGTAGCGGTTGTTTTGCAGGTAACGCGAAACCTTGGAGCAGGTGTCCATGGAATCATTCCCGCCGTTGTAAAAGAAATAGCGTATATCGTACTTGCGCAGGATGGCGAGAATTTTCTTGTAGTCGCCATCATCCGCATCCGGATCGGCCAGCTTATAGCGGCAGGTGCCCAGGATAGAGGAGGGCGTGCCGCAAAGGAATTCGAGCTCCCTGCGGTCCTCCCTGGAAATGTCGAACAGGTCGTCCTTGAGCACCCCCTCAATACCGTGGTGCATGCCGAATACTCTTGGAATAATGTCCGGATGGTCAAGCGCTTCCAAAAAAACGCCTGCCGCGCTCGCGTTGATGACCGATGTCGGTCCGCCTGACTGTCCAAAAATCAGATTGCCTTTCAAGGGTGTCATAAGGATCTCCTCTTCATGGTGTTAAATATCAAGTGTCCGGAAGAGCTTGCCGGCCCGCCTCATGGCCAGCAGGGTCGCCCAGGCTGAAAAAATCAGGGAAAAAAGAAACAAGCTCAAGGCTGTGATGGTCGAATGTCCCCCTGACAACTTCCTGACCAGGAAGGCGAAGGCGGCCAGGAGTCCAATGTAGACGAACATGCCCAGACTCGAAACCATAGAGCTTTTTGTGTTTTTTACGGGCTGGATTTCATTGGTCCAGTCAAGGACGGGAAAGATCATATCAGTGTAGAAGCCAGCCATCTGGACCAGGTAGGCATTGAGCCAGGCGGTGAAAAAGACGACCAGGCCAAAGGCCGCCGAGGCCGTAAGAAAAAGCGTCAGAGCCGATGCCAGGATGACCCAGATCACCGTCATAGTGGCCAGACCCGGTGTAAGCCAGGCCAGTACCTGGACGTGGACCGGCACAGGCATCAGTTTGGAGTAGGCGAAAAGTGATCCCTGCCGGGAAATGGCAGAGGCCGACATCATGTTGGTGCCGGAAAAGAAGGCGCCAATGCCCGAGACGATCAGGACCAGCAGCCAGCAGGATTTCGTCCAAAGGCCGCTTGAAACCCAGTCCCGCGCCAAGCTGATGATCGAAAAGCCAAGGGCGCCCGATTTCTCAAGATTGACAAAGGTGATGGCCAGGATACCGATCATCATGGCCGGAAGCATAATCGCTCCCAGGATTGTCTGGGTGAAAAAAGCGGGGGTCCGTATCAGCAGTTTCCACTCCCTGCTGACGATGGCCCGGTATGCGCTTCGCGGGGTCAGGGCCTGTAATAGCTTTTCAGGGCTCAGTTCCCTGGCGCGCCTGGCCCCGGATTTAAGGCCCAGCACGCCCGGCAGGTAGAGCTTGTTTGCCAAAAAGAGAAGCAGGGCAAGGGAAGCGGCATTCACTGCCAGCGAAGCCGATCCGTACAGGAGCGTTTGCCAGGAAGCTGCCTGGGTCAGCATGCCGACCCCGAAAGCGGAGGAAGGAATAAAACGCAGGGCGCCCTGGAGAAAAGGAGCTGATTGGCCGGGAGCCACCAGGGAATAACCGGGAACTTGTCCGCTTGAGCTTTGCAGGTTGATCAAGACGGAAAAAGTGACAGCGAAAAGGATGGCGAAAATGGAGGTTGCCATCTGGAAGCGGTCTTTATCACGCGCGAATTTCGTGTATCGCATCAGGACCATGATCAAGACGACGATCAGGGCGAAAGGGGCGAAGAGGATGAAGAGCATGAAGGGGATCAGTTGCACGAAATACATCCAGGGTCTTGAAGTCATGACCCCGTGCGCGATCAGGGCAGGCAGGAAAACGAGGGTGGGGAAGATGGTAACCGGGAGAAAGGCCTGGGTTATCTTGCCCGCAATGATGACTGAGGGCTTGACCGGCAGGACGAGAAGGGCTTCCAGGCTGCTTTCATGGTAAAGGGTGGGAATGGCCTGCAGGATCCCGAAAAGCAAAACCAGCATGGGGGCACCCAGCGCGGCCATGTAGATGAAACCGTCCAGGTTGCCGCTCATCATGGACACCTGGGTGATCCCGATCCCATAGACAACCGAATAAAAGGAAAGCATGGCGAAAAGAAAACCATAAAGCGCCATGGAAGCGCCCTTGGACTTCTTTACTTTCTTCTTTTTCCTGGCGCCCAAACCGAAGCCGCGGGTGAAGCTGCCGACCATCTCGCTCCACAAAGGCCGCATCAGGATCCAGTACTGTTTCACCCTGTGCTCCCCTCTACCGGCCTTGGCCTTCAGGTTTTTCATCCTGGCCGGATTCGTTGACAAGGCGCAGGAACAAAGATTCCAGTGAGGCGTCTTCAGCATATCTTTCTTTCAGTTCATCCATGCTGCCGACAAATAGCAGCCGCCCGTTGTCGATGACGCTGAGCCGGTCACAGACTTTTTCGGCCACTTCGAGGACGTGGGTGGAAAAGAGGACTGTTTTTCCCGCGTCGGCGTGCTCCCGCATCAGCTGCTTCAATTGGAAGGAGGAAGCGGGGTCGAGTCCTGTCATGGGCTCGTCAAGGATCCAGGTTTCAGGATCGTGCAAAAGGGCCCCTGTCAGGATCAGCTTCTGCTTCATGCCGTGGGAATAGGTCCGGATCATCTGGTTCATGACGTCATGGATGCCAAAACGATGGGTCAGATCATGAACACGCTGTTCACGGTCCTTGCTGCCGACGCCGTAAATGTCACCGATAAAGCGGAGGTATTCGATCCCTTTCAGCCTTTGGAAGGTTTCAGGATTGTCCGGTATGAAGGCGAAGCGCTGTTTGGCCTCGAGGGGGCTTTGTTCGATGTCATAGCCGTTGACGGTGATGGAGCCCTGATCCAGGGACAGCAAACCCGCAATCAGCTTAAGCGTTGTTGTTTTCCCCGCACCGTTGGGGCCAAGAAAACCGAAAATCTCACCGTCGCGGATATCAAGAGTCAGGTCGTCGACGGCGTTGCGGACGCCGTCATAGCTTTTGCTCACATTTTTCAGTTCGATCATCTTCCACCTCTTGAGGCCCGTCCAAAGGGGAAATTTCCTCCGCCGGGCACACGTAACCAGTATAGGAAACCAGGACCTCAAATTCAAATGCGGGGCCGGACAGGCGCGGCTTTTGGTTGACAAGCCAGATGGGGTTTGACATAATGGCTTGGCCGGCTCTCCGCCGGCCATAAAGGCGGCCATGGCGGAATTGGCATACGCGCACGTTTGAGGGGCGTGTGGGAGACCGTACGAGTTCGAGTCTCGTTGGCCGCACCAGCTGACAGCCACTTGTTGTTTCGGGGTGAACCGGGACGGCAAGTGGTTTTTTAGTACAATGATGCGAGGAGGGCTTGCCCGTCGATGGATCGCTATTCATGGTACAGGGAAGAGGGAATCAGCCGGGAGGTTTTCGATCTCTCGGAGATGGCCATGCGAAAAACGCAAAGGATCAGGGCAGAAATCGAGCTGGTTCGCGAGAAAAGACAGCTCGAAATGCTGGCTGCGTTTAAATACGCCGGTGTTTCAGAAAGCGCCTTTGCCGTCAAAACCGGCTACGGATATGATGACCTGGGCCGGGATCAGACGGAAGCTGTGCTGGCGCGGGCATTTGGCGCGGAAGATGCCCTGGTCCGGCTCCAGTTCAATTCCGGCACCCAGGTTCTGGCCACCTGTTTGCGGGCCCTGCTGGTACCGGGCGATGAAATGCTGATTGTTACCGGGAAACCCTACGATTCCCTGCTCCCTACCCTGGGACTGCCCCCGGCGCCCGCTTCCCGGCTCAGCCTTACAGCCCGTGGTGTCCGGATCCGGCAGGCCGGCCTGCTGCCGGGAGGAGAGCCTGATCTCGACAGGATCCGATCCATGGTCAGTCCATCGACACGCCTTGTTTATGTGCAAAAGTCCAGGGGCTATTCGGAGCGGCGCGCCCTGCTCAATGAAGACATCCGCAGGATTACGGAAGCAGTCAGGGAAGTGGAGGCCGGGGCCATTGTCTTCGTCGATCATTGCTACGCGGAATTTGTCGAGCCGGCGGAAGCTCTGGCTTTTGGTGCTGATCTGATCGCCGGGTCCCTGATCAAGAATCCCGGTTCGGGGATCGCGCCCGGCGGAGGCTACGTGGCGGGCAGGGCTGATTTGATTGAAGAAATAGGTGAGGCCATGACCGCGGTAGGTGTCGGCCGGCATGTGGGTCCCTCTTTGGGGCTGACCCGCCTGCTCCTGCAAGGGCTCTACTTCGCGCCAACCGTTGTCGCGGCGTCCATGCAAGGCGCGGTTCACCTCGCTTCTCTTTTCAGCCTGGCAGGCTACCAGGTTTTCCCTTCGGCCGGGGAGGAACGCGGCGACATCGTCCAGCTTGTCCGCCTGGGGTCGCAGGAAAAACTGGAGCTTTTCTGCCGGGCCATCCAGGCGGCTTCCCCTGTGGATGCCTTTGTGACACCCATTCCCGGTCCCATGCCGGGTTACGACTGCGATATCATCATGGCTTCAGGGTCGTTTATACAAGGCTCAACCATTGAGTTGTCCGCAGACGGTCCCATCAGGCCTCCCTATGATGTCTTTGTGCAGGGGGGGCTCACTTTTGACCAGGCCAGGCTGGGCGCCATGAAGGCCCTGGAAGCAGTAGGCAGAGATGTTTAGGACAAAGGGCAAGCGCAAGGGCACCGGGCAGGTGACCGATGAACTCCGGGCCAGACGCCAGGCTTCGGCCAGGAAAAGCCGGATATGGTATCTGGCAGTCACCCTTCTGGTCATCACGACCGCTTTTTATGCGGTCTGGTCCATCCTTTTTGTCATGACCCGGGGGGGAGAGGAGGTCCGGCTTTCTTTTATCAGGCAGGGTTCCATTGAGATATCAACCAGCTGTCCGGTCATTTTTCTGGACAACAGCGCTGCTGTGCTGTCTCCTTCCGAAGGTTTGATGGTTCCCCTGCTCGCCGACGGGCAGCGGGCCGCCAAAGACGCGGTTTTAGCCTTGATCGTCCCGCCCGGTATGGAAGCGGAAGCCCTCCTCTACCGGGAGGCCAAAGAAGCTTACGATGCCAGGCTCTTTGTCCTGGGCGGCTTTAGTGATCTGGTCCGTTTCCAATCTCCCAGGTCTCCTGCGGACAGCCGGTTGCGTGAGGCAATCCAGGCCATGACCGATCTGGGCGGCAGGTCAGGGAGTGTATCCCTTTATTATGGGGCAGGAAGAGTAAGGCATGAGTTTGAGCGGGCCCGTTCCGAGTCGGCCCTCTTTTCCGAGGAGGATGAGGAGCTGGAGCGATGGGCGAATGAATGTGACGGCATTCTTGCCTACCTGAAAGCCGATCCGCGCACCCTTGTTCTGCGGGCACCCATGGCGGGGGAGGTATGCTTTACGGTGACGGGCCTTCCCTCCTTGGACTCCATCTGGCAGGAAATGGGCCGCGAGATGGCGGCAGTGCCTCTCCGCTGGGCCGAAAGGCCTGTCGAGCGCCATGATCCGCGTTACACCCGGGTCAGCCAGGGTGAAAGGATTGCCTCGATCAGCCGTTTCAGCGGGATGAACCTTGCTGTCTACCTGGACAACCAAACAGCGGATTTACTCTCCATCAAAGTGGGGGGACGGGTCGATCTGGCCGATTCCGCCGGCGGCCTCAAGCTTTCGGGGTGCAGGGTGGAAAGGGTGGAAAAGATCGGGCCGGGCCGCTTGTATCTCTTCGTTTGCGATGATGCGGCTTGTACTTTTCCCCGCTATGCGGCCGTAGCCGATGTCAAGCTGGTTGCGGGCCAGTCAAGTGGTTTGCGCGTCCCTCTGGCCAGTTTGTTTGACCTGGATGAGGATGCTCTGAGCGCGAGCCTGCGGTGTGTCAAGGGCGGTGTGACGCAAACGATTGAAGTGGAGCTCGTTGCCCGGGATGATAACTACGCCCTGATCCGCTCCAAAGATGAAGAACGGCCCCTTCGCGAGGCCGACCTGTATGTTGCCAACCCCTGGTCCACAGCGGACGGGCAGCTGATAGATTAGAAAGGAAGTCCCTGCGTGAGTTCTTTGAACTTGAATCCAGGCAGATCAGAAGCGATTGGCTTGAAGCTGGAAGAAGTAAATCAGTCGATCCGGACGGCGGCGCGCCAGTCGGGGCGTGACCCGGAAGCGGTTCGCCTTGTTGCCGTCACTAAAAATTTCCCGGCTGAGGATCTTGAAGCCGCCTTTTTTTACGGCCAGCATCTCTTTGGAGAAAACAGGGCCCAGGAACTTGTCGCCAAAGCAGCGGAACTTGCCGGCAGGATTGACTGTGAATGGCATATGATCGGGACGCTGCAGACAAACAAGATCAAGTATCTGGCCGGTCTTGTCTCCCTCATCCATTCCGTTGACAGCCTGCGCCTGCTTGAGGCCATCCAGCGCCGTGCCGAGCGGATGGACATGGTGCAAGATATTCTTTTGCAGGTGAACGTCTCGGGGGAGGGGAGCAAACACGGCTTTCAGCCCTCTGCCCTGGATGCCGTGCTGGAGGGCCGGGATCGCTTCGCCAACATAAGGATCCGCGGTCTCATGACCATGGCGCCATTCTACGACGACCCGGAACGGGCCAGACCTGTGTTTGCCGGGCTTCGCGGCCTGCGGGACTTGCTGTCCGGCCGCCATGCCATGCCGGAACTGACCGAGCTGTCCATGGGGATGACAGGGGATTTCAAGCAGGCCATTGCCGAGGGCGCCACCCTTGTCCGAATCGGAAGTGCCATTTTTGGCCAGAGAAATCCCTGAACTGTATCATAGTAACAAGTTGATGACAGATGCATGACAGTTTGCCGCTTTCATTGAAAGCGGCCTGTCTTGTACTTATAATGAACAAACAAAGGCACGGCAGATCCAGGGCGCTTGCCCTTATTGCATTTTGAGCCGGCCGGCGGGAATCAGGGAGAAAGCGATGAGTAATTTTTTGAATAAGCTGTTCGGAAGGACAGATGACGATTACGACGACTATGAGGGGATGGATTCTTACGATCCATATCCGCATGAAGAGTCGCTGCCCGCTGAACGCGCCTCCGCGCCGCGGGACATGAGACAGAAGCGAACCAGTGAGCGTACAGTTCCCTTTCCTGGTGCCAAGCAGGGTGTGGACAACACCGTTGTCCTGGTGGAAGCTTTTGACATCGATACGGCCTGGCCCGTCTGCGATCATGTCAAGCAGGGCCGCACCGTTATTTGTAACACGGAACGGCTCTCGCCCGATATACGCATCCGTTTCCAGGATATTGTTTCAGGCTCCGCTTACGCCATCGGCGGGCTCCTCCAGGCCGTTTCCCAATTTATCTTTGTCTTTGCCCCCTCTTCGACCCGCATCGATTTCGATGATGGCCGGCTGGCCTTCAGCTCGCTTCGGAACGCAAGCCGCGAGCCGGCTATGTCAGGGATGATGAACGATCGCGATTCGAGGCACCATGCACGCTGAATTGGAACGAAAAGCCATCTCCCGCGAAAAGGTCCTGATCGGCCTTGACGTGGGGGGAAGCATTACCAAGATCGTTGGCTTCGGCAAGGGATCCCAGCTGCGCGAAGCCAGGGTTCAGGCAAATGATCCCATCGCGTCCGCCTACGGAGCTCTGGGAAAATTTTTAACCATCAATGATCTTCGCATTGACCAGATTGAGTCCATTCACACGACGGGTGTCGGGGCTTCTTATCTGGACGGCCGGCTGATGGAGTGCGATACCCATCTTGTGCCGGAATTTGACGCGGTCGGACTTGGCGGTCTTTACTCAGCCGGTGTCGACCGGGCCATTGTTGTCAGTATGGGCACGGGGACCTCAATCGTCTATGCCGACCACCAGGAGGTCCGCCATATCATCGGATCCGGGGTTGGCGGGGGAACCTTGCTGGGGCTGGCCCAGGTTATCTTGAATGTCCGCGATTTTGAAAGTGTGGGGGAGATGGCCGGGCAGGGCGATCTGCACAGGATTGATCTGACAGTGGGCGATATCTCACGCTATGAAATTCCAGGGCTTTCAGATGATACCACCGCTTCCAATTTCGGCAAGGTAGGTGACCATACGACACCCAGGGACCTGGCCATGGGCATCGTCAATCTTGTCTTTCAATCGGTGGGGACAGACGCCGTCCTTGCGGCCAGACTCGAAAAGGTTTCAAAAATCGTCTTTACGGGAAATTTACTCCATGTGGAAAAGGGCCGGGATGTTTTGGCTGGTTTTTCCCAACTCTATTCTGTCGATATTCTGATTCCCGAACAGGCCGAATACGCGACGGCCCTCGGCGCCGCCCTCTACAAGCTGCGCTGAAAGGCAAAAACGCCGCTCCGGTTGAGGCGGCGTTTTTTGATGTCAGCATTTTTCATTATCAGGACTTGGACTGAATATAGCGGTCGATCGACGCGGCCGCTGTCTTGCCCGCGCCCATGGCCATGATGACGGTCGCCGCTCCCGTGACAGCGTCGCCGCCTGCCCAGACAGCTTCCTTGGAGCTTGCCAGCGTTTCCTCATCGACGATAACACCGCCCCAGGGTTTGCAGGCGAGGTCGGGCGTGGTGTCGCGCAAAAGCGGATTGGGCGACTGGCCGATGGCGACAATGACCGTATCCAGATCCATGGTGAATTCAGATCCGGGGATGGCGACAGGGCGTCTGCGGCCGGAATCGTCGGGCTCGCCCAGCTCCATCCGGATACAACGGATCCCGGTCACCCAGCCTTCCTCATTGCCAAGGATTTCCACGGGGTTGGCCAGGAGATGAAACTGGATTCCTTCTTCCTTGGCATGTTCCACTTCTTCATGCCTTGCCGGCAATTCCTCTTCGGAACGGCGGTAGATGATATAGACTTCATCAGCTCCCAGCCTCAGGGAGGAGCGCGCGGCATCCATGGCCACATTGCCGCCGCCGATGACGGCAACGCGTTTGCCGATATTAATGGGTGTCGCCGCCTCCGGCCAGCGCCAGGCCTGCATCAGGTTGACCCGGGTCAGGAACTCGTTTGCGGAATAGACCTGGTTCAGGTTTTCGCCCGGGATATTCATGAAGGCAGGAAGCCCTGCCCCTGTTCCAATGAAAACAGCTTCAAAGCCCTGCTCGCCCAGCAGCTCGTCCAGGGTCAGGATCTTTCCGACGACCATGTCACACTCGATCTTGACACCCAGCTCTCTCAGCTGCTGGATTTCTGTTTGCACCAGAGACTTGGGCAGACGGAATTCAGGAATCCCATACATGAGGACGCCGCCGGCCACGTGAAGGGACTCAAAGACAGTCACCTCATAGCCGAGTCTTGCCAGGTCGCCCGCGCATGCCAGCCCCGCGGGGCCCGAGCCGATGATGGCGACCTTGTGGCCGTTTGACTCCGGTTTTTCAGGTGCCTGGCCGACATGTTCGAAATGCCAGTCTGCGGCAAAGCGTTCCAGGCGGCCGATGCCGACGGGCTCACCCTTGATCCCTCTGACGCAGACCAGCTCACACTGATTTTCCTGGGGACAGACACGGCCGCAGACGGCGGGCAGGCTGTTTGTCTCCACGATGGTCTGGTAGGCGCCTTCAAAGTCACCGCTGACGATATGGTTGATAAATTCCGGAATCTGAACGTTGACAGGGCAGCCGCCGACGCAGGGCCGGTGCTTGCACTGCAGGCAGCGCGTCGCCTCCTCCAGGGCCATCTCAGCTGTATAGCCCAGGGCCACTTCGTCGTAGTTGCGGTTGCGGACGGCCGGATCCTGCTCGGGCATGCCGGTCTTTTCCATTTTCATGTTTGGTTTGTAATCAGCCATGGCGCACCTCTCCTGTCATGCGGCAACGGTGAAGTTTCATCTCTTCCTCCCGGTCGTAGGCTTCCTGCTCCAGGTAGGCGTTGGACCGGCGGATCGACTCGTCAAAATCAACCTGATGGCCGTCAAAGTCCGGCCC
Source organism: uncultured Mageeibacillus sp. (assembly GCA_964606165.1). Classification (GTDB taxonomy): domain Bacteria; phylum Bacillota; class Clostridia; order Saccharofermentanales; family DTU023; genus UBA4923. The sequence goes on from CAZSFQ010000005.1 coordinate 93,065, forward strand.
GTCGACGCAGGAAAACTTGACTTCACCTCCGACTGTCAGCCTGCAGCAGCCGCACATGCCGGTTCCGTCCACCATGATGGTATTCATGCTGACAACGGTCTTGATTCCGTGAGCTTTGGTGAGTTGGGAAACGGCCCGCATCATGACCAGGGGGCCGATGGCCAGGACCAGGTCAAGGGGTTCGTCTTCCTGGATCAGGTCTTCGAGCACATGGGTCACGAAGCCCTTCCTGCCGCTGGAACCGTCGTCGGTAATTAGATGAAAGCGGGAGGAAACGGCTTTCATCTCTTCTTCCAGGATGATCAGATCCTTGGTTCGAAAGCCGGCGATCACGTCGACATTGGCCCCGATTTTATGGAGGTAAGCGGCCTGCGGATAAGCGATGGCCATGCCCAGTCCGCCTCCGATAACGGCGACCCGCTTGCCGGCATACTCATCAAGTTCCGAAGCCTTGCCCAGGGGCCCGACGAAGCTGGCCAGGGTGTCGCCCACCTGCTTGTCGCCCAGACGCAAAGTTGATTTGCCAACCATTTGAAAGATGATGCGGACGGAACCGCGTTCAGGATCCGTACCGGCGATGGTAAGGGGTACACGTTCGCCTTCCTCATCAACTCTGAATATGATGAATTGCCCCGGCAGCGCCTTGCGGGCAATCAGCGGGGCCTCAACGTCCATGAGGACCGTCTCGCTGTTAAGCTGCTCACGCACTAATATCTTGTTCAAAGCACAGGCTCCTTCCTGTCTGCTTGTGGTCCGGCCGGATACATGTTTCGCCGGGATGCGGATAATTGTCTAGAAGAGAATACCATAAGGACTGGGGCTGTGAGTAGCTACGGGGGGTTGGGCTTGGGTAAGCGGATTGAAACGCCCGGCCCGCCTGTGATATAATCAAGGTCGGGAAAGCCCGGCAAAGACCGGAAGGGCAGAGCCGGACCTTGGTCCGGCCCTGTTGCCGAAATACAGAATTCACAGGCATTTCATGCTTCTCGTGATCTGTGTTATCCCCCAAGTATTTTGCAGGAAACAGCAGTTGACAAGGCATGTAATGGCTGTTATTCTAGCAAAGCGCCTT
>CAZSFQ010000006.1:0-91115 GCA_964606165.1 uncultured Mageeibacillus sp.
CCAACATCAGGCTGTCGCTCATCTCGTTCATCCCGTAAAGGAAAAGAGCCAGTCCACCGAAAAGGGTTACAATTGCGAATATATCCATTATCACCAGGAGGGTATCAATTCCAAAAAAACCCAACCTCAGTCATTATACTCAAAATCTGACGGTCTGCGTGAGCTGTTTTCATTTCAGCCCAGAACCCCGTCGATGCTATACTGAACGGGAAATTCAGCTGGAAGGAATAGCAGAGATGGTCACCATCATCGGCAGCTTGAATATGGATCTGGTTGTCACAGCCGACCGGGCGCCCCGGGAAGGTGAGACTGTGACAGGCAGCGGCTTCTCCCAGTTTCCTGGAGGCAAGGGAGCCAACCAGGCGGTCGCGGCCGCCAGAAGCGGCGCCCGGACAGTCCTGGCAGGAAGAGTGGGAGATGACGCCTTCGGCGAAGCCCTGATCCGCTCCCTGGCCCGGGATCCCCTCGATACCTCCTCAATTGAAATCATGAGCGGTACGCCCACAGGGATTGCGTCCATTACCGTCGACGGCCAGGGGCATAACCGCATTGTGGTCATCCCCGGAGCCAATGGAAGCTTCGAGGCCCGCGACATGGAGGCGCTTCGCCCCCTGATCGCTCAATCCAATGTCCTGCTGCTCCAGCTGGAAATTCCGCTCAAGGCGGTTGAAAGGGCGGTTGAAATAGCCCGCCAGGAAAATGTCTATTGCATAGTCAACCCCGCCCCTGCGCTCGCCTTTCCAGAAACCCTTTACCGCCAGGTCGATCTTCTGACCCCCAACGAGAGCGAGCTGGGCCTGCTGTCAGGCCTTCCCATGAGCGGCGCCTCAAGCTGGCGCGCCGGGGCAAAGGCCTTGCTCAAACGCGGTCTTCCGGCGCTGATCATCACCCTTGGAGAAGAGGGCTCACTGGCCCTGGATGATAAAAGCGACCTGCATATGCCTGCCTACCGGGTCCAAATGCTCGATTCCACCGCTGCCGGTGACTGCTTCAACGGGGCGCTGGCCGCCGAAATCGACGCCATGATCGGGACAGGGAGGAAATCTTCTTCACGCGTCTTTTTTACACCCGCCCAACTGGCGCCTGCCATTGACCGTGCCACCCGGGCCGCCGCCATATCCGTCACGCGACAGGGCGCCCAGCCCTCCCTTCCCTGGCGGGAGGAAGTCGACCTTTTCGATGAATGGTTTGAAAAACACCGCCTATGAACCAGAGAAGGCCGGTCATCCTTTCCTGTTCAGAAGACGGCCTGCTCATCGACTGTCTATTCACCTACAACCAGCGGGCCTTCCGGCCGCTGCAAAAGGAGGACCCCCAGGGGGAGCCTGTCTGTGAGATCATTGAGCGGGGCATCCGTGACAACTGGTCGGGACGGTACGCGCTGGACGGCCAGCTCAGGGACGCCCTTTCGGCTTTCTGCGAAAAGACAAAGACTGCCAACCTCTTCGAACAGGCATCCCATCTGCCCGTGGAAGTCCGGATTGGACGTATAAGCCAATCCCCTCTCACCCCTGCCCTTTTGTCATTCAAACGCTTTGTCAGGGGTAAACGGCGCTCGGCCCGGATCTATGTCAGGCGCAGCGCCTTTCTTCCCTCCCACGCGGCCAGCCCCCTCCACCGCCGCCTGTGGGGTATCTTCAAAACCGGTCAGTTTGAAAGCATCGGACTCAACTGGAGCCCCTCCCACCCCGGCTACATTACCATCACGACCAGCACCTCACGGCGCCGCCTGCCCAAGGTCGCCGCCCATGAGGCAGGCCACCTTTTCGGCCTGGGTGACGCCTATGCCGCCTGGTACCGTTTTTTCGCCGCCGCCCCGCATACCAATGGCTACATGATGCGGGATACCTCGCGGGTCCAGCCTGCAGAACTGGCCATGCTGCTCACTGCCCATACGACGGGGCGGATGCAATACTTCCCCCGGCCCTTTCATCCGCGTCATATCGGCCGGGGTCTATACCAGGCCTTCATCCAACCCCTGGTCAAAGTCTTCAAAAAGCGTAACCCATAGCGGCAAAGAGGGCAGCCTTCAAGCCAATTATTGTCATCGGCCGCTTTGTGGTCTATGCTGTTGTCTAGCCTTCTTTGATGGCAAATCATTACAATAAGGAGGAACTGGCATGCCGAATCAGAAACAAAGCAATGATCTGCCCGACGCAGACGACAGGAAAGAGCAGGTTGTGATGGCTACGACCGCGCCGGACAGCGGCGGACAGGATATGCACGCGTTCTGGCACAGCAGTTCCCACGTCCTTGCCCACGCGGTAAAAAATCTGTGGCCCGATACCAAGCTTGCCATTGGCCCGGCCATTGAAAATGGCTTTTATTACGACTTCGATCGTGAGGGAGGCTTCTCAACGGAAGATATCCAGGCTATCGAAGAGGAAATGAAAAATATCGTCAAGGCAAATTACAAGATCGAGCGTTTTACACTGCCGCGAGATGAAGCCATCACCTATGTCAAGGCCCAGGACGAACCCTATAAGCTTGAAATGCTCGAGGCCCTGCCTGAGGGTGAGGAGATCTCCTTTTACCGCCAGGGCGGCTTCTCCGATCTATGCGCCGGGCCCCATGTCCGCTACACCAAGCAGATCAAGGCCTTCAAGTTGACCAGTGTTTCCGGCGCCTACTGGCACGGCGATGAGAAAAACAAGATGCTGACCCGTATCTATGGCATCTCTTTTCCAAGAAAGGAAGAGCTCGACGCCTACCTGGCCATGCTGGAAGAGGCCAAAGCGCGCGATCACCGCAAGCTGGGCCGCGAACTCGAACTCTTCATGCTTTCGGACGCTGGCCCGGGATTCCCCTTCATGCTTCCCAAGGGCATGGTCCTCAAGGACCTCCTGGTCGATTACTGGAAAAAACTCCATGACAAGGCCGGTTATGTCCTGATCCAGACCCCCATGATCCTGTCCAGGACCCTCTGGGAGGAATCGGGGCACTGGGACCATTACAAGGACAACATGTACACGGTCAAGATTGATGACCTGGATTACGCTGTCAAGCCCATGAACTGCCCCGGCGCCATGCTGGTATTCAAAAGCAAACCGCGCTCCTACCGCGACCTGCCCATCCGTATGGGCGAACTCGGCCTGGTCCATCGCCATGAAAAATCCGGTACCCTGCTGGGCATGATGCGGGTCCGCGCCTTCACCCAGGATGATGCTCACCTTTTCATGACACCCGGCCAGATGGCGGATGAAATCAGCGGGATTGTCCGCCTGATCGACGACCTTTACCGGGGCTTCGGTTTCCAGTTCCGGGTCGAGCTGTCGACCAGGCCGGAAAATGCCATGGGCGCCATCGAAGACTGGAACCGGGCTGAAGAGGTATTGAAGAATGTGCTCGATGATCTGGGCGCCGCCTATACCATCAATGAGGGCGACGGCGCCTTTTACGGACCCAAGATCGATTTCCACATCCGTGACGCAATCGGCCGCAGCTGGCAGTGCGGAACCGTTCAGCTGGACTTTCAGATGCCCCAGCGCTTTGAGCTTGAATACACGGGACCTGACGGTGAAAAGCACCGTCCCATCGTCGTCCACCGGGTTGCCTACGGGGCCCTGGAACGCTTCATGGCCATCCTGATTGAGCACTTCGCCGGCAAGTTCCCCTTCTGGCTCTCACCGGATCAGGTCCGTGTCCTGACCATTTCACAGCACAACACCGGCTATGCCCAAGCCGTCGTATCGCGATTGAAGGACCAGGGCCTGCGGGTTGAGCTCGACGCGCGCGATGAGAAGATTGGCTACAAGATCCGGGAAGCCCAACTGGCCAAGGTACCCTATATGCTGGTAGTCGGCGACAAGGAAGCGGAAGAGGGCGCGGTTTCAGTACGGAGCCGCGATGAAGGCAATCTCGGATCCCTTTCACTGGATGCCTTCGTTGACAAGGCCCGGGAGGAGAACCAGTCGGGCCTGTAGAAAATATTAGATTCATGGAAAAGTGCCGGCTGCCTTTGCAACCGGCATTTTCTTTATGCCGGCGCGATCTCGAGCGCCAGCTCCATCATCTGGCGGTAGCCCTCCTGGCGGGCCTCCGGTGAGTCGGACTCACCGGTCAGGATATGGTCGCTGACCGTAAACATGCCGAGGGCGCGCTTTCCGAACTGGCGTGCCTTCATGTAAAGGCCGGCTGATTCCATCTCGGCGCACAGCGCCCCGTACTGCATCAGGTTCTGGAAGACCTGATCCGGCAAGGCGGTGTAAAACTGGTCGGAGCTCAGGACGGTTCCCGCATGCACGCGGATGCCCATCTCTTTCGCTTTCCCGTAGGCCTGGATCAGCAGATCAAAGTCGGGTGTCGGGCAAAACTCGTAAGGTCCGAACAAACCATGGTTGATCTTGGAGTCCGTGTTGGCGGCAGTCGCAAGGACCAGGTCATGCAGCTTGATATCCGGCTGCATGGCTCCGGTACTGCCGATACGGATGATGGTATCCACTTCATAAAAGGCAAAAAGCTCGTGGATATAGATCATGGAAGAGGGTATCCCCATCCCCGACCCCATTACGGATACACGCTTCCCCTTGTAGAAACCCGTATAACCCAGCATACCCCGGACCTGGTTGAAACACAGGGCATCCTCCAGGTAGTTTTGCGCGACAAACTGGGCCCGGAGCGGGTCACCCGGCATCAGGACGGTATTGGCGATTTCATCAGGACTTTTTGCTTCAATGTGGGGGGTTGGAATGCTCATGTCGGTTCCTTTCCGCTGAAGAGAATCAATGGGCGTCTTGAAAGACGCCATCCCAATCATAGCAGAAAGCCAGTTCACCATGCCCTCTTGCCGCCAGGATGTGAGAGAATGAGAAGACCCGTGACCGAGGTGACAAGTAATGAAAGACAGGACGCAGCAAAAAAAGACAGCCGGATCACGTCCGGCACTTTTTGGCGCCTCCATCTTCCTGATCCTTGCTGCCCTGGTCACCCTTATCCTGGTCATCTTCCGTGAAATCGCCTTCCGCAAGCCGGCTGTGGCGGACTACTACACAAGCCGGATCTTCTCTCCGCTTGCCTCCGTCTGGGCCTGGCCTTTCAGTCAATTCTCCTTCTCGCTGACCGAGCTCCTGGTGGTCATTGGAACGCCCGCCCTTTTCCTGATTTTTATCCTGGGAGTTATCCGCCTCTTCACAAGACCTGCTTACCGCCTTCGCCGTTTGCTGCGATCCGCGCTGTTGATTCTGGGCGTTCTTTGCATCCTGCTCTCCCTCTTTTTGGTCTTCCACGGCTTGAATTACGCCCGTCCGTCCCTGGGCATCAGGCTCGGCCTCCCCTTGCAGGAGCATTCGGTTGATGAGCTGGAAGAAGCGGTGCGCCAACTGGCAAGGGCTGCCGTCCAGGCCCGCCAGGGCTTGCCTGAATCAGACGACGGCACCCTGGACATCGGCCCGCTGAACACTGTCTGGAAAACCGCCTTTGAAGGCTGGGACCAGGCGGCTGACCGCTGGCCCGCGCTTGAAAGCCCCGTCCGGGCCCGGCCCAAGGGCGTTCTGCTCTCCCATTATTGGTCCTACACCAACATCGTGGGGGGCTTTATATGCCCTTTTTTATCGAGCCCAATGTCAATATCGACCAGCCCGCCTTCATGATCCCTTCCACAGCCGCCCACGAAATCTCACACAGCCGCGGTTTCGCCAGTGAGGGTGACAGCGATTTCGCGGCCTTTTTAAGCTGTGTCTGCCATCCCGACCCTGTCTGGCGCTATTCAGGCTTGATCAGCGCCTGGAAGAGCGCTTCCCACAGGCTGTGGGAGGAGGACCGCGACCGTTGGGGCGCGGCCTACAGGGAGGAACTGTCACCCGCTGTCATCCGCGACCTGCAAGCCGAATCACTTTACTGGCAAGCCTTTGAAACACCGGTCGCCGATTTTTCTGAGCAGGTCAACGATGCCTATCTCAAGGCAAACAAGGAGGAGGATGGCGTTAAAAGCTACGGCGCCGTTGTCGATTTACTTTTGGCCTGGCTTGATACGCCTGACGCGGAACTCATCATTCCGCAGCCATAACAAGATCTTCCAGCCGTCTTGACATCCCGTCAGGGGGGAATAAAATGAGGCAAAGAGATAAGCCATGGTATTTTCGTCTTTGATCTTCCTGTATGTCTTCCTGCCTATCTGCCTGGTCGCTGCCTGGCTGACCAGCCGGGTTCGCACGCAAAATGCCTTTCTGCTCATCGCCTCCTTGTTTTTTTACGCCTGGGGGGAACCTGTCTATGTCATCCTGCTTCTTTTCACGACTTTCATCATCTGGCTGTGCGGAATTTTCATGGGACGCTCACGATCGCCAGGTATACGAAGGGGCTGGCTGATCGCGGCCATTGTCCTGGCCCTTGCCAGTCTCGTCTATTTCAAATACACAGGATTCCTGCTTGAAATCCTCAACGTCCTCCCTTTCTTTCACTTTGATCCCCCCTTGATCTCGCTTCCCATCGGCATCTCCTTTTATACCTTCCAGGCATTGACCTACATCATCGACCTATACCGGGGTGAAATTAAAATCCAGCGTTCCTACGCCCGCTTTTTGCTCTATGTCTCCTTGTTCCCCCAACTGATTGCCGGTCCCATTGTCCGTTACGCCGATATTGAGAAGCAGCTTTACCATCGCCGGATTTCACTCGACGGGATGGCAGCGGGAATCTGCCGATTTCTCGGAGGACTGGCCAAGAAGGTCCTGATCGCCAACTACGCCAGTGAAATCGTCGAACTCTGCCTTGAATCGGAACACTTCGCCCAGGTCAGTTCCGCAACGGCCATCCTCGGAATCATTGCCTTTGGTATCCAAATCTATTTTGACTTTTCAGGATACTCCGACATGGCCATTGGCCTGGGTCTCCTGTTCGGTTTCCGCTTTATGGAGAACTTCAGGTATCCCTACATTGCCTCCACCATCACGGATTTCTGGCGCCGCTGGCACATCTCGCTCAGCACCTTCTTTCGCGATTACCTCTATATCCCGCTCGGAGGCAATAGAAGTCACCGCTTACGCAATACATTTGTGGTCTGGTTTTTAACAGGACTCTGGCACGGGGCCAATGTCAACTTCGTTCTATGGGGCCTTTACTACTTTCTGCTTCTGACCCTGGAACGGCATCTCATCCTTCCCCGCCTGGAGAAAATCCCCCGTCTGCTCGGCCACCTGTGGACCATGCTGGCGGTCCTGGCAGGCTGGAGCCTGTTCTATTTCACGAAAACAGCTGATTTTCTGACTTTCTGGGGCAGAATCGTCTCGCCGGGCCTTGCCGGCTTTGCCGATCTTGAGGCGAAAATTCTCTGGAAACAACACCTCTTTTTTATCCTGGTGGCGGCAGTCTTCTCGACGCCCCTCCTGCCTTGGATCCGGCGAAAATTCAAGGAGCCTATCCGGCAGCTGGAAAATTCCCCTGCCGGCGGCGTTCTGCGCACTGCCGGCGTGCTTATACTTCTTTTTGTCTCCACAGCTTCCCTGGTCGCGTCCAGCTATAATCCTTTTTTGTATTTCCGCTTTTAGAACTGTCAGGTGAATGCATGAAAACACGTCAATCCAACCAATCCGCCCTCGTTGTCACCTTTCTGGTCGCTCTTCTTGTCATAGGTGTCATGCATCTGCTTTTGCCTGAACAGGACCTTTCCGAGGACGAGGCGCGCGCCCTGGCCCGCTTCCCTGCCCTCTCCTACAGCGACGCGCGGTCGGGAAAGCAGGCGGCCAATATCGAAAAATGGTACAACGACCAGTTCCCCTTTCGCCAGGCTTTCATCCGCGCCGGCAAAAACTGGCGCAGCATCGCTTATCCTAACCTCAACACGGACGGAATGGCCATTTACCTTATGCCCGACGAGGAAGGCAGCCTGGTTCCCCAGGAGACCCTGCCGGCTGAGGTCACCGACCCTGTTACGACACCGGCAGGGGAGGAATCGGAAGGAACCGGCCCTTCACCCACGCAAGCTCTTGAGCCGCCCCCCCTGGAGCCGCTGGACGAGGTTGTGAACATGAAAACGCTCCTGATTGTCAATAAACGGGCCATGGAACGCTATTACGGAAACGAGACCAAGCTTAAGGCCTATGGGGAGCGCCTTAACAAGCTGAAGGAGAATCTGGGCAGCGGCAGGCAGCTCTACAGCATGATCGTGCCCACAGCCATCGAACTCTATGCGCCAGAAGAGTACCACTCAGGCTATTCATCCCAGAAACGATGCATTGGTATCGTCAACGAAGAGCTCGATCCTTCCATCCACGCCGTCAACGCCTACGATCAGCTCCTCTTTCACCGCGATCAATACATTTACTACCGGACCGACCATCACTGGACGGGACTGGGCGCCTATTACGCCTATGTCGCCTTCTGTGAATCGGCCGGCCTCCAGGCCGCGCGCCTGGAGGACATGGAGCACTACCAGATTGAGGGCGACTACCTGGGTTCGCTCTACCGCATTTCAAAAAGCGCGGTTTTGGAGGATAATCCTGACACAACGGAAGGCTGGAAACCTGTTGCGGATTATAAGGCCACGGCCTGGGATAACAGTGAGATGACGGTCACTTACCAAACCCGTTTGAATGACGAAAGAATCAAGGGCAGCAACGCCTACCTCAACTTCTCCGGCGGCGACCGGGCCCTTTTGAAAATTGAAACGGATCATGGATCCGGACGAAAAATCCTGGTCGTCAAAGATTCTTTCGGCAATGCCTTTATCCCCTATCTGGCTAATAATTTTGACGAAATCCATGTGATTGACCCCCGCTATTACACGCGCCCCATGATTGCCCTGGTGGAAGAAAATGGCATCACCGATGTGCTGGTGATGAACTATATGTTCGGCACCTCCAACTCCACCTGGCTTGGGGGATTTGACCGGATCGCAAAATAGGAGGGCCGCGTGATAGACTGTTTGAAATAGCAAAGGAGTATCACCATGACCATTACTTTTCCGGTGCTGCCAACCAACTACGAGGAGTTCGTGACCCTGGCCGGGGACATGATGAAAAAACCTGAGGGCACAGCCGCCCTCCTTCTTGTCGCGCTCAAGCTCTACGTCAATGACCGGGATCTTGGCCTGGAAGTCCTGAACTTTCTTCACGGGCCGCGGCCCCTGTCAGTCCGCGACCAGCAGTTCATCCGCGACCGCATGATGGACAAGCCATACCTGCCTGATTCCTACTTCGCGGGCGCCCGGCCGGACAATAACTATACGCCAGATCAGCCCCTGATCATTGAGCTGATGCCCGATCCGGTCCCGGCCGAAAGCGAGGAGTTCAAAAAGGTTCGCCTGAATTCGTCAGGTGCCGACAGCCCGCGCCTTGTCACTTTGCGGCGCAAGGCATCCGGTGACGTCTGGTTTTTGTGGGATTACCCGGCCATCGTAACGGGTATCCGGATTCCTGCCAAGGAGGATCCCTGGGCTTAAGCCCGCTCAAATAAACATGCCATCAACCGCCTGCGGGCGGTTGTTTTTTGATCCGCGCCACACCGGACGCGGCGGCCGCGTCAAAAACGGCCCGCGCGACAATCTCCTTCAAACGCGGATCCACAGGCTCAGGTAAAATTCTTTCTGATGAAAGACTCCCGTCATCCGCCATGCCGGCTAAAGCCATGGCCGCCGCGTGCTTCATGGCGTCGTTGATATCGGATGCCCTGGCATCAAAGGCTCCCCTGAAAATGCCGGGAAAGGCAAGTACATTGTTGATCTGATTGGGGTAGTCAGACCGTCCCGTGGCGACAATGGCGGCACCGGCCGCCTTTGCCCTGGCCGGATCAATCTCAGGGTCGGGATTGGCGCATGCAAAAATGACGGGATCCCAGGCCATGGTCCGGATCATGGATTCGGTGATGACATCCGGGGCCGACAGGCCGATAAAGACGTCAGCCCCTCTCAGGGCGTCAGAAATGGTCGTCCGCGTCCCTCTTTTATTGGTCACAGCGGCCATCTTCTCCTTCTCCCGGTTCATGCCCGGCCGTCCCGGATAAAGGGGCCCCTGACGGTCACAGATGACAAGGTCCTCTGCCCCCGCCTCCATAAGCAAACGGGCGACCGCGATGGACGCGGCGCCCGCCCCGCTGAATACAATCCGCGACTGCCCCATGGTCCTGGCCGTCAATTTCAGGGCATTGACCAGGGCGGCAAGCACTACAACCGCTGTACCGTGCTGGTCGTCGTGAAAGACCGGGATGTCGCAGATCTCCTTCAGCCTTCTTTCAATTTCAAAACAGCGAGGCGCAGCGATATCCTCCAGGTTGATTCCGCCAAAACTTCCCGCCAGCAAGGCGATGGTCCGGACGATCTCGTCCGTATCCCTGGACCGGATGCAAAGGGGAAAGGCATCCACATCGCCAAAGGCCTTGAACAAGACGCATTTTCCCTCCATGACCGGCATGGCGGCTTCGGGCCCGATGTCGCCCAGGCCCAGGACTGCCGACCCGTCCGTTACGACCAGGCACAGGTTCCAGCGGCGGGTCAGGTCATAGGACTTCATGGGGTCTGCCGCGATGGCAAGACAGGGCGCGGCAACCCCCGGCGTGTAGGCAATCGACAGATCTTCCTTTGATCTGACACTGACCCTGGAAACCACTTCAATTTTCCCCCGCCAGCCGGCGTGCGCTTCCATGGCTTGTGTATCGTAACTGTGTTTTGTCATCGTCCTGGCCCCTCTTTTTTGTTCATTTTCCCGTCCGTTCTGATTGCGCGGCAAGACACGCTCATGGTAGCATAGGCACAGTTATAATAATTATGACTTTGTAATGATTACAAAGTCATAAAGGAAAGCTGCCCTCCCGTCAGGAGACCGGGCAGAAGAGGAAGAAGAAAGGAATATTAAAAATGCCAATGGTCGGAAAACAAGCTCCCTTGTTTGAAGCAGCCGCTTACCACAAGGGAAAGTTCACCAAGGTGAAACTGGAGGACTACAAAGGTCAATGGGTGATGCTGTGCTTCTACCCCGGCGACTTTACCTTTGTCTGAGCGACTGAGGTGTCTGCAGTTGCAGCCAGGTATGAAGAATTTGAGAAACTGGGCGTTCAGGTCCTGTCGATTTCTGTTGACAGCGAATTCGTCCACAAGATCTGGAATGACGTTGAGCTGTCAAAAATCGCCGGCAAAGACGTCCCCTTCCCCATGCTGTCCGACTCCTCGGGCGCCGTCGGCGATCTCTACGGCGTCTACGACCGCGAAGCGGGCGTTAATGTCCGCGGCCGTTTCATCATCGATCCTGACGGCAAGATCCAGGCCATGGAAGTTCTGACCCCGCCGGTAGGCAGAAACGTCTCCGAGGCCATCCGTCAGATCAAGGCCTATCAGCTGGTCCGCGAAACAGGCGGCAAGGAAGTTACACCCTCAGGCTGGCAGGAAGGCGGCAAAACGCTCAAGCCCGGCATCGACCTTGTCGGAAAGATTGCGGATCACTGGACCATTGCCGACTCCTACAAGTGAGTTAAGGCGAAAAGAAGGAAGCCGGCACGTGAGCTACCGGACGGTCGAATTGCTGAGAGGGCACGGGATTAATCCTTCAAGCCAAAGGGTGCATATATACCATTACCTGACGGCCTCCAAGGAACACCCGACCGTTGATGACATCTACGCAAAACTGCAAAAAGACGGTCATCTCTTCTCACGGGCAACCGTGTATAACACGGTTAACCTTTTTCTCGAAAAAGGCCTGATCCGCACCGTCCAGACGGAAGCGCATGAGATGCGATATGACGCTTCACCGGGTTTCCACGCGCACTTCAAATGTGAGTCATGTGGCCTTATTTTGGATATGCCAATGCAGGAGCCGCGGCCGGATGAGGTTGGCAGCCTGAAGATTTGCCGGACAAACGTCGTCTTCAGCGGCCTGTGCGGCCAATGCCAAAAGAAGGAACACAAGGAATGACGGAAGCTTATTGCTTTGTTTATCCCCGGCCGCTTCCCGCGGCCGGGGATTTTTTTAGCGTTGCCCCAGCGGTTCCCCCAGGCTGATCCTGCCGTCCCGCCTGGTCGGGGGAATCTTATTCTTGCGAAAATACTCGATGATATTGTCCTGGGCGGAGGTACTGACCACGCGTACACGGCCCTTGTCAGCCAATTCCTCATGGGTTATTCCCAATGTTTCAGCGACGATGCCATAGTGGTAATCCTGCATGGCGATCCGGTATTGGGTATCCTTGCCCGGCGGTTTTCCGTCAATGAGGATCCTGGTGACATCACCGTCCCCGCCGACCTCCAGGCGCAGTTCAGCGTTCCACTGATAAAACTCACGCGAACCTTCTTTGTAAAGGGTCCTCATCAGATGTCTCAGCATACGCTCCAGAACCTGGCCGGTGACAGAAAAACTGATCATGGCCTCATCGTATGGGTAAAGCTCCATCAAATCAGACCGGGTTACCAGGCGTGACAGTATGGGCTTGCGGATGGAGCCTGAGGCGATCAAAACGATATCGACCCCCAGCTGGAATCGGAGAATATCCGAAAACAGATTGCCGAGTTCCGTTTCGCGGAAGCGGTCCGCGTGTTCCATCTCGTGCGGCAGCCGGCAGATCACCGTATTATATTTGCCATCGACTTCCTCCTGATACTTGGACAGGAGCTCGTCCATGACCGGATCGGCCGGGCAATGCGTGTCGTCGATAGGAACCGCCTGCCAGGAAAATTCGTGGACGGAGTTGGTGTCCATGTTGATGATCAAGTCGTAACGCCCGATGAAGTCGGTTCCCGACCCTACCTGGGCGATCAGGATATCATTGACGCGCTCGGGCTCTTCCAGCATGGTGTGGCTGTGTCCGCCGATGATGAGATCCACGCCGATTTCCGGCGGCAGGAGGGCGGCCAGTTTCTTGTCCTGCTCGAAGCCGATATGGGTTAAAAGAACGGTCAGGTCAATGTCGACGTCCTTGTAGCTGTTGCAGATGTACTCGACCTCTTCCGCGGCGTCCTCAATACTGATGAAGGTGCCGACCAGTGGTTCGCTCTTGCTTTTGGCGATCACTTCCTCGGTGACAATCCCGATAAAAAGTATTCTGATGCCGTCTGTTTCAATGATGTGATAGGGCTTGAAAAGATTGGCGCCCGTTGGTTTGATGTAGAGATTGGCGTTGACGATGGGGAAGTTGGCACAGCGCTCAAGAAACATGAGATGGGGAAAGCCGTAATCCGTCTCGTGGTTGCCCAGGGTCACCACATCAGGTTCCAGCATATTCATAACCAGTATGGTGGAAATCCCCCTGTACTCCTGATCGATGATGGATCCCTGGAGCATGTCACCCGAGATGACGTAGAGCACCGGGTCGGTCTCCTCCTCCCTGACCTTGTGAACATAACCTGAAAGCCTGCTCATGCCGCCGACCATCTTGTCACGTGTTTCCCTGGCGAAGAAGTCGCCATGCATGTCATTCGAGTGCAGCAGCACCATGCGTCGAAGATCCATCCATACCTCCCGGAAAGGCCAGCCACTCACACACCGGCCTGCCCTTCAATCCTACAAAATATAGCATAAAAAGTGAGTTCATGTGGCCTCAGATGGGCAGTTTGACGACTGGATAAAAATCAATCGATAAATTTTGACTGAATGGATTGACAATCCAAAATCGTTATTTATAATGGATACGTGGCAAAATCATGTCATAATTTTGGAGGAGGAAATCCTATGAAAAAAATAATCGTTTTGGCCCTTGTCGCAGTCCTGGCTTTTGGGCTGGTCGCATGCAGCAAGAAGCCCGAGGCAGTTAAAACAGGCTTTGGGGTCAGCTTCAGCAACTACAATTCAAAAGACGTTGACGAGGGCGCGAATGGCAAGGTCGATACACAGGCCTACGCCGCCGGTGTCATGGTCGACAAGGACGGCAAGGTAGTCAAGTGCACCATCGATGCCATGATGTCCGTCTTTGACTTCAATGAGGAAGAAATCCTGACCGGACCCGAAACCGTTTTCAAAACCAAGAATGAGCTCGGTGACGATTACGGCATGAGAAAAGCCTCGCCGATTGGAAAAGAGTGGAATGAACAGGCCGCCGCCTTCGCGGAATATTGTGTTGGCAAGACAGCGGCCGAGATCGAAAAAATCGCCGTTTCAGATGACGGCAAGGCCACCGACGCAGACCTGGCTTCTTCTGTCACCGTTCCGGTGAAGGGCTACCAGACTCCTGTCCTCCTGGCCATCGCCAACGCCGTTGACCTGGGCGCCAAGGCCACCGATAAGCTGGGTCTCGGCATCGTCGGGACCGGCGAGCAAACCGTGGTCAAGGGAGAAGAAGACAAACCCGCGACCGCTGTCGCTTACAACTTCTATTGTGTCCTGACACTGAACGCCGATGGCAAGATCAGCTCCTGCTACTACGATGCTTCCCAGGGCAAGTTCAAGGTGGAAGACGGCAAGATCACAACTGATCTGATGGCTGAAATCAAAACCAAGAACGCGCTGGGTGACGACTATGGCATGAGGAAAGCATCCCCGATCGAGAAGGAATGGGACGAGCAGGCCGATGCCTTCGCCAAGTACGTGACCGGCAAGACTGTCAGCGACGTCACCGGAATGGCCCTCAAGCAAGGTGCTCCTGACGTTGCGGATCTGGCTTCCAGCTGCACCATGCATGTGACCGATATGATCACTGCCCTCGAAAAGGCAGCCGCAACAGCCAAGTAGTCAAGCAGGTCGAAAGGACCGATTCAAACAGGCTGTTTCTCTCTTGAAACAGCCTGTTTCCGTGTCTGTAACGGATCGGAGTCAAGCATGAAACGAAACATCCTTTTGGCGGCAGCCCTGCTCCTTTCCCTGATCCTTGTGACCGCCTGCCTCCCCGGGGGAAAACAGAATCAGGGCCCCCACAAATTCGAAGCCGAATTCATCGGTCTATTTGACACCCTGACCAGGGTCATGGGCTACGCCGAAAATGAAGAGGATTTTAAAGCGGTGGTTCAGGGACTCAAGGACGACCTGGAAGTCTACCACCGCCTCTACGATATCTATGATTCCTATCCTGATCTGGTCAACATCAAGACTGTTAACAGCATGGCCGGCCAGGGCCCGGTCGCCGTGGACCGGAAGATTATCGACCTTCTCCTCTACTCAAAGGACGCTTACCAGCTGACAGAGGGCCGGGTCAACATTGCCCTGGGAGCTGTGACGAAAATCTGGCACCGCTATCGCAGTGAGGGGGTGGATGACCCGGCGTCGGCACGCCTGCCCAAAATGGAGCTCCTCGAGGAAGCGGCCCTTCACACCCGTATGGACAATCTGCTTATTGATCCTGTTAAGGGGACCGTTGAGCTGAAAGATCCGAAGATGAGCCTGGACGTTGGCGCCATCGCCAAAGGATACGCGGTGGAACAGGCCGCGCGGGCGGCCGAGGAGAGGGGTGTCAAGCATCTTCTAATTTCTGTCGGCGGCAATGTCCGCGCCATCGGCGCCCGCAATGACCAGGGCGAACCCTGGCGTGTCGGCATCGAAAATCCTGACTACGCCGCAGATGACTACCTGGCCATCGTCAAGGCCGACGCCGTATCGGTGGTGACCAGCGGCGTCTATGAACGCTTCTATATGGTCGGGGGTAAATCCTACCACCACATCATCGACCCCGATACCCTTTTCCCCGAAAACAGGTACCTGTCCGTCTCCATCGTCACGCCCGACTCGGGACTTGCCGATGTCCTGTCAACAGCGCTTTTCAATCTGGATCTGGAAGAAGGGAAAAAACTCATCGGGAGTATCGAGGGGACTGAGGCGCTCTGGTGCATGCCGGACGGCAGCCTGGTCGAAAGCGATGGATTTGCTGACTTAACAATATTGGACTAGCCGGCCCCCTCCTCCCGGTAGAGGGCTGGGAGGCGGGCCAGGTTGCGGATAACCGGACCGGCGGCCGCCCCGGTCAGGATGCCGGTCAAAAGCCCTGTGATGAGCAGGGGGGGCAAATAGGTCACCAACAACAGGGGTTCTCTCATAACCAGGCTGGCCACCGACACCTGCCCCAGATTGTGTGCCGCCGCGCCGGCCATGCTGATGCCGATCACGGAAAGCGACCTGCCCTCCAGAAAAGTTAAAAGCCACATGACCAGGAGGGCCAGCAGCCCGCCGCCCAATGAGAAAAGCATGGTGGTGATGCCGGTAATGGCGCTCATGATCATGATGCGCACGAGCAGTATGGTAACCGCGTCGGTGACCTGCAAGCGCATCAGGGCCACCAGGGTCACGATGTTGGCAAGTCCCAGCTTCAAACCGGGCACAGGGACGATCAGTTCCAGGGGAATCCAGCGTTCCACGATAGCCAGCACCAGGGCCAGGGAGACCAGCATGGCGTCCAGGGTCAAACGGCGAAGACGTCTTCTTTGCGCTTCTCTCTTACTCACCGGATCACCACATCGACATCGCCGCCCGCTTGCAGGTCACCAGTGGCCTTGAGGATGACACCACCCGGAACGCAGGCGGCGATCGATCCCCGTTTTCCCACCCAGCCGGACTGGACGCATACCTTGTCGGGGCAGTCCGCGTCGGCAAAGCGTATCCTCCCTCCACCCCATTCAAGATGGTAGTGAAAGCCGCCGAGCTCAATTTCTTGTTCCCCGTCCCTTTGCAAATCGTCGGCATTCCAAACTTGGACCAGCTGGCCTTCATGGGTGAGGACGACCGAGCCTGCATCCGACCGGCTGGCAAAAGCGGTCAGGCCAAAGAGGCCGGCGGCCAATACCAGAATGGCTGCCGCCACGACCAGGTCTCCCCAACGAAAGGTGTGATACCACCGCGGATGATGCCGGCTCATGAAACTCCTTTAATCCATCATTACTCCAGCCATTATAACCAAAATTCAAGCCCTTATCGGTTATAATCGTCAGGGAGGTTTTCGTGTACCATCTTATTTCTCTATTGACGGGCGTTCTCCTGTCCATCATGATCCTGATCAACGGCCGGCTGACAGAACACATCGGCCTTTTTCAAGCGACCGCCATCATTCACCTGGTAGGTGTTGTTTTCTCCCTGGCCGCCTCTTTGATACGAAAAGAAAAGCCGCTCCCCCGCACACATTCGCCCTGGTGGTTCTACCTGGGAGGCGTAATCGGTGTCTACACGGCTGTTGCCAACAACTTCGCCTTCGGCAGGATCACCATGACCAGCATCGTCGCCCTGGGCCTGCTCGGCCAGACCTTAACCTCCCTTATTGTCGACGCGACCGGCTGGATGGGCATGACCCGCCGTCCTTTTCGCAAATCGACCCTGGCCGGCCTTATTTTCTGTTTCGCCGGAATCGCCGTCATGCTCGACCATTCCATCCTGGAAGCCGTCCTCGCCGTCTGGCTGTCTTTAGGGACGGGGATCTCCATCGTTGTGTCCCGCTCCATCAATGCCCGCCTGGCCGAGCGGATCGGTCCTCTTCCCGGATCCTTCGTCAACCACTTGACCGGATTGCCCGTCACAGTGGTCCTGGTTCTTCTGACAGTGAATAAACTGCCGGCCGTCACTTATCCGGCCGGCAAAGAGTCATGGGTTTATCTGGGCGGAGTGCTCGGTGTTTGTGGCGTCATGCTCTTTAATATCCTGGTCCCCAAGATCTCGCAGTTCCACCTGACGGTCCTGTCCTTTGTCGGCCAGGTCCTGGCCGGCGTCCTGATCGATCTTCTGACCGGGGATTTTGCGGCGGACGCTTCTTTCTGGGGCGGCCTGCTGATCACGGCCGGAATTGCGCTCAACCTGGCCATCGAATACCAGGCCCACCGCAAGGCCAGGTCAGAAGGCGAACCAGTCAGTTGAGGGTAACCAGCAGTTCCCTGTAAAAGGCCAGCATGTCGGCCAGCTTGTCAATTACCAGGTGTTCATCAGTCCCGTGCATCAGGGCCAGTTCTTCTTCTTTCAGCCGCAGCGGCTGGAAACGGTAGACATTATCCGCCAGCTCTTCGTAATAACGGCTGTCCGTTCCCCCCGCCATCAGGTAGGGGATGATGACCGCGTCAGGGAAAATACGCCCGATGACCCCGGTCAGATGCCCGTAGGCGGCGGACTCCCGCGATGCCGCCCTGGAAGGCTCCTCGACCGCGATGGGCCGCACCTCATAGTCCATGCCCGTAACCTTTTGCAGGTGGGCTAAAACATCCGCCGTCGTTTCACCTTGCAAAACACGGAGATTGGCCGTGCAGACTGCCTCCTTGGGCAGGACATTGGGCGCTGAACCGCTCCGGCTGACAGTGAAGGCGACTGTTGAGCGCAGGAGGGCGGCTGTCTGTTTGTTTTTCATCAGGGTCGGCCGGATGAGCGGGAAAAAGAGTCTGGGCCTGGCCAGGATCCTGCTTTGGATGCCCGGCATGTAAGGGGCGATACTTTGGAGCATCTGTTCAACTGTTTCCGTCAGGCGCGCCGGCATGGGGTTGCGCTCAACCTTGTAAATAAATTCAGCCATGTAGCCCAGGCTTGTATGGGCCGGGGGCGTGGAGGAATGGCCCTCTTCCCCCGTGAATACGAATTCAAAGCTGGCTGAGGCTTTCTCCGCCAAACCGATGACGGCAACAGGCTCCCTGATGCCGATCATGGACCCGTCCGAAACGGCGCCCCCCTCGTCGAGGACAAATTCGAAATGGATGCCTTTTTCCACAAACCATGGGACGATCTTCTGGGCGCCGTGGCGGCCGTTGACCTCCTCGTCAAAGCCGAGTGCCAGCCACAGGTCGCGCGGCGGCTCATATCCTTCCGCGAGCAGGGATTCAAAGGTTTCCATCCAGCCGATGACCGAGCTTTTATCGTCGATGGATCCGCGGCCCCAGACCTTGCCGTCCGCGATTACCCCCGAAAAAGGTCCTTCATGAGTCCATCCGTCCTCGAGCGCCGGGACCACATCGTAGTGGGCGAGAAAGAGGACGGGCTGCCGGCTGCTGTCCTTGCCCGGCCAGCGATAGACAGGGCTGTATCCGTTGATCAGGGTGCGCTCCAGCTTCTGGTGCAGCAGCGGATAGCTTGTCTCCAGAAAACTTAAAAAAGAAGAAAAGACGTCCAGGTCCATCTCCTCCATGCTGAAATGCGAAACGGTCGGAAAACGGACGGCTTCCGCCAGGCGTTTCGCCGCCTGTTCAATTTTTTCTTTCATGGACGGTCTCCTTATCCATTTTTTCGGTCAAAGCCCGATAAAGTAACCAATGTAAAGCCAGGCAAGACTGAGCAGGGCCAGGCCGATCTGCAGGAGGATCTCCCACCGGAACCATTTGGTGTAGCCAACCGGCGAGAAACCCAGACCTATCATCAAAGCGGCGTTGGTGGGATAGAGCAAATTGGAAAAGCCGTCACCGAAGATAAAGGCCTGGACGGCCAGCTGGCGTGACAGGCCGGTCGCATCGACGATGGGCAGCAGGATGGGCAGGACAAGGAAAGCCTTGGCTGATCCCGATCCGATGAAAAAATTGAGGGCCAGGATGAGGAGCCAGACCCAGACAATGGACAAGACAGGGCTCATTCCCCCCATCCTGCTGACCGCGGCAAAGAGGATGGTGTCCATGACCCCGCCCCTCACAACGATCTGCTTGATGCTCATGGCCATCAAGATCAGGGCGATGGCAGGCGCGACACCCAATAGCCCAGCCACAAGCGCTCTTCCCGTTTCCCGGACCGGCATGATCCGGGCAGCCAGGACACTGACAAGCGAACCGGCAAGAAAAAGGACCGCGATCAGGGGAAAACTGATGTCGGACAAGAAAGGAACAAAAAAGGAGGCGACCAATACGGCCGCGATGGCCAAGAGGAAGATGGAAAAGATTTTCAGGGCGCGGTCGACACCCTCGGGATAGGTCAGGGCTCCGTCTTCTTCCAGTTCGCCGTCTTCGCGGTGAACCAGGGAGCGGGAGGGATCCTTCTCGATCCTTTTGGCGTACCAGCGAAGGAAAAGCTGGACAGCCAGAAAGGAGGTGGCAAAGATGGCGATCCGGTAGGGCGTGGCTGAGTAGAGAGGCAAACCGGCAAGCTTCTGGGCAACGCCCAGGGTAAAGGGATTGAAGATGGCAGCCCCGAAACCTATTCCGGCAGACAGCAGACTCATGCCCAGGCCGACGAGGGAATCCCAGCCCATTTTCCTGGCCAGGATCAGACAGAATGGAACCAGGACGATCAGCTCCTCAAAAACTCCGAAACAGGCCCCGAACAACATGAAAAACAAGCTGACCGCCGACAGCAGCAAATATTTCTTTGAAGCGTAGCGGGCCATCAGGCGTTCCATCAGCCGTTCCACCAGACCACCCCGTAAAAGCAGGGTAAAACTGGCGCCCAAAAACAAAAGGAAAACCAAAATAACCCAGACCACCTCGGCTCCGGGTGAAAAGAGCACCTCAAAGGGGGCGAGAAACCAGAGCCAGGGCGGATAGGATACCTTATCCGTGTAGCGGAAGGACCCCTCCACAATCATTTCACGCCCGTCGATGATAGTCCGCTCATAGGCTCCCGCCGGAAGGAGCAGGGTCAGTATACCCGCAACTATCATGAGAACCAGGAGGGTGCCAAGTGAAATCAGGTAAGAACGTTTTCCGATGCGGAGTGATTGACGATTCATGGATAAGCTCCCGGATCCGGCTGACCGGACATCTATTCGCGGCCTGTCGCGCGTTTGTAAAGCAGTAAAACCCAGAAGGCGATGATGGAGACCAGCAGGGCGATCCCTGTCAAAAGAAAGAAGAGGTTGGTGTTGGTACCCGCGATCAAAGCCGCCAGCGCGACAACGAGGACCACTGACAAAACACCGATGAGCAGTTTTCCAAATACGGACGACAGGAAGCGTTTACGGAATTTGAGTTCCTCAGGCGTAAAACCCGACTTCTTTCCTTTACCCGCTGATTTCTTTTTCACGGCCATCCCAGGTCCCCCCTATGCATCTCATGATACTATGACTTTGGCTTTCATAAAAGAAAGAGGGGGACACGATGGACGGGATTACCGCGCATGCCATGGCACCTGAACTTGACGGGCTTCTGTCAGGATCCCTGGTCGAGCGTATTTCCATGAGCGACAAAAATACCCTTCATCTGGCCCTGTTTACGGCCGGTCGGACCAAGTACAACCTGACACTGGATGCCATCGCCAGCCGGCCTTCCCTCATCCTTTCCACCGACCCCCCGCCGCAAGGCTTGAACCCGCCTCCCTCTTTTGTCATGCTTTTGCGCAAGCACCTGAGGCGGGCCAGGATTACGGCTATCACCACACCGCCCTGGGAGCGCGTTTTTATTCTGGCTTTCAGATCCGTCGACGAGCTGGGTGACGGGGTAGAAGGAAGGCTCCTTTTCGAATGCATGCCCCGGACCGCCAATCTGGTGCTGGTCAACCGGGAGGATGTGATCCTGGGCGCCCTGCGCCATATCGACCACCGGGTCAACCGCGTCAGGGAAACCCTGCCCGCCCACCCCTATCTCCCCCCGCCCGGCCAGAACCGGCCCGGCCCTGACCAATACGCCAGGCAAGGCGTTGACAGGATCCTGGAGGAACTGGAGGCCCTGCCCTTGACCGGCCGGGCCTTGTCACAGCAGGTCGCCGGCTTTTCGCCGCTTCTCGGCGAAGAGGCGCTTGCCCGGGCCGGAACCCGGCCCTCTCCGCAACAAGCAGCGGACAGCTTACGCTCCCTTTGCCTGGAAATCGCCGGAGGGCATTTTTCGCCTGCTGTCTATTTTGACGGCCCCCAAGGCAATCCCATGGCCGTCCACGCGGTGAAGCTGACCCAGCTTCCCTGGTTTGCCCCCTACGACTGTATCTACGAGGCAGTTGCCGCCTACAGCCAGGCGGCCGCCGCCATGGACCGCTTCAAGCGGAGACAGCATGCCATTGCAAGAAAAATTGAGGAGCAGATCAAGCGCACGCAAAGAAAGAGAGAGCTCCACGAGGCTGATGTGACCACAGGCAAAGAGGCAGCTGACGACCGCCTTATGGGCGAGTTGGTCCTGGCCTGGATCCATACCATCCCCCCGGGATCCAAGGGAGTCCTCCTGGATAACTACCATGAGCAAGGCAGCCAACTCTATTGCCCCCTGAATCCCCGGCTGACAGCCGCTGAAAATGCCAAGTGCTATTTTGGAAGCGCGAGGCGCAAGGAGCGAAAACTCGAATCGGCGACAAAACTTCTGCGAAATGACCTCGATGAGCTTGCCTGGCTTGAATCCTTGCGGGCGGCGGCCGGTTACGCGGAAACGGAAGAGGACCTCTCGGCGCTTGAACATGAATACCTGACCCGCGAAGACCCCGGGAAACAACCGGCCCGGCAGCCGCCGCAGGCGGACCGGATGCCCGGCAAGCCGGCATCAAAGAAAAGGCGAAAAGAGCCAGCCAGGCGCCCGCCAGGCAAAAAAGAAAAACAGGCCGGAGCCAAAGAGGAGCCATTGTTGGCGCCGCCGCGGCTTTTTCGTTCATCCGACGGCTTTTTGATCACCAGCGGCCGCAATAATTTGCAAAACGACCGCCTTCTTCGAAAAGCCGGACGCGGCGACCTTTGGTTTCATGCCAAAAATTCTGCAGGATCACATGTCATTCTGTCAGCGGGCGGCCGCGAATTCACTCCTTCGGCCATCGAGGAGGCAGCCATCATCGCGGCCTGGTATTCGGGCTCGGGAAGAGCGGGCAGCGCCGTCGAAGTCGATTACTGCCCCGTCCGCCATGTCAAAAAAATTCCGGGCACCAGGCCCGGCAATGTCAGCTACCAGGAATACAAAACACTTTATGTCAGGCCGGCCGATCCCTCGCAATTGCGGGTCAGCTCCTGATGATCTTTTTCGATCGATTCACGAAAAGACGATTCTTCAAGAGAGATGACGCAACCACAGTATTTTTGCCTGTAGAGGCCCAGGTCACGCGCCATGGCCTGTCCCCTCCGGTAGCCGTCCCGCCAGTCGTAAGGTAAGAAGGCGATCCCCCTGTCAGCGGCTGCCCGCCGGCCTTCCAGAAGCATCCGGCCGCGCTTCTGCCAAGGGCTGACCAGGAGGGTCGTGCTGATAGCGTCAAAGCCCTGCGACCCCGCCAGCTCCGCAACATGGGAGAATCTCACCCGGTAGCAGTAACTGCAACGGTCATCACCGTCATTGGCCCGGCTCCGCCATTCCTGCTCCAAAGATGACCCCTGGACCATCAGGGGGACCCGGTAATGATCCGCCACCCGGATCGCGTTGTCCAGACGGCGTTCCCACTCCGCCTGCGGATGGATGTTGGGGTTGTAAAACAGAAGCGACAGGTCTACGCCTTGCTCCAGGAGCCGTTCAAGCGGCCAAAGGGCACAGGGGCCGCAACAGATGTGAAGCAGGAGCTTTTTGAATTCAAGACATTCACTCATGAATAACAACTAATCCGTTTGGCCGGACTCCAGGATTTCCTGAAGCGAAACCTGACCGGCGTCACCAATATTCCTGGCATTGCGCTCGATGAAGGGCAGGCCCAGATGGTCGAAGCCGCCCCGGGTCAAAATCCTGCCGCGCGGTGTTTTCGCGATGAAACCGATTTGCATCAGGTAGGGCTCGTAAATATCCTCGATGGTCACCGCGTCTTCGCCGGTCGACGCGGCCAGCGTATCCAGGCCGACCGGACCGCCGTCATACATCTCAGCCATGACCCGCATGATGAGCCGGTCATTTCCATCCAGTCCGACGGGGTCAATCTCCAGCGCCGACAAGCCCATCTCGCAGATGGCGCGGTTGACCATATTGTCGCCCTTGACCTGGGCGTAATCACGCATGCGGCGCAGCAGCCTGATGGCGACACGCGGCGTTCCCCGGCATCGGGTCGACAGTTCGCGCAGGCCATCCTCATCGATTCCCACCCCCAGGAGGGCGGCGTAGCGGCTCAGTATCTGCGTAATCTCGGAAGGCGCGTAGAGGTCGAGGCGCTGGATCATGCCGAAGCGGTCGCGAAGCGGTGAAGTGAGAAGGCCCGCCCGGGTCGTCGCCCCGATCAGGGTAAAGCGGGGCAAATCCAGCCTGATCGACCGGGCAGACGGGCCCTTGCCGATCAGAATGTCGAGGGCGTAGTCCTCCATGGCCGGATAAAGGACTTCCTCCACCGTCCGGTTCAGGCGGTGTATTTCATCAATAAAAAGGACATCGTGTTCCTGCAGGTTGGTCAGGATGGCCGCGAGGTCACCCTGCCGCTCGATGGCAGGTCCCGAGGTGATGCGCATCTCGACGCCAAGCTCATGGGCGATGATGCCCGCCAGGGTCGTTTTCCCCAGCCCGGGGGGGCCGTAAAGAAGGATATGATCCAGGGACTCCCGGCGCGCTTTTGTGGCCTCAATGGCGATGCCCAGGTTAGCCTTGACCTTTTCCTGGCCGAAGTACTCGCCCCAGCGCCGTGGCCGCAACTGCGGTTCATCGGTCTCATCGCTGAGCGCTTTTCGGGACAGGACGCGCTCTTCGTCGAACCGGTCCTCATATTCCTCTGACATGGTGCTTTGAAATTCAAACATGGCCTTTACCCGCCTTCCCTTTCAGGATACCAAAGAAGAGAGGCGCTAAACCATGGCCATCTGTGACAGGGCGCGGCGCAGGAGGCTTTCGACCGTGTCGGCTTCCTCAAGTGTGGCCCGCCGCACGGCGTCCAGGGCCTCCGCGTTGCTGTAACCCAGGACCATCAGGGCGGCAACCGTTTCGCCGGCAATACCCGCGGCCGGTGAAGCGGGAGCTGAACCGTGAAGCGGTACGGTTTGCGGCACCTCAATCCCCGATTTTTTCAGCTTGTCGGTCAGTTCCAAAATCATGCGGGCCGCGCCTTTTTTGCCGATGCCCTTGACCCGGGTCAGGCGGTCGACATCGCTTTGCAGGATGGCCAGGGCGAAGGCTTCCGGTGTCAGGGTGCCCACCACCTGCAAGGCCAGTTTGGGGCCGACGCCGCTCACGGTCTGGACCAGGATGAACAGGTTTTTCTCTTCCTCATTGGAAAAACCAAACAAGCCCATCTCATTTTCGCGAACGTGGAGGTGGGTGTGGATGGTCACGGTCTGTCCCGCCGGTGGAAGCGATGCGATCAGGCCAGGGGCCATCTCGATTTGAAAACCGATCCCGCCCTGTTCCAGTATGATGAATTCTTCCGCTTTTCTTGTAATCTGCCCTGTAATGCTGGCAATCATGGAGTACTCCTTTGTTACTGGTAGCCGCCGACCGCCAGGTTGCCGTCCCGGTTACCCGAATGCGCGTGGCAGATGGCCACCGCAAGGGCGTCGGCCGCGTCATCCGGCTGCGGCATCTTCTTTAAATTGAGAAGAACCCGGACCATTTCCTGGATCTGTTTCTTCTCTGCCCTGCCGTAACCGGTCACCGCGACCTTGACCTGGATGGGCGTGTATTCGTATACGGGCAGGCCGGCACGGGCGGCCGCGACAACTGCCACACCGCGTGCCTGCGCCGTGCCGATGGCCGTCGTTGTATTGCGGCTGAAAAATAATTCCTCGATGGCGAAACAATGGGGCTGGTGGAGGCTGTTCAATTCGTTCAGGGCTTGATCGATGGCCAGCAGCCTCTCGGGAAAGGGCGTTGCGGCGTCAGTCTTAATGACACCGTAGTCGAGTGCCTTAAGCTGCTTATTCTGATAGAGAATGACTCCGAATCCCGTGATGGCGTAACCCGGGTCAAGGCCCAGAATGATCACCTCAACACCTCCGATGTCTTTTCCCGCAGGGTCCGGCCGGTCATGGCCGGCTTATACTAGCTCTCCATAAAGGCGTGCAGGGCCTTGATATTCGCGACCCAGTCGATGTCGTACATTTCCATGCCCCGTATATACTTTTTGGCGTCGTAGGTTTCGATCGGCAGCATGAGCTGGTCAAAGGAATAGCTGCTGTATGTACCGACCCCCAGAATATAGTTCATCATCTCTCCGTCCGTCAGGTTGGTTTTGATCTCCGGCATCAAAGCCTCGACTGTTTCCGTCAATTTGGCCGGATTGCTGCCCTTCATTTTGGTGAAGAGAGCCATGATCACTTTGCGCTGCCGCTCCATCCGCTTGAAGTCGGAGTCGAGTTTTCTGATCCTGGAATAATGAAGGGCGGCATTGCCGTTCAGAAGCTGTGGGCCTGCCTGGAATGAGCCCGCTCCGAGGCTGTTCAAATATTTCGCCTCCGCCGATGTCAGCTCAATGGTCACGCCGCCGACCTTGTCGATGGCCTTGGTGAATCCTGAAAAATCCGTGGCGATATAACGCGAAACATCAACCCGGAAGTTGCGCTGTACCGTTTTCATCAAGAGCCTGGGACCTCCCCAGGTATGAGCCGCGTTCAGCATGTAGTTGGAAGAATAATTCTTCTTATAGGCCGGGTCCGGATCATCCGGTATGCTGACGTAGATGGCGCGCATCAGCGAGGTCAGGTGGAAGGACCTGGTCTTCTTGTTGATGGTCAGAAGCATCATGGCATCCGAACGGCCATGGGTATTGGGATTCCTGGTATCGGAACCGATGATCAGGATGTTTTCAATCTGCTTATCCTGCAATACGGGAATCTTCATCCCTTCCTTCATATTGGAGGGGGCGTCGACACCCGACAGATCAGTTTCAATCGCGATGGGATCTTTGATCCGGTCAAAATCGCGCAGACCGACGATAAAATAGAGATATCCGAAGGCGAAGGCAGCCGTCGCCAGGATCAAGCCTGTGAGCATGCCGGCGACGGATACCAGTAATTTTTTTCTTTTATGCTCTTCTTTTTCCATAAATTGATTATATCGTACTAACCTGAAAAAACGGCAGGATCACTGCCGTTTCAAGGATGCTCCCTGTGACGAGGCTTAAGCGTCGAGCGGCTGAACGCGCGCGATACGGGACTTTCTCCTGGCAGCTGTGTTCTTGGCAATCAGGCCGTCCGCGGCAGCGCGGTCAATCTTGGCCTGGGCTGTACGGGCCAGCTCGTCGGCCTCCGGAAGGCCTTGCTCTTTCGCAGCGATCGCCTTCTTGACCAGGGTCCGCAGTTCACTTCTACGGCTCTTGTTAGCGGCGGCTTTCGCCTGGGACGACCGCACTCGTTTCATGGATGATTTAATATTGGGCACGCTTGTTTCCTCCTGCGTCACTATCGGTTCAATGAACAAGGCGTATTCTAACACGGGCGGCGGCGCCGGCGCAAGTTATGGCGCCGGGACAGCCAGCGAAAGGTCTTTTGCCCAGCAAAAGTCGATTGGTGTGTTCCCTTTGGCACGCTTGTAAGCCTTTTCCTGGTGAGCCCTGCTGACAAGATCCTTTGTTTTAATTGTTCCCACTTGGCTAAAGACCTGATCCAGGACTTCAACTTCCGATCGCGCCAGTTCTTTGACCTGGAAATCCGATTGAGTTTTGAACCGGAATCCCAGATTTTCACCGACTGGGGCTATTTCATAATGCACACCTTCCAGCTTGACAATGCAATCGTATTTTTCCGGAGCCGGCCCCATGGGCAGCGCACTGTAAACCAGACCGCTGATCGCTCTTCCTTTGTACTTGTAATGAAGCATATCTGAGTACCAAAGCATTTTCATAAGCCTGACTGTGTACAGGTATTTCGTTTTCTTCGCAAGGTAGTTGATCATTTCAACCACTTTGCTCAAATCCAGATCCACCCCGCCCCTGATGGCTTCATCTTGAAATCCCGCATAATGAGCTTCGATCGAGGTGGTCAAATACCAGTTCTCCTTTTTCGAGAAGGCCTTCATCGCGTTCTCAAGGTACTTCCCGTATGCCCTTTCCGTGATCTTGTGCCTGGATTTTTCCAGTACCTCCATAAACCACTTGGGATCCTCAGCAATTTTTCTCAAGATGGCGTCATGCGCGACATCTTGTACCTGGTGGTTTTCATAGCGGGTAATGGTTGCTTTCCCCCAGTCAAGCAGGTCGGAAAAATCTTTCTGGCTGATTCCATATTGCTTTCGAATCCTGATGATGTCGCCCGAGGTCAGCAAAGCTCTCTTCTCCCTGTAGGCATCTTTCATGGCCAGATCGTTGGCCTTGATCAGGTCTTCTGTTTCAAGCAGATTGTCGGTATGGGGGCAATACTCGTAAGTTGGCGCAAACTCCACCTCTTCACCTTTAAAAGTTACAGTTTCGGGCAAACGGACCCTTTGAACATCATGCTCTTCCATACAGTCGAAGCAAAACTTTCTTACTGTTTCCAGAATCTCCATTTTCCCGCCTTTCTCTCACGATCCGTAAGGAAAAGTACTTTTGCCAAAAGGATACTCAGCAAAATCCTAGCACTTGTGATTGAAATAAGTCAAGATTTTCGGTATCAATTGATACCGAAAATCTGTTGCGCGCCAGAACCTATCGCGTATTGGTGTAGGTGAATCAAGTTGAGGACAGCCGGGAACAGGCCATCGATTCCTACCGATTCCGGTAGTCCTCCGCCAAAATCGCGTAGTAACAGGCGTCCGCAAACACATCCGGCTTGTAGATGGCCTGGCGGTGCAGTCCTTCATATTCCATACCGCACTTTTTCATGACATCTCCTGAGTGGACGTTGGCCGGCTCATGGCAGGACTCAATCCGGTTGGCGCCGACCTCATCAAAGAAGAAACGGATCAGTCCGGCCAGGGCTTCCGACACGTAGCCCTGATGCCACCAGGGTTTGCCGATACAGTAACCGATGTTAACCATGCGGATGTTCTCACGGCCTTCAACCGAGCCGATGCTGCCGATCAGGGTATTGCCCTCTTTGAGCTCAATCGCCCAGTTGTAGTAGTTTTTGAAATCGTAGCTGTTCACCCAGGTCCGAAGAATCTCCCTGGTCACTCCAAGATCCGCGTGCGGCTCCCAGGACAGGTATTTTGTCACTTCGGGATCATTGGCCCAGTTACTGAACATGGCCGGGGCGTCATCGAGAGTGAAACGGCGAAGAACCAGCCTGTCGGTTTCAAGCCTTACGGTGCCTTTATGTACCATATTCCCTTCTCCCTCACCTTTTAATATCTCATGTTATCATTGATTGTTAGCGCATTCGCGGTGACTGACAGCTTTCAGTCACCCTTTATTATAGGAGCAGAAAATGAGTCGAAAGAAAAAAGAAGAAATAGAAAGCACAAGCAAGAAAAATACTGGACAAAAATTACGTGTCATTCCGCTCGGCGGCATGCGCGAAATAGGGAAAAACATGACCGTCTTTGAATACGGTGATGACCTGATCGTCATCGACTGCGGCATGGCCTTTCCTGATACCAGGATGCCTGGCATCGATATCATCATCCCGGACTTTCACTACCTTCGGGAGAACCGCGACAAGATTCGCGGGATTCTGATCACGCACGGCCACGAAGACCATATCGGGGCCCTGCCCTGGCTTTTAAAGGAATTCGATGTCCCCGTCTACGCGACGCCCATGACCATGAAGCTGATCGAGATCAAACTCGAGAATACGCGTCCCAAAGTGGAAAGCAAAAAGCTCCAGGTCGTACGGGCCGGCGATTCACTTTCAATCGGGGCTTTTGGGATTGAGTTTATCCATGTCAACCATTCGATCGCGGACGCGGTCTCCATCGCCCTGACGACACCCGTGGGAACCGTCTTTTTTACAGGGGACTTCAAGATCGACTACACACCGACCACGGTGGATCCCATCGATCTGGGGAAAATCGCGGAGATCGGCAACCGCGGCGTCCTGGCCCTCATCTCCGAGAGCACCAACGCCGAGCGGCCGGGACACTCCCTGTCGGAAAGGGAGGTCGGCAAGGCCTTCAAGGATATCTTCTCCGAAGCCGCGGGCCGAATCATAGTAGCCACCTTCTCGTCCAATGTCTTCCGCTTGCAGCAGGTCATCTCAACAGCCGAGTCATTCGGCCGCAAGGTACTGATCCTGGGGCGGAGCATGCTCAATGTCTTTGAAGCGGCAAACAGCCTGGGCTATCTTTCCTACCAGCCGTCCACCATCATGGATATCCAAAGCATCGACAGCTTTCCCGCGGAAGAAATCGTCATCCTGGCGACCGGAAGCCAGGGTGAACCCATGTCAGCCCTTTCGAGGCTGGCCTATTCGGAACACCGCAGCACGGAAATCATGGAAGGCGACACGGTAATCCTGTCGTCCAGCATGATCCCCGGCAACGAAGAGGCCATCTACCGGGTCGTCAACGAGCTCTTCATGAAAGGGGCCCAGGTAATCTACGAATCGCTATCGGAAGTCCACGCCTCAGGCCACGCCTGCCAGGATGAGTTGAAGCAGATCCTGACCCTGACAAAGCCCCGCTATTTTATCCCCTCGCACGGCGAATTCCGCATGCTCTACCGGCACGCGGAGCTGGCCAGCAAGATGGGGATTCCCAATGAGCGGATTGTGCTTTCGAAAAACGGCGAGATCCTCGAATTTTCGGAAGACGGCAGCCTGAACTTCACCGGCTATACCGAGGGAGCCGGTATCCTGATCGACGGGTCGGGCATGGGCGACGTTGACGAGTACGTACTGAACGACCGTCTCCGTCTGGCGGATGAAGGCGTCGTTTCGGTCACCATCGTCATCGATGCCCAGGCCAACCGCCTCTACGGCGACCCTGTCGTTCAGGCCAAGGGCTTCATCTACGAAAGTGAGATGAAGCACGTCATTGAACTTTGTCAGGAGCGGGTCAAGGAAATCGCCGGCGAATTGTGGAGCAAGAAAAAACCGCTGGGCGCTCACATGACATCGGATGACATGAAAGACAAGATCCAAAAGACCCTCTTCGAACTGACAAGAAGAAGGCCGGTCGTCATGGTGGCTGTCGTCGCCATTTGAATCAGTTGTGACCGCGTGAGACGCTGACAACGCTGTCGATGGCCTTGATCCGGCCTACCAGCTTGTCATACTGTTCCTGGTTTTCAATTTCAACGGTGAGAAGAAGATTGGCGCTGATATCGCGGGCCGACGAGATGCGGGCCGCCTGGACGGGAATTTGCTCATCGGCGATGGCCGCTGATATTTCTGCCAGAAGATTGGTTCTGTCGCGCGCGATAATCCGGATATCGACCGGGTACTTGTGGTGCGATTCCGGCGCCTGTGTCGTCCACTCGACATCAATCAGGCGCGAGGCACGCTCGGCGTCCTCCGGCGACCGGTCGAAAGAGTTGAGGATATTGCGGATATTGGGACAGTCAATCCGGTGGATGGCCACCCCCATCCCGCGCGTTACGTAGCCAATAATCTGGTCCCCCGGCACAGGGTTGCAGCACCGCGACATTTTAAGCAGGGCATTGTCAAGCCCCCGCACCTTGACCGGAATATCGGGCAGCTTCCGCTGTCTTTTTTTAGCTATTTTCGGCGCGGCCTTGTCCAGAATCAGCGCCTCGCTCACCAGCAGATTGGACGGATTGAAGATGACCTGGCCCGATTTGGAAACGCGGTAACCAAGCTTGACCCTTTCTTCCTCCGGCAGTGACATGACATAAGCATCCCGAAGTTTGGGAACGACCCGTCCCGCGGGAAGGCCGCCATAGCCTACTCCGGCCAGCAGGTCGTCAAGCGAATGAATGGAGTAGCGCTTCAGTATGGGCGTATAAAACTCTTTTTTCAGGAAGTCCGACGAATGAAAGCCAAGTTTTTGGATTTCGCGGTCCAGGAGCTCACGCCCCCGGACAATATTCTCATCACGGCGTTCGCGCTTGAACCAGGATGAGATCTTGTTGCGGGCCGTGCCGCTCTTGACGATATTGAGCCAGTCCCGCGACGGACCGCGCACCTTGTCGGAGGTCAGGATCTCGACGATATCCCCGTTTTTCAGTTCGTAAGTCAGTGAGACCATGCGGCCGTTGACCTTGGCCCCGTACATGGAATTGCCGATATCACTGTGGATGTGATAAGCGAAATCGACCGGTACAGCGCCCGACGGAAGCGAGATCACCTTGCCCATGGGCGTGAAGACGAAGACTTCCTCGGGGATCAGGCCTTCCTTCAGGGCATCCATGTAGTCGTGGGCGTCGCTCATATCGCTTTGCCATTCAAGAAGCTGACGGAGCCAGGACAGGCGAATCTCAAAGATATCCTGCCTTTTCTCCGTCGAGCCCTCTTTATAGCGCCAGTGGGCCGCGATGCCGTATTCTGCCGTCCGGTGCATCTCCTCGGTCCGGATCTGAACTTCAAAGGGAATCCCCCTGTGACCGATGACGGTAGTGTGAAGAGACTGATAGCCGTTTGTCTTGGGCATGGCGATGTAGTCACGGAATCTTCCGGGAATGGGCTTGTAAAGCTCGTGCACAAGACCGAGAACAGCGTAGCATTCACTGACGGTTGGAACGATGATCCGGGTGGCGAATAAATCGTAGATTTCGTCAAGCTGCTTGGCCTGGGTCTTCATCTTGCGGTAGATGCTGTAAAAATGCTTGGGCCTGCCCTCGATTTCGGCCGCGATCCCCATGGCAGCGATCTTTATGGTCAGTTCCTCCGTGATTTCATTCAAATATTCCTCACGGTCTGAACGGCGCTGGGACAACATGCCGACCAGCTCATAGTAGGCATCGGGATCCAGGTAGCGCAAACTCAGGTCCTCAAGTTCCCACTTGATCCGGTGAATGCCGAGGCGGGCAGCAAGGGGCGCGTAGATGTCCAAAGTTTCACGTGCGGTCGCCACCTGCTTGTCCGGTTCCTTGTATTTCATGGTGCGCATGTTGTGAAGCCTGTCTGCCAGCTTGATCAGGACGACACGGATGTCCTTGGCCATGGCAAGAAACATTTTTCGAAAATTCTGCGCCTGCATCTCTTCTTTCGAAGAGTAGGAGATCCGGGATAACTTGGTGACACCATCGACAAGCTCGGCAACATCCTTTCCCAGGACTTCCCTGATCTCATCAAGGGTCACGTCGGTGTCTTCAACCGTATCGTGAACCAGCGAGGCCGCCAGCGTGTGGTCATCGACCAATCCCAGGTCAAAGAGGATTTTCATGGCGGCGACGGGGTGAATGATGTAGGGTTCGCCGGTCGCTCGAAACTGATCTTTGTGGGCCTCCTTGGACAAGTTGTAAGCGGCAGCGAGAAGCGAGGCATCGTCTTGGTGCGCCGCTCTTTTCCAGCTCTCAATAAACCGGTCCATCTCGGCGTCTGTTTTTGCCAGTATTTCGACTTGTACCGCTGTGTAAACAACCGGCTCCATCATTCGACGGCCACCCCCAGCGCCTTCATTTTCTCCCACAAGGGGGAATCTGACAGTGCGGGTCTTTTCCCTTCCTGTTCAATTTTGGTGCAGCTAAAGCTCCCGTCCCCCTTATCGCTCAGGCGAACAAGGCCGGCTTGGTCGAAGATGGCGAGCGCCAGCAGAACTTCAAGAGCCTTTGCTTCCTCATTATAACGGTGTGACAGGAGCCATGCCAGACGAAGGGGCAGAAAGGTCAGGGACCTGTCTTTCAAATCGCAAAGCGATTCCAGGATTTTCCAAAGCGACCGGAAGAGGGAGGCGGGAAGCGACAGGCCTTGGTCTTCCAATTCCTTTTCATCCGTCTCAGCCTTTTCCAACCATCTGCCGTAGTCCTTGACAGCCCGGTCATTCACCCCGTCGTGGCGGGCCGGCCGGAGCTCGATCAACCTCATTTGTACTGTTTCCTGGTCGCGCCAGCGGTTGATCTCGGGAACGGCCAGGATTTCGACAGTATCCCCAAGTCTATAAAAAGCTTCCTCACCGCTGCGGTTGAAAAGAAGCGCGTCGAACAAGAGCATGGAGGGATCAGGTGTTCGAAGCGCGAACTTGAGGTGCCGTCCGTCACCAACCCGGGTCATGCCTTCGACGGTCAAATCCTCCATCCAGACAAGGGGGCGCTCGAAACCGTTCCCTGTCGGCTCGAAGGTATCAAATTGCCTGATCAGGTCTGCCTGGAGCTCACCGCCTGTCAGGGCGATGTCGGCAAGGTGGGCCTGTTGACGCTCCTTTCGGGGAATCGCCTCGACTGCCTGTGTAATCTTGTCGCGGAAAGCATCCAGATTTTCTGCCTTGAGGGTCAAACCCGCGGCGCCCGCGTGACCGCCGTACCTCTCCATCAGGGGTGCGGCCGTGTGGAGGATCTTAATCAAATCGAGATTGCCATAGCTGCGCGCCGAGCCT
Source organism: uncultured Mageeibacillus sp. (assembly GCA_964606165.1). Lineage (GTDB taxonomy): Bacteria > Bacillota > Clostridia > Saccharofermentanales > DTU023 > UBA4923. Next base: position 33,872 of record CAZSFQ010000006.1, read on the forward strand.
GTCAGCAGGCCGTCTTCCTCATTCAGGGTAATGGCAGGCACACGCAATTTCTCAACCAGACGGGAGCTGACGATACCCATGACACCGGCGTGCCAACCTTTGCCGACAGCGATGGCAAGGGCGGACGCTCCGTGGCAGCATGGGCTGGTCACCGCATCCAATGCCTGTGAAAAAATGTCCTGTTCCACCAGCCTGCGCTCTTGATTCAGCTGATCAAGTTCCCGCGCCAGATGCCCGGCCCTGGCAGGGTCCTCTTCCAGCAAGAGATCAAGCGCCAGCCTGACATCACCCATCCTGCCGGCCGCGTTCAGCCGGGGAGCCAGGGAAAAGGCAATATCACGGGCCGTCAAGCCCTTGTCGCTTCGCCCCAGCCGGTCAATCGACCGTAAGCCGTGCGGCGCAGATCTTTCAAAAGCGGCCAGCCCTTCCCGGACGATGATCCGGTTGACGCCGACAAGCGGCATGACATCGGCAACCGTGCCGACCGCGGCAAGGACGAGCAGGCGGGGCCGGCAATCCGCGATCCTGCCCCGCATCTGGTCAAGCGCCAGAGTCAGCATCAAGGCCACCCCCGCGCCCGAAAGCTGGGCGAATGGATAGGTTTCCCCGGCAAGCATGGGGTTGATCAGAGGCGCTCCCGCCTCTTCAAAAGCCTGTGTCGCCAGGTGGTGATCAGTCACGATGACATCCATGCCCCGGTCCATCAAATCCCTGACCAGGTCAGGTGATGAAGTTCCTGTGTCGACGGTGATCACGAGGTCGGGCCGGTGGAGTTCGATCTCGTCAACCAGGGCGGGCGAAAGGCCGTAGCCGTCATCAAAACGGTCGGGAATCAGGATATGGGCTTCATGTCCCCGCTCTGTCAAATAGCAGGAAAGCAGGGCAGCCGCTGTCAGCCCGTCCGCGTCGTAGTCGCCGAAGATGAGAATGCGGGGATGCCCCCTGTCCAGGTGGCTTTCAAGCAAATGACAGGCCTCCCCCATGGAGCGAAAGAGAAAGGGATCCGGAAGCTGGTCAAAGGAAGCGTCGAACAGCTCCCTTCGTTTTTCTTCCGTGTCAATGCCCCGCGCCTCCAGGACCCGGTCCAAAACAGGCCTGCCGCTCTCACGCCAAGCGGGGTCCTCGACCAGTTCCCAAGGAACCGGCATCAGCCAGTTCAATAATTCCTGTCTGGAAATCTCTTGATGCACGGGGACTTTTCCTGCCTTCTCTTCCATAGAAAAGAGGTCCGCTGTCAGACGCAACGAACCTCTCTTTTGTCGTCCTTGAAAAATCAGCGCTTGCGCTTTCTGGCGGCTTCGGCTTTTTTCTTGCGTTTAACACTGGGTTTTTCATAGTGTTCGCGTTTGCGTACTTCAGCCAGCACGCCGGAACGAGCGCAGGAACGCTTGAAACGTCTCAGCGCACTGTCCAGGGATTCATTTTCCTTTACACGAATCTCCGTCAACCTTATCCCTCCCCTCACAGTGGACTCTGAGCAACCCTAGAGGATTCACAGTTCCCGAGTAGTATACAATGAATATCACTTGAACGTCAAATAAAGAAGCCGGGGAAGGGGCAAAGAGGAGGCTTTGCAAACGACCATGCAGCCAGTGCTATCCAGGAAAAACAAAAACTCGGGCAGGGCCCTGATCCGGCGATCCGCCTCTTTGGCCGCGGCGGCCGCCTGCCTCTTGTGCCTGCTGCTTCTTCCGGCTCCAAAGGTTTACGCCGCAGAGGGCGGGACCGGCACCCTGGTTGAAAAGGCCGAGGCCGACATCCGGATCAATCTGGACGGAACCGTCGATGTCGTGGAGACTATTACTTACCATTTCAGCGGGAAAAAAACGACGATTCCCTTTGATCTGATCTTCCCCCTGGAAGGCGAACCTCACCTTGAAATGATTGAGCTGGCCAAGGTGGAAGGGGAAGACAGGGGCAAGTACATTCAAATACCCCCGGGCGACAAACTGAAAACACTGCCCCTCTCCTACACGACCTCCCGCAAGAAGGACAGAATCCGGGTAAATGTCGCCACAACCGGCCTTTCAGGCGGCTACATCTTCCGTATCACCTACCAGTGGAACCGGGGTCTGGTCATGAAAGAGGGCAAGGCGCTGGTATCGGGCTCCTTGCTTGCCGTCCGTCCTGACACGCGTGTCGAAACAATGAAATGGACCATCCAATTCCCCGAAGGAGTCCGTATGGACCTGACCCGGGTCGAGCCAATCTCCATCCGGGCCATGACCATGAGCAAAGGCGAGGGGCATAGTATTTCCTACATCGATAACCAGGCTTTTTACAAGATCGACGGAATCGGCCTGATCATCAGCATGCCCGGCAGCAGCTTCCCCTTGATTCTCACCGCCTCCGATGACACGCCCCTTGCCTCCCTTTTCGAGCGGGCGGACTGGCAATCCAGCTACCTGAGCCGGTTTGGCATGCTTCGCCTTTCCATCACAAGTGTTGTTGTCCCCCTGGTCATGGCCGGCCTCCTGATCTACGCTGCCCTTTACCTGCTTCAGATCATGAAAGTAAAGCGGCTGCAAAAAGACTTCGCGCTCTGGCCCCTTGCCGAAACACCCGCCATGGTTGCCAAGCTCGCCCGAATCCGCCCCACGGATTCGCTCCTGCTCCTGGGCACCCTCCTTCACCTGGTCAACCGCAAGGAGGTGGTTTGGCGCGATGAAATCTTTGAGTGGCGCAACCCCGGCCGCAACGACTTCTCTGCTTTCTCGGCCGGTGAGATTCTTCTTTTGCAGTGGCTGTTTTCAGCTGATGAGCTTTACGACCACGTACTGGCCCCTGAGCGCTTGCGGACCGCTGCGCGCAATCCCGATTTTAGAGAGCTTGCCCAACGTTTCCGGACACAGGTCGACCGGGAGTTCAATCACAAGGGCCTGAACAATATGAAACTGACCGCTTCTTTCAAGTTGATCTTTTTGGCCTTTGCCGCCCTGTTTTTCATCATGATGGTTCTTTTTCTTCTGACCACACACGCGTCAACGGCTCTCCTGCTGCTTATTCCCGCCGGTTTTTTCAGCTTCGGCGGCATGACCTTCCGCTTTTTGACAGAGGCAGGAGTCGACCGCTTCCTCCGGACGCGTCGCTTCATGCGAATCCTGGCGGCACCACAGGCCATCATCCAGTCATGCCAAGGCCAGCTCAACCAAGCTGAAACCATGATCAGCGCCCTGCCGGCGGCTGTGGCCCTGAAAAAGGGGAAAGCCTTCTTTCAGGGGATAAGGGCGCTCCCGCGGCCCTTATTCATGCGGGCTTCCTACGCCCTGCTTCATGTCTACCGGCGCCAGCCTGTGCCGGATGGCAACGATCTGGACGCGGAGTGGATGGATGCTGAATACGAGCGGCTGAGCCGTGGAATTGAAGAAATGGAGCGGATCTTGTCAGCCTGGAAAGAGTTCTTTGACTCCTGCTTTATTTAGGGGACGGATCCTGCGCGGGCAGCACAGCGGAAGCGACACACAGGCAGGCAATCCCTTCACCGCGCCCACATGAGGTCAGCCCTTCCCCCGTCGTTGCCGTAAGGGCGACGCGGGACACGGGAAGCTTGACCAGGCCGGCAATCTCCCCCCGCATCCGGTCGATCAGGCCGGCAAGACGCGGTCTTTTAGCCTCGATTGAAAAGGACAGGTGGGTCAGGCGGATGTCCCCCAGCGACGAAAGGGCCCGGCTGACGTATGCGCGGCTGTCGACAGTCCCGCCCTGGCACATGGCGTCCGCGACTTCACCCAGGACGCGTTCCCCGCAAAGTCCTGAGATGGCGTTGGTCAAAGCGTGCAGGACCACGTCAGCGTCGCTGTTACCTTCCAATGGGGGGCCCTGGTCGATCACCACGCCTCCCAGCACCAGCGGCCTGTTTTTTGCCGCCGGGTCGTCTTCCGGCAAAAACCGATGGCTGTCCTGCCCGATCGCGCTGATGGAAATCACTCTTCCGCCCTCTTTCTTGCCTGCGAGGCCTTGAGCACATGATACCCTTTTGCCCGGGCAAGGGTCACCACCTGGCCAAAATAAGATCCGAGCTCGCGCCTGGCCGACGCCGCCCCCTGCTTGACCCGGATAACAAGATAGAGGCTTCCCTCTGGTGTCAGGCTCTCTGCCGCCTCCTGAAAGATGCGGTAAACAGTTTCCTTTCCCGCGCGGATCGGCGGGTTGGTCAAAATAAGGTCGAAGATTCCCTCAGGCACACCGTCCCATTCGACAAAACGGACACGGCCGCTTACAGAGGCCCGCTTCGCGTTGTCAGCCGCCAGCTCAAGCGCGCGCCTGTTGATATCGCTGCCTGTAACCTCCAGCCGGGGACGGAGTTTTGCCAGCGCAACAGCCATGACACCAACCCCTGTGCCCAGGTCAAGAAGGCTGGCCTGCCGGTCTCTCAACTCCCCCAGAACTGTCTTCACCAGCAGATCGGTGCCCGGATCCAGACGATGCCGTGAAAACACACCGCTGTCCGTGCGAAATTGAAAGACAAGACCTTCCCATTCGGCTTCAACCAGGAAGGGTTGATGGGCTGTGCCCGGGTCGGGGTCGAAATAATGTGAATGTCCGCCAGCCGTCATTTTCTTCTTTGGCCTTTCAGGGATTCACTTTCAGTCAGATAGACGCGCCGTGCCCAAGGCGTCTTTTTCAAGGCCGACAAGAGGGGCAAGCCGATCCCATACACAACCAGGGACTGGGAAAGGAAGAGGGCTCCAACACTGCCGGCAAGCAGGGCCGGACTGACCTGGCCGGGCCGGATCAAAAAAGGCAGGTAACTGCCGACAACCAGGGCGTTAAGCAGGACGGGAGGCAGCAGAGGCACCAGCCGCGCCGTTAAATCCCGGCTGCAAAACCCTTTGGGCTCCGGCCTTTCTCCCCTCGCCTCCCCGGCCAGCCAGCGGCGCCAGGGTTTTGCCAGGCGCCAGGTCAAAAGAGCCGCCAGCAGAGTGACGGCACTGCCGCCCAGGATGTCAACCAGTCCGAGCGGGGCCGGGTTGAGAAGATTTGCCAGAAGGCAGCCGGCGAACACACCCACGATGGCAGAAGGAAAAAGGGCAGGAAGCGCGGTCAGTGCTTCCGCCAGTCTCAGTTGAATGAAAGAGAAACTCATGAAAGGGGTGACCAGGGTCAGCGCCATGTAAAGGGCGGCAATGAGGGCGCTCTGGGTCAGCGCGGCAAGCGCGGCAGCTCCCGGCCGCTTTTTCTGCCCTGGTCCGGGAGTGTCCATGGCCCGGTCAGCTCAAATCTGACGCAAGGACAACAGCAAAGGTCATGGGGTGCCCGTTGATATCCCATTGCTGCGGCTTGATGCCGTCAGGAACCGCGTCATCCCCGTCGAAGTAGATCAACTGCTCCGCCAGGACATCTGCCATGATGGCTTCGGCGTGGCCGTCGATCACGGCGTCCTGTTGGCCGCGGGCGACGTAAAGCCGGATGCGGTCAGTGACCTCAAATCCGCTGGAGCGCCGCATGGTCTGGATCTTGCTGACGATCTCGCGGACGAAGCCTTCCTCGATCAAGTCCCGGGTCAAGCCGGTTGCCAGCGCCACCTTGACACTACCGGCGCTTTCAACCGCATAGCCTTTTGCCGGGATCTCCTCAACCAGCAGGTCATCAGCTGTCAAGCCGTAGACTGTATCGCCGACAGCAAGCTTGATCTGTCCATTTTGCTCCAGCTCATCCATGGTCGCCCGGCCAGGCAAGGCTTCGATCAGGGAGCGCGCCTGAGGGAGATCACTGCCCATCAGCCGCCCAAGCGTTCTCAATTGCGGTTTGAATCTGTAATCGATCAGGCTTCCGTCGTCTTCTTCAAACTTGACCTTTTTGATGTTAAGTTCGTCGCGGACCAGGGCGGACAGCTCTTCAGACAGTGGTTCCATGCCAACGACCACCAGCTCTGATAGAGGTTGGCGGATTTTGAGCTGGGCATTGTTTCTGGCTGCCCGGCCAAGCGAAGCGAGCTCAAGCACACCTTGCATATGGTCCTCAAGCGCCTTGTCAATTTTCTCCTCATCCGCCAGGGGGTAGTCACACAGGTGAACGCTTTCAGGCCGATTGGGGATGCGTCCGGCGACCAGATTCCGGTAAACCGCCTCCGCCATGAAAGGGGTGAAAGGGGCGATGACCAAGGTCATGGTCACCAGGATATCGTGGAGAACGACATAGGCGGTGATCTTGTCTGTGTCCATATCCGGCCCCCAATAACGCTCCCGAGATCTTCTCACATACCAGTTGGAAAGGTCTTCGACAAAAGCCTCCAGGGCCCGGGCCGCCGTTGTGATATCGCAGATCTCCAATCTGTGATCCACTTCTTTGATCAGCGAATGCAGCCTGCTTTCAATCCAGCGGTCCATAACCGTCTTGAATTCACCGACGGGGAAGTCCTGGTACTCGACCCGGTCGAAGCGGTCAATATTGGCGTAAAGGACAAAAAAGGCGTAGGTGTTCCAGAAGGTTCCCATGAACCGCCGCTTGGCCTCATTGACCGAGTCTTCAGAAAAACGCGCGGACAGCCAGGGCTGGCTGCCGGAGTAAAACATCCAGCGCATGGCGTCAGCCCCCTCCACATCCAGGATGTGGCCGGGTTCAACGATATTGCCCAGATGTTTGGACATCTTGATGCCGTCCTTGTCCAGGACGTGTCCGAGGACCAGGCAGGTCTTGTAGGCCTCTTCATCAAAGAGGGCTGTGCTGATCGCGTGCAGGCTGTAGAACCAGCCGCGCGTCTGGTCGATGGCTTCGGAGATGAAATCGGCCGGCATCCGCTCCCGGGTCAGCTCCTGGTTCTCAAAGGGGTAGTGGTATTGCGCGTAGGGCATGGCGCCGGAGTCATACCAGCCGTCGATGACTTCCGGAACCCGGGTCATGACCCCGGAACATGAGGGACAGGTCAGATGGACCTGGTCGATCATGGGCTTGTGCAGCTCAATATCCCCGGGGCAGTCGGGAGACATGGCCTTCATCTCGGCGATGGAGCCAACCATATGAAGCTTACCGCATGAATCACACTGCCAAACAGGCAAGGGTGTGCCCCAGTAGCGTTCACGCGAGATACACCAGTCGATGACGCTCTCCAGGAAATGCCCGAAGCGGCCGGGGCCGATATGGGCCGGAATCCAGTTGATCCTGGCATTGTTTTCAAGAAGCTGGTCACGCAGCTTGGTCATCTCGATGAACCAGGCCGTCCGGGCGTAATAGATGAGCGGCGTGTCGCAGCGCCAGCAGAAGGGATAGGTGTGCTCGGTCATATCCTCGGACAGCAGGAGATTCCATTCGCGAAGCAGCTCTACCAGGCCGTCATCGGCATCCTTGACAAAGACACCGGCGAAGCCTTCCACTTCATCCGTCATGGTTCCGTCCTCAGCGACAAATTGAATAAGCGGCAGATCGTTGGCGCGGCCAATCCGCGCGTCATCCTCACCGAAGGCCGGCGCGATGTGCACGATCCCCGTGCCGTCCGTCAGGGTGACATAGGGGTCGGCGACCACATAGTAAGCCCGCTTGCCCGATTGTTTGACCGTTTCAATCCCGAAAGGGTAAAGGGGTTCGTACTCACGTCCCAGCAGGTCGCTGCCCAGACAAGTCTCCAAAATCCGCGCGTCCGACCCGAATACCTGATGACAAAGAGCCTGGGCAACGATGTAGCGGGGCTTGCCTGCCGACCCGTCCGGCTCACCGTCAACCTCACAGAGCACATAATGCTCTTTGGCGTTGACACAAAGCGCCAGGTTGGACGGCAGGGTCCAGGGCGTGGTGGTCCACACGGCGAAGTAGGTGTCCGGTTGGTCTTTGGCCCGGAAACGCACGTATACCGACCGCTCCTTGATGTCGCGGTAACCCTGCGCCACCTCGTGGCTCGAAAGCGAGGTTCCGCAGCGGGGACAGTAAGGGACTACCTTGTGGCCCTGGTAGATCAGTCCCTTGTCCCAGATCTGCTTCAGCGACCACCAGACTGATTCGATGTAGTCGTTCTCGTAGGTGATGTAGGGATGCTCCATGTCGGCCCAAAAGCCGATGCGCTCCGACATCTCCTCCCACTCCCCCTTGTATTTCCAGACCGATTCCTTGCATTCCTTAATAAAGGCCTCAACCCCGTAGGCCTCGATCTGATCCTTGCCGTCCAGGCCCAGTCTTTTTTCGACCTCGAGCTCAACAGGCAGTCCGTGCGTATCCCAGCCGGCCTTTCTCGGTACGTAATAACCTTTCATGGTCCGGTAGCGCGGAATCAAGTCCTTAATGACACGGGTCAGCACATGGCCGGCGTGCGGCATGCCATTGGCAGTCGGCGGGCCGTCGAAAAAGGAGTAAATCGGTCCGCCTTCCCTGTTTTTCATTGACTTGTTAAAGATGTCCTGATCTTTCCAAAAGGCCAGGACTCTTTCTTCACGCGGGACAAAATCGAGACCGCTGTCTACTTTTTCGTACATGAATGGACTTCTCCTTATTGATCACCTTCTTGCCCGGTTCACACAGGTGGCCGGGTCCAGGCAGTCATACCAATATCCAAATGATTATAGTGTCAGGCAGCTCTTTGTGTCAAACAAAAAGGGAAGCCCACAGGCGTCAAAAGACGGCCTTGTCTATTCATCCGGCTGTTTCGGGCCGCTCAATTGTGTCAGTGTTAATGATATGTTCATAAATCAATGCTAACTTGAAAAAGGAGATTTCTCCACAGAGGATTCTTGAGGAGGTATTTATGTTAGAAAAATCGTTTAAGCTCAAAGAACACGGCGTGTCCGTGAAGGGTGAGCTTGCGGCCGGCTTGACCACGTTTATGACGATGGCTTATATCCTGGCCGTCAATCCCGATATCTTGAGTGTGACGGGCATGAATCCGGGCGGTGTTCTGATTGCGACGGCGCTGTCATCAGCCATCGCCTGCATCTGCATGGCTTTTATGGCCAACCTGCCCTTTGCGCTGGCACCCGGCATGGGGCTCAACGCCTACTTTGCCTTTACCGTCGTGCTTGGCATGGGGTATTCGTGGCAGTTCGCGCTCTTCGCCGTCTTCGTCGAGGGCCTGATCTTCATTGTGCTCTCATTGACCAATGTCCGCGAAGCCATCTTCGACGCCATTCCGCTCACGCTTAAGCACGCAGTCGGTGCCGGTATCGGACTCTTCATCGCCTTCATCGGCCTGCAGAATTCCGGTCTGGTCCAGCCGGGCGCTACACTCGTCGAACTGGTTGCCTTCAAGGATACCATGGGCGGTGTCGGCCTGCTGGCCCTCCTGACCCTGGTCGGCGTACTCATCATCGGCGTCCTGGCTTACAAGAACGTCAAAGGCGCCTTGCTGATCGGCATGTTCGCCGTCTGGATCATCGGCATTATCTTGCAGGCGGTCGGACTCTACGTGCCCAACCCCGAAGCGGGTCTCTTCTCGCTTTATCCCTATTGGGGCCTGCCTGACTTTGCCGGATTCGGCCAGATTGCCGGCCAGGCGTTCTCACCCGCTGCCTTTGCCAACTTCAATATCCCTGACTTCCTGATCATCATGTTCTCCTTCCTCTTCGTCGATATCTTCGACACCCTGGGGACCCTGATCGGCGTCGCCGACAAGGCGGACATGCTTGACAAGGACGGCAAACTGCCCAGAATCAAGGGCGCCCTCATGGCCGACGCCGTCGGCACGGTTGTCGGCGCGGTTGCCGGCACCTCGACGGTCACAACTTACGTTGAAAGCGCCGCGGGCGTCGCTGAAGGCGGCCGCACGGGGCTGACAGCACTGACAACAGGAATTCTCTTCCTGCTTGCCATCATCCTGTCACCCATCTTCATCTCCATCCCGTCCTTCGCGACCTCGGCGGCCCTGATCTATGTTGGCTTCCTCATGCTGTCGTCCATCCTCAAGGTTGACTTCAACGACATCTCCGAAGCCCTCCCCGCCTATGTTGCCCTCTTTGCCATGCCCTTCTTCTACAGTATTTCGCACGGCATCATGTTCGGGATCATCTTCTACGTTCTGATCAACATGATCAGCGGGAAATTCAAAAAGATCAGCCCGCTCATGTACATCCTGGCTCTCGCGTTTATCCTGAAATTTGCCTTTTTGGGATAGGACGCCGCTGCACCCAGCACATCAACAAATCCTCTGTTTCGAAAAGCCCGGGCCGGCGGCCCGGGCTTTCCATGTCCGGGCCCGGCCTCTTGCGGGCCGGGCTCCTCTTCGTGTAGGCTTATTGCCATGAATCCCTGTCTGATCCTCCTGCTCGTCTTTCTGTCCGCCGGAGCCGTCTTTTTGCTCTACGGTTTTTTTCTTGAACCCCGCTGGATCAGGACCAGGGTATTTCCCCTTCCGGCAACCGGTCCGGAAAGTGAAGGCAAAAGGATCCTGTATTTCTCCGACCTTCATACCGGCGCCTCAACGACCCGGCGTAAGCTGGACAGGCAGATGAGGGCCATCATGAAGATGAAAGCGGATGCCATCTTTTTCGGCGGCGACCTGGTTGAGGAAAAAACTCCCCTCCGGGATCCCGCTTTCCGGGCCATGGTCATCGACGCCCTGTCCTCCCTTCAGGCCCCCCTGGGCAAGTGGGCCGTCTTTGGCAATCACGATGTGGAGGCACCGCGATTTCGCGCATGGGTGAGCGGGGTCCTGGATCAGGCGGGCTTTACCCTGCTTGAAAACCGGGGAATTGAATTAGCCGGCATACCCGTGTGGGGCTTCGCCAACACCCATCACGGAGTACCTTGTCTGGACCATGAGGCGGTCGGACAATTGGCGGATCAAGCCCAGGGAGATCCTTTTCTGCTCTTCCTTGTGCACGAATCCGACTGGTTCCCCCGTGTTATGCCGTGGCAAGGCAAGGGTCTGATCCTCACGGGACATTCCCACTACGGCCAGGTCACATTCTTCGGCCTTCCGCTTATCCGGCCGGCCGGCGCCAAAAAGTACTGGCGGGGGCGGTATGACCTGGGCGATCATTTATCCATGCTTGTGAGCGCGGGACTTGGAACCGTCCATATCCACGCCCGTTTTTTCGCCAGGCCTGATCTTTTGTTATTGCGGTTCGGAAAGAAATAAGGCGCGCTTTTTGCCGATCTGTTCCTGTACCCGGTCCATGTAAACAAGAAGGTCCTTGGGGTTGTGAACGCGTTTGGCTGTGCGCTCCAGGATGACCTTGGAGGTTGAGCCGCTCCCCAGCCCCACGACAGGCACCTGATCACTCATCATGGCCACATTGTAGAGCGAGCCTTCCGCCCGCGTGAATCCGGTATTCTCCAGGCCGGACCGGCAATTTTTCTGCTTGTAAAGGTAATAGGGACGGTAGCCGTTTCGGCCAAGGAGGTCGTGGGCCCTTTCAACCGCCTCCATCAGGGCAGGATCAGGCAGCAGGGCCTGGCGGTCGGCGAAGAGGCGGTCAAGATAGGATCCCCTCTTGACGGCCAGGGTGTGAAGGGTAATGCTTTCCGGCTCAAGACCCATGACCTGGCAAAGCGAGTCAAGCAGGTCGTCGGCGTCCTCGCCTGGCAGTCCGGCGATTAAATCCATATTGATGTCGGCAAAGCCCATGGAGCGGGCCAGGCGGAAGGCGGCCACGGTATCGCCGACGGTATGGTGGCGGCCGATCGACCGCAGGGTCTCCTCCCGCATGGTCTGCGGATTGATACAGAGCTTGTGAAAGCCCGACGACCGGATCAGCTCAAGCTTGTCCCGGTCAATGGTGTCGGGACGCCCCGCCTCCATGGTCAGCTCCGCATTCTCTTTCAGGGGCGCGGTAGCCAGGACATCTTCCAGATAGGGCCGGAAAAGAGACAGCGGCAGGCTGGTGGGCGTGCCGCCGCCGTAGTAGACAGCGGCGATTTTGAAAGGAAAGTCATGGTCAAAGACACCTTCGGCTTCCCTGACCACGGCATCCACATAGCGGCCAAGGCTTGCTTGCTGTTTATGCGCGTCCCGGGTGATGAAACTGCAGTAATGGCATCTGCCCGGGCAAAAGGGCAGGCCCACATAGAGGATGGCCTCATTTGCTCCCAGACTTCCCAATTGTCTTTCTTCCGCGATTGCCGTCTCAACCGCCAGACCCGCCTTTGATTCTGTCAGCTGCCAGTAATCGATGAGGTCCCTTCTCGCCTTGGCGGCGCCCGATCGCCTGACCAGATCGAGGGCGACCTGGGTCGGCCTCACCCCCGTCAGGGATCCCCAGGGAAAGGTCATGCCGGTCGCGCGCGAAAGAATGATGTAGAGCTGGCGCTTCAAAACCCGCCTGATCTCGTGAAGCGGTATGGTCTCAGCTACTGACCCGGATCCTTCACCTTCCTCTCCTGTTGTCACGGTGACAGACCGGTCCGAGCTGCCGGACCTGGACGCGGCGCGCGCTTCCGCCGGTTCAACCGGCGGATCGGCCCTGGAGACGACATGAAGAGGGTGAGGATAGGGGGCCGCAAACGAGGCCTTCCCCGTCTCTTGTAGCTGGCCGAAGAAGAGACGGGTGACATCGGCCAGGGCGGCCATTTCACCATGTCCGACAGCTTGGAGCAGAAAGGCCATGCTGTCTTATCCGAAGATTCCCGTTTTGTTCAGCAGGAAGAGGATGAAGAGGATAATGGGCTGATGGACGAAATAAACCCAAAGCGAATGGCGTCCCAAAAAACGGATGGGACGGCTGATTTTGTAGAAGCGGCCGTCGTATTTGGTAAAAGCCTCCCCCGTCGCGTAAAGGGTGTGGCCCACAGCAGCACCCGAAAGGAAGAATCCAATCCAGGGAAAGAGCGGCATGTGATCGAGTAAATGAACACCTTTGGCGGGAGCTCCCAGCATGATAAGAAAGGGATTCGAGGAATAGGCGGGAAGGATGGGTGTGATGAGGGTGGAAACGAAAATGGACACCATACCGATTATGATCAGGAGGCCGGGAAAGAGATGGCGTCTGTATTCTACCGCGTCCCCGCCTTCCTCCTCTTTTTCCGCATTGGGATCGGGAATCCACTTGAGCCGGACGGCCAGCCTCTCGAGCAGGGCGTAGGCAACGGTTGAAAAGGCGACAACATGGATGACATTGAATAAAAGAAGACCGATGCCGGTAAATCCATCCACAAAAATACTGAGCGCTGTCGCGGTAATGGCAAAGATCACCATACGGAAACCGCGCTTCAGGCTGTTGCGCGAAAACCGTGAACTGGCGCCCGAGACCGACAGAAAAATGATGAGAACCAAGGGGCGGCCGATTTCGTAAAACCAGTAGGAGTGCTGGAAGGCGACAAAGTCCTGGTGGTAGATATCGTACAGGTCACCGATGGTGTGGTGGAACATCATGAGGGTGAGCGCGCAGCCCCTCAAAAAATCGAGTTCGGGAATGCGCCGCCTGGATTCTGTCTGTTGAATCTCCATAAACCTCTACCTCCGGATCCTCATAAAAGGGCACTGGAGGTTTTATTGTAGACCTCCAGTGCCCTTGCAATCAAGCCTTGTGCTTCTCCCCTTATTTCTTGCGCGGGTACCTCAAGGCCGACTGGGCGGCTGAGAGCCGGGCGATCGGCACACGGTAGGGTGAGCATGAAACGTAGTCCAGGCCCACAATCTGGCAGAATTCAACCGAATAGGGGTCGCCGCCATGTTCACCACAGATGCCCAGTTCCAGGCCCGGCTTCGCTTTGCGCCCCAGCTCGACGGCTGTATGCATCAGCTGGCCGACACCTTCGCGGTCCAGATGGGCAGTCGGATCGGTTTCGAAAATACCGGCCTGGTAATAAGCTTCCAGGATCTTTCCGGCGTCGTCGCGCGACAGACCATAAGCCATCTGTGTCAGGTCGTTGGTCCCAAAGCTGAAGAAATCAGCCTCTTCCGCCACCTGGTCTGCTGTCAGGCAGGCGCGTGGGATCTCTATCATGGTACCGACCCAGTATTTCAGTTCCCGGCCGGATTCCTTGATCAGGCGGTCGGCGGTTGACTTGATGAAGCCGTTCAGGTAGGCCAGCTCCTTGACCTCACTGATCAGGGGAACCATGATCTCCGGCTTGACTGAAAAGCCTTCTTCCGCTGCCTGCAAGGCGGCGCCGATGATTGCCTCCGTTTGCATTTCAGCTATTTCGGGGTAGCTGACCGCCAGCCGGCAGCCCCGGTGGCCCAGCATGGGATTCAACTCATGGAGCTCGTCAATGATTTCGCACAAACGCTCATAGGCAATGCCCAGCTCTTGCGCCAACTCCTTGATCTCTTCTTCAGCCGTCGGCAGGAACTCATGCAAAGGCGGGTCCAGCAGGCGGATGATGACGGGGTAGCCGTCCATGACACGGAAGAGGCCGAGGAAGTCTTCCTGCTGCATGGGCTTGATCTTGGCAAGCGCCTTGCGCCTTTCTTCCTCTGTCCTGGCCACGATCATCTGGCGGAAGAGGAAAACGCGGTCAGCCTCAAAGAACATGTGCTCCGTCCGGGTCAGTCCGATCCCCTTGGCGCCCAGGTCGAGCGCAACCTGTGAGTCGTGCGGGGTGTCTGCGTTGGTGCGTACTTCCATATCCGCGATCTCATCGGCCCACTCCATAATGGTCTGGAAATTGCCCGACATCTCGGCTTCGCGTGTCGCGATGCTGCCTTCGTAAACCATACCGGTTGATCCGTCAAGCGAGATGAAGTCATCACAGCCATAAACGTGGCCGTTGATAGTCATGGTCTGGGCTTTCTCATTGATCAGGGCCTCAGAACAGCCGGAAACACAACATTTCCCCATGCCGCGGGCCACAACAGCCGCATGGGAGGTCATACCGCCCCGGGTTGTCAGGATACCTTCTGCTGCCGCCATCCCCTGGATATCTTCGGGCGACGTCTCTTCTCTCACAAGAATGACGGGCCGGCCGGCCTCCTTGGCTTCGGTCGCCTGGGCGGCTGTAAAGGCAATCTGCCCCGTCGCCGCGCCGGGTGACGCGGGCAGGCCCTTGGCGATGCGTTTGCCCGCCTCCAGCGCTTTGGGATCAAAGGCCGGGTGAAGCAGAGCGTCCAGCTGTTTGGGGTCAATGCTGAGAAGCGCCTCCTCGCGGGAGATCAAACCCTCCGCGACCAGGTCAACCGCGATCTGAAGAGCCGCGGTCGCTGTGCGCTTGCCGTTTCTTGTCTGAAGAATGAAGAGCTTGCCGTTCTCAATAGTGAACTCAAGATCCTGCATATCACCGTAGTGACGCTCCAACTGGTGGGCGATGTCAGCGAACTGCTGGTAGGCCTCCGGCATCTGCTCTGCCAGATGGTCGATGGTAAAGGGGGTGCGTACGCCGGCCACCACGTCTTCACCCTGGGCATTCATCAGGTATTCGCCGTAGAGCTTGTTCTCCCCGGTCGCGGGGTTTCGTGAAAAGGCAACACCTGTTCCCGATGTTTCGCCCATGTTGCCATAGACCATCTCCTGGACGTTTACGGCTGTTCCCCAATGGGAGGGAATGTTATGCATCTTGCGGTAATAAACGGCGCGATCAGTATTCCAGGAGCGAAAAACTGCCTCGATGGAAAGGATCAGCTGCTCTTTGACATCCTGCGGGAAGGGTTCACCCTTTTCTCTCGCGTAGATGGCCTTGAATTCGTTTTCGATCCGCTCCAGGTCGTCGGCGTCCAGATCGAGATCGGCCTCGATGCCGCGTTCTTTTTTGACGGCCTCAAATGCCTCCTCGTAATGGCTGCGGGAGATGCCCATGACCACGTCAGAAAACATCATGATGAAGCGGCGGTAGCTGTCAAAGACAAAACGGCGGTTGCCCGAAAGCTTGGCCAATCCGGCGGCCACCTCATCGTTGAGGCCCAGATTCAGTACGGTGTCCATCATCCCGGGCATTGAGGCGCGGGCACCTGAGCGGACCGATAAAAGAAGCGGACGGCTGGGGTCGCCGAAGACCTTGCCCGTTTGCTTCTCCGTTTCCGCGAGTCTCTCAAAGATCTCATCGCGGATTTCAGGCGCGATGATCCGGTCATCCGCATAGTAACGGTTGCAGGCCTCGGTTGTTACGATGAAGCCATTGGGCACGGGCAGTCCGAGTCCGGACATCTCTGCCAGATTGGCCCCCTTGCCGCCAAGAAGGTCGCGCATGGATGCGTCGCCCTCCGAAAACATATAGACGTATTTCGTCATCATAAATCCTCCCAAATTTTTTATCCGTCAAGCGCCGGGCTTCGTACCGGCGTCATCAAGAGCAAAAGCCATTACGGCAGATCAAATCTCCCCCGAAAGTAGTCCACAAGCTGGACGATGGGAAGCCGGATCTGTTCCATTGAGTCCCGTTCCCTGATCGTCACCGACTGATCCTCCAGCGATTCAAAATCAAAAGTCACGCAGTAGGGAGTGCCGATCTCATCCTGGCGGCGGTAACGGCGTCCGATTGACTGGCGGTCGTCGTATTCGCACCGATAATGCATGATCAGCTGGTGGTAGACCGCTTCCGCCCCCTCTTTCAATTTCCCGGACAAGGGCAAAATAGCGATCTGAACGGGAGCGAGCGAAGGCAGAAAACGCAGAAGGGTTCGAACCTCTCCATTGTCCAATTCTTCTTCGTCGTAAGCTTCCGAAAGAATCGCCAACAAGAGGCGGTCTGTGCCAAGTGACGGTTCCACCACGTAGGGGATGTATTTTTCATTTTTTTCAGGGTCGAAATACCGCAGATCTTCTTTCGAATACTCCATGTGTTGTTTCAGGTCATAATCAGTCCTGTCGGCAATCCCCCAAAGTTCACCCCATCCGAAAGGATAGAGGTATTCAATGTCGGTTGTGGCCAGTGAGTAAAAAGAGAGCTCTTCTTTTGAGTGATCGCGCATTCTCAAATGGTCTTTCGAGATCCCCAGATCCAAAAGCCACTGGTAACAAAAATTCCGCCAATAATCAAACCACTCAAGGTCGGTTCCAGGCTCACAGAAAAACTCAAGCTCCATCTGCTCGAACTCGCGGGTCCTGAATATAAAATTGCCCGGGGTGATTTCATTTCGAAAAGACTTACCCATCTGCGCGATGCCAAAGGGAATCTTGCGCCGGGAAGTCCGCTGGACATTGCGGAAGTTGATGAAAATTCCCTGCGCGGTTTCGGGGCGAAGGTAAAGCTGGGACAGGTTGTCTTCCGTCACGCCAAGAAATGTCTTGAACATGAGATTGAACTGGCGGACATCGGTAAAGTCGTGTTTGCCGCAAGCGGGGCAGACTATGCCGTGTTCACGGATGTAGGCCACGTATTCCTCGTTGGTCCATCCATCGGCAGAAAGGGAAAATCCCTGTTTCCTGTTCCAGTCGTCGATCAGCTGATCCGCACGCCAGCGCGTCCTGCAGTTGCGGCAGTCGATCATGGGATCGGAGAAGCCTCCGACATGACCCGAAGCGACCCAAACGTCCGGATTCATCAAAATGCTGGAATCAAGACCGACATTCAGGGGGCAGCTGTCGACAAAGCGTTTCCACCAGGCCTCTTTGATGCGCTGTTTCAGACTGGTACCGTAAGGACCGTAATCCCAGGAGTTGGCCAGCCCCCCGTATATTTCAGAGCCCTGGTAGACGAAACCTCTGTTTCCTGCCAAGGCGACAATTTTTGCCAGGGCATGCTGCTTACTTGCCATTCCTACTCCCGTTTATCCTGCTTTTGGAACCAATCGAAATTTTATTCCTCAGCCTCCGCGCTTTCAACCGCCTCAGCCGGCTCCTCTTCGGCCTTGCGTTCTTCTTCCTCCAGCTGGGCCACATGGCTGATCAGTTGTTCGGCAATACGTGAGGCGTCGGCCGCGGAAATACCCACCTGCTCGAACACATCCTCGCCCGGCAAGCGGTCGATCTGGCGCATCATGCGGCTTTGTTCTTCCAGGCGCTCTTCTTCTTCCTTGGCGCGCGCCTCTCTCAGCGCGGCTTCCCGGGCAGCGATAATCAGGGGGTGTTCGGGGATAATGACATCCCATTTCCCGTAGCGGTATACAACGGACCCGGCGCCGATCTCTTCACTGGCCAGTGTGACCGGGTTAGGTGTTTCCGTCTCAAAGGTGGGACAGGCACCAGAGGTCAGTTGGCGTGCCCGGCGCGCTGCCAGCATGGCCAGGACATATCTGTTCTCGGCCAGCGGCAATAATGACTCAGTCGATGGTTGTGTCAGCATGAATAGCTCCTATTCGAAGAAGACCGCGGTCTTCTGTCAATTTCATCTCGAAAAAATCGATAACCTCATGGATTATACCTTTCAAAGGTCGCACTCGTCAACAAAAAATCTCAAGGTACGGCGTTTCTCCGCTTTCATGATGGCGCTGACATGGGCAGCGGCTTCCTCGATGACGTCATTGACCACCCAGTAATCGAAAAGATTTATCCGGGCCAGCTCCTCCCTTGCCGTCTCGAGCCGCTTGTCAATTTCCCCCGCCGATTCCGTCCCCCTTTTCAGCAACCGTTGACGCAAGGCCTCCTCGGTTGACGCGGTAATGAATATGATGACAGCTTCCGGACAGTTTCCTTTTAGCTCAAGCGCCCCTTTCACAGTCAAGTCAAGCAGGATATCAAGATTTTGCCCGGCCATCCGCTCAATCGGCGCCCGCGGCGTCCCGTAGTATTCGCCGCAATAGCTGTCGTACTCAAGGATCTCACCACTGCGGATCAATTCCTCAAATTGTTCTTTCGTCGTGAAGAAATAGGATAGGCCGTCCTCTTCGTCTTTACGGGGAAGGCGGGTCGTCATGGAAACGGAGTGATAGCGCCGGGGGTCTTCCCTTCTCAATTCGTCGATGATCGAGTTCTTGCCAACACCCGACGGTCCCGACAAAACAACAAGCAGGCCACGCTCTTCCAGACTGTGTTCATAGCTGATCATGGCAGTCCTCTCCTGTCTTTATGACATCCAGCTGGAGGTCATCCGTTTCCACGGCAGACAGGACCACGTGGTCGCTGTCCATGACCAGGACCGAGCGTGTACGCTTACCACCGGTCGCGTCTATGAGGGCGAAGCGTTCGCGCGCATCCTGAACCAGGCGCCTGGCCGGCGCGGAGTCAGATGTCACCACAGCGATCAGGCGCGCCTTGGCGATGTAGTTACCGTATCCGATTGGAATCATTTCGTAGGCCATCAGTCACCTCTATTCAATATTTTGAACCTGTTCACGGATTTTTTCGAGCAGGGTTTTTGAGGCGACAACCGCCTGGGTCAAGTCAAGGTCGTTTGCCTTTGATCCGATCGTATTGATTTCCCGAAAAATCTCCTGGATCAAAAAATCAAGCTGCCGGCCGACAGGAAGATCGGAACCCAATGCCCCACTCAAAGCGTCCAGATGGGCGCGGAGCCGGATGATCTCCTCGTCGATGGAGGAGCGGTCGGCAAAGAGGGCTGTCTCTGCAAAAAGACGCTGATCACTGTACCACTCCGGCCGGTTCTCCTCCAACAATTCTTCAGCCCTTTGAAACAACTTTTCACGGTAAATCTCCGGTATGGCAGGCGCTCTCCGGGCGATGGATGCGATATGCGACCGCAATTCCTCCGTTTTTTCCAGCAGATCATGGGCAAGACGCCGGCCTTCTGTGGCCCGTGCCTTGTTCAATTCCTTGAGCGCCTCACTGAGCGCTTCTTTGATTTGCTCAGCCAGAAGCGCGTCATCTTCATGGTCATCACTGATTGTCAGGACGCCGGTCTGGCTCGCGATGTAGCTGACCTTATCCTTGCAGGATTCGCCCGTCACAGCCTCAAGCCGGTTCAGGGCGTCCAAAAAAGCCCCCGCCAGCGATTCGTCAAGAGAAACCTTATGCGCGGGCGCCTGTCCCGGCTCCTCTGTCATCCGGATGTCAACCCGGCCACGTCCAAGCTGCTCCTGTGAAAGAGAACGGATCAGGGCCTCAAAGGCAGCATAGCGGGCTGGAATGCGGACGGAAATATCAAGATAACGGTGGTTGACCGAACGGCACTCGATCCGGATGGAGCGCCCGGCCCTGCTGGAAACACCCTCACCATAGCCGGTCATACTCTTGGGCATCTTATCCCTCTCTTTCAGCGGTCACGGCAAAGAGCCCGTCCTCCCCGATCAGGAGGGGGCAAAAGCCGATCTGATCGGATGCCACCATTATATAACGGATGCCCTCAATAGTTGGGCGACTGTCGTAAAAGGGAACATCGTGATGAATGTGTCCAAAGAGGCAGAGATCGATCTCTCCTTCCTTCAGCAGATCGCTCAGGCCGGAACCTGCTCCCTTTTCCGAAATAGGGGGATAGTGCATCAGGGCGACGGTTCCAGGCTCCAGTCCTTGGTCTTTTCGCAGCCGCTTGAGGGCCCGGATGGAAAGCTCAAGACGGACGATTTCCCGCTTGTAGATCTTCTGATCCTTGGCCGAAAATTCCTCATCGGACGGAAGCAGCCAGCCCCGCGTCCCACATAGATAGAAGCCAGCCACCATGCAGGCGTCATTGCGAAGGAAGCGAAGTGTCGTCAAAGCATGGCGCTCACAGAAGGCTTCCAGCTTGCGGATCGTTGTCCACCAGTAATCGTGATTGCCCCTGAGCAGTATTTTTTCCCCCGGCAGTGAATTGATCAGGGCCAGGTCAGTCAGGGCTTCTTCCAAAGAACTGGCCCAGGATATGTCACCGCCCACAAGCACCGTATCCTGCGGGCTGACCATGTCTGTCCAGTTTTTTACAATCCGGTCCACATGGCGGTCCCAGCGCGGGCCGAAAATGTCCATGGGTTTGTCGACTGAGCCAGCCAGATGGAGATCCGCCAGGGCGAACAGCTTCATTTATCGTCTCCTTTCGGCTCCTCTTCTTCGTGAAAATGCCGGTAGACCGCCTCCGCGACAGGGAGGGGAAGTCCCGGTACAGCCGCTAATTCAACCAAAGAAACTTCGGATATTTTTTTTGTAGACCCAAATGCGTTAAGCAAGGCCTTGCGGCGCGCTGGTCCAACACCCTCGATTGTTTCCAGCTTATACCGCTTGGCCCGCTTATGCCTCCGCTGTTCATTATGCCGGAAGGCGAACCGGTGCGCCTCATCCTGAATGGAAGTAAGAAGGTGGAGCAAACCGAGCCTTCGGGCCCGCTCCTGCTCTGTTTCCTTGGCCAGTTCTTTCCCGGGAATGGCGGTGGAGGCCAGCCCGATGATCTCCCCGGTTCTCAGAACCAGCCCACGCGTCCGGTGCCGGTCGTCCTTGACCACACCGGCAAGCGGCAGGCCGAAATCGTCGGCCAGCGGGGCGCAGCTTGAGACATGACCGCGGCCGCCGTCAAGAAGAATCAAATCGGGACGGCTCCCGAACTGCTGGTCAGCAAGTCTGGTCAAGCGCCTCTCCAATACTTCTTTCATGGATTGGTAGTCATCAATCCCCTCAAAGCCCTTGATTGTGAAATGCCTGTAAGAAGAGCGTTCGGGGCGGCCATGCCGAAAGACTACCATGGAACCCGACCGGTCGCCTCCCCCGAAATGGGAGATATCGTAGGCCTCGATTCTTATGGGGGCGCCAACCGTACCGGTCAGGTCACCCAGATACTGCAGCGTCGCTTCAATGGCTTGCGGGTCCGAACCCCGTGCCAGCGCCCTTCTTTCCAGCGCCTGATCGGCATTGTGCCGCGCCATGTCAATCAGGGACTTCTTTGAGCCGCGTTGCGGCCGGACAAGGCTGACCGCCCCGCCCCGCCGCTGCCGGAGCAGCTCGCCAATCAAGGCCTGGTCGGGAAGTGGGGACGGGACCAGAATCTCACGGGGCACCTGGCCCCGGACCCGGTATTGTTCACGGATGAAGGAGGCCAGGTAATCGCCGTCATCACCACCCCCATCCTGGGCAAAAACGTGGACACATCCTGTTACACGGCCGTCACGGATCTCCATTTTTGAGATGGCCACTTCGTTGCCATTGCGGGCAAGCGCGAGCGCGTCACGGTCCCCACCGCGCTGGTCGACAACACGCTGCTCTTCACGAAGCCGCGCCAAGGCCTGCCATCTGCCGCGGAGCCGCGCCGCCTTCTCGTAATCCAGAACTTCCGCCGCCTCAGCCATCTCCACCTGGAAGCTCTTGATCAGCTCATCCGTCCGGCCGTCCAGGAATTGGATCACCTCGTCAACCAGGGCGCGATAGTCCTCCTTGGAGATAAAGCCCGCACAGGGCGCAAGGCAGCGCCCGATATGGTAATTCAAGCAAGGCCGCTCCTTACCGATGTCACGCGGCAGATCGCGCGAACAGGTCCGGAGCGGAAATACAGCTTCGAGCACCTTCAGGGCACGGTTGATGTCTCCAGCCAGCCAGGGTCCATAATAACGCGCCCCTTCCTCCGCGTCATCACCGACACGAAAAGCCTTCATGACACGGGGGAAATCTTCCTGCAAGGTGACGCGGATATAGGGATACTCCTTGTCATCGCGCATCAGGATATTGTAAGGGGGCTGGTACTGTTTGATCAGGTTCGCCTCAAGGATGAGGGCCTCCAGCTCGTTGGCGCACAGAATCGTATCATAGGAAGCGATTTTGGCAATCATGGAGGCGATCCGGCGATCGACTGCCGGTGTGGGAGTAAAATAATTTCTCAGGCGCTGGCGCAGGGAATTTGCCTTGCCCACATATAAAACAGAACCCGAAGCATCACGCATCAGGTAGACGCCGGGTTCTTCGGGCACCAGATCAAGTTGTGCCTTGAATTCGTTTTTTTGCCTGGTCTGTCCTGTCATTCGGGAGACAAACTCCTTTTGTCACCCGCCGCTGACTCCAAAGACTGGCGCCCATCAGGGCGTGGCAGGTTCCATGTAACCTCTCAATTCGCAGATGGCGTTTTCGCCGTCGGTGCCGTCAACTGAAATTTCCAGATGATCACCATCCGAGATCCCCAGCGACAATACTCCCAGCAAACTTTTCGCGTTGGCACGCCGTCCGCCCTTACCGATGTAAATGCTGGCACTGTAGCCGGAAGAAATCTGAATCAGCATGGCTATTGCTTTCATCAAAGATTCTTCTTTACATCGAAAGATGACATCTTCTTTCATCATGGCGATCCTCCGCAAGACGTGTCGGTCACGGTCCCTCTAGTCGGGTACTTAGAATTGTATGAACTAAGTATGACAAATGTCAACCATAGTTTGACCAGCATGCAACCAATCCAAGCCGCATTTTTTGTTCATTCCTCTAAATCCCCCGAAAGCCGGCCAGCCATGAGAATCGCCGCCTCACCTGTGTCTGCGTAGTAGCCGCGGCGTTTCCCGACCTCGACAAAGCCGCATGATTCATAAAGATGGCGGGCAGCCAGGTTGCCCTCCCTCACCTCAAGAATCCAGGTGTGGCAGCCCCGCCTGACTGCCTCTTCCCTCAATCCATCCATTAAAAGATGGCCCAGTCCCCTGTTTCTGCGTTTGGGCGTAACCGCGATGTTGAGAATTTCGAACTCACCGGATAAAAACCTGCCTGCCGCAAAACCGGCCGGCGCCCCTGGCATGTCCTGGCGGCACACAAGAATCAGGATCGCCTCCCTGCCCGTGATGCAATCCCCCAAGGCCTCTTGAGGCCATGGGATGGCGTGGGACGCCCGATCGATCCTCACAATCGATTCGAGGTCGGACAAGGCCGCCTTACGTACCTTCCACTTCATTTTCCCCGCTCCCTTGCTGCCCCTGGACCCGTTCAGCGGAAGACGCGATTCCATAGCGGGCTTCCAATCGGAAGGGATCGGTCACTGCGACACCGCCAGCCAGATCTTCCAGGGCCAGTTCGATGACCGCCGATGCCCGGATGTAACAAAAAGGTAACGAAGCGTAGACCGTTTCGAAGGGCAGGCGGCCGGTCCTTCCCGGATCCCTGGCCAGAGCTTCTTCCCACACGGCAATCCCGTCACCTGTCACCAGGATTTTTTCATTTTGCCCCGCCACCGCCGCGATCTCCATCAGCAGGTCGTCGATCTTTCGCGGGCTCTCTTCGATCAGCTGCCGGGAGCCGCGGTAGAGTGTTGAAAAGACGCGCCCGCCGCGCGCGTCCAGCAGGGGCGCCGTCAAACCCTTGCCAGCTCCCGATGACCGCGCCAGCGCCCGCAAGGAGGACACACCCACAGCTTGGGCCCCCGCCGCGTAAGCCATGGCCTGGACGGCGGCAAGGCCAATCCTGATGCCGGTAAAGGAACCGGGTCCGGCCGCGACTGCGAACAGGCCGACGTCACGGGCAGTCAAATCACAACGGCCAAGCAGTTCATCAACGGCGGGCTGGAAGGTCACTGAATGGCGATAACCCAAAGCCAGTGAATATTCCCCCAGCAGCTGACCGCCACGGGCAACCGCGACCGAGAGCGTGCGGCCTGAGGTATCAACACCCAGCGCAATCATGGGCTGCTCCTTCCTGTGCCCTCAATCCTTCTTCCATCAGGGAAATGGATGGTGAACAGTCTCTCCTGAGGATTCTGGCCGTAACGGATATCAATTTCAATCACCTCTTCGGGCAGGGCCTTGCGTGCGCGGTCGCCCCACTCCAACACCGACACCCAATCCCCGCCGACGTATTCATCTAATCCGTTTGCAATGAAATCATCCGCGCCCTCCAGGCGGTAGAGGTCGAAGTGATGAAGGGCAATCCCACCCGCCCTTATCGGCTGGTGGAGGTGGAACAGGGTAAAGGTCGGACTCGACACATGCCCTTTTATCTCCATGACGCTGGCAATCCCATGCACCAGCGCCGTCTTGCCGGTGCCCAGGCTGCCCGTCAGGATCACCACATCTCCCGGTAAAAACGACGAAGCCAGGCTGGCACCAAGATCGAAGGTTTCCCGGGGCGACCGTGTCTTGTACGTCATCTTTTGCGGCATGGCTCTTTCATTCTGTTCCGCCTCACGGGACAAGGGACAAAAGCCCCGTGCGATGACGGGGCTTCTGTGTAATCTCTGGAGAATCCGCTCTACCTCTTGGAGAACTGGGAAGCTTTTCTCGCCTTTTTGAGGCCTGGTTTCTTGCGCTCCTTGATGCGCGCGTCACGTGTCAGGAAGCCGGCCTTCTTCAATGCCGCCTTGTACTGTTCCGCATCTGCGTCCACAAGGGCGCGGGATATACCGTGACGGATGGCACCGGCCTGGCCGGCGATTCCGCCTCCGCGTACATTCACGATGACATCATAGCGTTCCAGGGAACCCGTCGCCGCCAAGGGCTGGCGCACGATAACGCGCAGGGTTTCCACGGGGAAATAGTCCTCAAATGTTTTTTTGTTAACCGTGATGGTTCCGGAACCGGGATATAACCTGACGCGGGCGACCGCTTCCTTGCGCCTGCCCGTACCGTAAAAATACTGTTTCGTTTGATTCGCCATGCGATTCTACCCCCGCCCTACAATTCAATTTTAACCGGCTGCTGCGCCTGGTGCTTGTGTTCCGGTCCGGCATATACTTTCAACTTGCGGAACATGGCCCGCCCAAGTGTATTCTTGGGCAGCATGCCGCGGACAGCCTTTTCAAGTACGCGTTCCGGATGCTTTTCCATCATCCGTTCGTAGGGAACCTCCCGCAGTCCGCCCGGATAGCCGGTGTGGCGGCGGTAGAGTTTTTGCTGTTCCTTCTTGCCGGTCAGGACGATTTTATCGGCATTCACCACCACGACAAAATCGCCCATGTCCATGTGGGGTGTGTATTCCGCTTTGTTCTTGCCGCGCAGGATGGTCGCGATCTCTGTCGCCAGCCGGCCCAGTATCTGGCCTTCCGCGTCGAAGAGATACCATTTGCGATCAACATCGCCCGCTTTTGGCATATAGGTCTTCATGCTAAACGATTGTCCTCCCTGTCTTTGCGCGCCGCACGCCGGCGGCACGAGCCA
This sequence comes from uncultured Mageeibacillus sp., assembly GCA_964606165.1. GTDB lineage: Bacteria > Bacillota > Clostridia > Saccharofermentanales > DTU023 > UBA4923. The sequence goes on from CAZSFQ010000006.1 coordinate 59,523, forward strand.
CATCTTAGCAGGAGGGGCCCTGTCTGTCAACAGGGAATCCAAATATGTCACGAATGCTCACGTAATTGGTCGATTCGAGCCTTTTTCCGGCTTTTTCGTGACTGTCGTGCACGATTGTCAGCCTTTCCTTTTCGCGTTCAGCCTGGTAATCCAAAGAAGCAGGGCCGTGATGGCAACAACGATGGCCCCGATCACTGCCAGGGCACCCAGGGCGGCGAGAATGAGAATGACGGGTTTCACTTGCCCGCCGCCGGCGGTGAAAAAGGGATCTTCCTCTACACCTCCCATGTTTCCGGCTTCCGTCTCTTGCGTCATGGTTGTCGTTTCTTCGGGTTCCTGTCCTTCGGAAGGCAAGGGCGCAAGAAGATCGACATCTTCCCTGAGCGGAACATTCTCCAACCGCGCGGCTTCCTCCAGGATGGCCCGGACCGGCAGCGCCCTTGCCAGCAAAGGTGTTTCAGGCAAGTCCAGGGAAGTGATTCCCATGGCCGCGCAGATTAGATGACGGTCGTCAACTGTCAGGCCCGATCCCACCAGACACTTGCCTGCCTGTGGAGTAGTGCCCGTTTTGACCCCCGTGTACTGTTTGAAGTACTGGGATTGCAGAAAGTCCGCGCCGTAGATAATGAGCGCGTTGGTGTTGCTCAAGGTGCCCCACCAGGCTTCAGGATGCTCAAAGTTAGCGGGAAGCCTGTAATAATGCAGTGAACAGACCTGGGCGATCAAAGGGTGCTTCATGGCTTCGGCCGCGATCAGCGCCAGGTCGCGGGCGGTCGTGAAATGGCTTCCGTCCCCCTCGTCAAAGCCGGCAGGATTGGTAAAATTCGTCGAGTTAGCCCCGATCTCAGCTGCCCGGCGGTTCATGCGTTCGACAAAGAGAGCCTGTGACCGGACAGGATCGCTCTCCCGTTCGGGGTCAACCGCTCCGTACGCGCCGCCGTAGTTTTGCGCGATTATCCGCGCGATATCGTTGGCTGAGGCGACCAGCAAGGCGGCCAGGCAGTCGGCGGTACGCAGCTGATCCCCTGCCTTCAGCCCCTTCAGCCTGACAGAGCTCGGATCAGAGAATACAAGTGCCCCTTCTGAAACGGTCAAGAGCTTGTCCGGATCGAAATTCTCATCCTCTACCAGGACCAGGGCCGTCATGATCTTGGTTGTGCTGGCGTTGGCTCGCTTCCTGTCGGGATTCTTGGACAGAATTTCCTGGCCTGTTTCCGCGTCTATCACGCAATAAGCTTCAACAGATACCTCGTCAAAGGCCGGCCAGCCCAAGTGATCGACGGCATGAATAGCCACAGGGGCCATGCCCTGTGTCAGCACCAACAAGGCGAGCAAGACCACAGACCACAAGTACCGGGCCCTGTTCTTTTTTCCGTTCATCATCTCATTCCCCTTTTCAAAGGATCGTCCCTCAGCGGCCCGCGTCCTGCGAGTTCAGCAGTTGGTATACCGCTTCTTCAATTGAACCGGTCAAGACAGGCCAATCGGCCCCCTGACTGTCTTCAGATATTTTCGCCAGTGATGGCCAAAGAGGAACGTCCGTCTCCTCTGAAACCATACGGATCGCTTCCATCCTGCCCGCTTCTTTCCCGAAAATGGCACGGGCGCACACGGCAGCGTCTAAAAGCGGTGAGCGTTCCTGGACATAACAGACAGCGGAATCCGCTTTCTGATCCGCGTGTTTTGCCCAGCAGGCGATGGCGTCAGCCGTGTCACGGCCAACCAGGTAGTCGGTCTGATCATAAACTGTCCTGATCAGTCTAAGGCAATATTTGTAATCGCAGGATCCCACGACAATCGATTGGTTCAGAAGCTGGATCTCGTCTTCAGAAAGCAGCTGTTCTCCGGGATTGGCCGCCTGTTGACAAAGATGGCCGGTCTTCTCGCCGTCACGACCCGTCACCTCATAAAAGAGCCGTTCCAGATTGACCGGGAAATCCATGCCGGTAATACCGGGCCGCTTCCTTTTTACCGGCTGGGCCGATTTGCCTGTTCGGAAGAGCGGCATCAGGGACGCCGGTTCGCTCTCTCCAACATAGACGGTTCCCAGGGGAATCTGCAAAATGCTGGCGTAGACCAGGCCGGCCACGAAACTGAGATGGTCCTTTGCTACCGCGAAATCCAGTACTTTCTCTTCACCCGAGAATTCTGCAATGGAGGCCGCGACAGCTGTTGCCAGCGCGCCGGCGGTCAGTACCTCCAGCAGGTGGCCAGGGCCCATGAAGAGCGGGGCAAAGCCACGGCGGCTCAACTTTTCCTCAAACGACGGCTCAGCGGCCAGCCGGGCAAATTCACGGTAGCGCGCGTCGAAACCCTCTTCGAACAGCCGGACCTGCTCCCGGCCCGAGACGCGGCCGGCAAGCTCCCCGCCCCGCGCACCGCCGGTGGACAGGAAGAGTATCTTGAGCAGATCCGTTTCGCCTCCCGCCAAGGAGACAAGGCTGTCTTCAGGCAAAAGCGCCATGACAAGCCTGGTGTGTTCCGTCTTTGGCAAAAGCGGCCACAACTTTGAAAACACTGCATGGGTCAGATCGGCAAGACTTCCGGTTGGCATTTGATCGGCGTTGATCAGGAAATAGCGGTCAAGATAATCGTTCAGCCTCGTCAAGGGCAGCCTCGGCACCTGGTCCATGCCCTCCAATGAACGGAAGGCATCACGAACCACAGCCTCCCAGCTTACAAGCGGCAGGTCGGGCAAAAAGCGATGATAGAAAGCGGCCATGACTTCCTGAAAGGGCATCCCCTTCAGGGATGAGAGAGAGAGAGGCTCCGGGGGGCTTTCAGGCACGTAGAGTCCGCCCGCCCTGGAAATGCCCCTGCAGACCGCCTCAATGCCGCTGACCGGTGGCCCTCCCCTTGTGCTCACATATTGCATGGCCCGCGACTCCTCATCCTATTTGCCACTATCTTGTGGGAAAGTCCTGCGATACAGATCCAGTATCTCAGCAACCGGGGCATCTTCACTTCGCTCGTCAAGGATGCGCTCCAACCATTCGAGTTGTTCGCGGCGAGCTTCGTTTCGGACAATCATGGGCCGGATCACAAAATAAAAGACAAGAAAAAGGACAGAAGAGACGATGACCGCTATCAGCAGGCCCTGGACCAGCCGGGACACTTTCCCGTGCACCCGCCTTGCGCCCGGGGACAGCCCCTCTTCCATGCGCAGAACTTCATCCTGCTCACGCCTGCCGGCCATCTGCACACGCCCTGTCCCCTGCTCATCAGCTGCCCTCTGGAGAATGCCGCTTCTTGCCATATGCGCCCGGACGGGAGCGAGCTTCTGTTCCTTGCGCCTTTTCGAACTGTCGCGCGCCTGCTCCCGGATACGTTCCTCGCGAGCGGCCAGCCGGCAGCGATCAACGGTCCGGGCCAGAGAAGTGTCGGGCGCGGCCAGGAGAACTTTTTCGAACTGTTCCTCCGCTGCCCGGTAACGCCGCTCTCTTGCTAAAAGAACACCGTAGAGTGAAGATGCTTCCGCGAACTGCGGCCAGTTGGCAGTCACTTTTTCCAGCGCGATCATGGCAACATCGGCATTTCCTGTTGTCGCCTGACGCAAGGCCCGGTTGTAGACAGACAGGAGGCGCTCCACCTCACTTTCGGAAGCCACCAGATCCCCCGGAAGCGAATCGAGTTCCCGGTAAGAAGAAAGCACCCGATCCCAGTCGAGCGTTTCCGTTTTGCTTTTTGCCGGCTGCAAGGGCCGGTCAGTCTGGTTTGGCCGCAAGGAAACCCCACCTTTCCATCCAATGGGTCTACCGGTCTGGCCGGTTATCCAGCGTATCAAGGACTATTAAACCACAAGAGCCGCGGATGAAAAACAGAAGGACTACTTTTTAACGCCCTCCCGTACCAGGGGGCGGACTACTCCTGCCAGATAAAGTGAACCGCAAATACAGATCATGGCGCCCTTTTTCCGCGCCCGGCTGACCGCTTCCGCCATGGCCTGCCCAATGTCCGGCAGGTCAATCAACTGCATGCGCATTGGATCAGGCACAATGGATGCCAGTTCCTCAATCAGTTTTTTTGCTTCAATGCGCCTCACGTCAGGTGGTTCGGTCGTAATGACATCAGTAACTGTATAGGGCGGATCCAGGAAGAGGGCCTGAAGCATTTCCTTGTGTTCTTTGTCTTTCAGAAGACCGATGACAAAGACAACCGGTCTGTCACCGGCAAGTTTCCCCAGCGCTTCCCGCAGTCCGAGCCCCGCCTGCACATTGTGCGCGCCATCGAGCAGGATGAGGGGATCCTGTGCCACAACCTCCATACGGGCAGGCCAGACACAGTCCGCGATCCCGTGCTGGACCGCGGCCTGATCCGCCATGCCGGCAGAAAGCGCCGCCTCTCCCGCCATCAAGGCGTAGATGGGCTGGTAGGGGCCGAGGAGCCGGGTCCTGTACAGACGGCCATCTTTTTTTGCCTGAAACTCCTGCCCGGACCAGCCATAGGACAAAAGACCGAAGTCATGGTAGCCAAGGTAGGTAAGCGGCGCCGAAAGAGCCTGACAACGCTGGTCAAGCACCCGCCGGGCCTCAGCCGCGTCGGACGCAGAGAGCAGGGCATCCTCAGGCGCGTAGGCAAAGACGGGGCATCCCTCTTTAATAATACCCGCCTTTTCTCCCGCGATCTCGCGCATGGTATTTCCCAGCCGCTCCATGTGGTCGAAGCCTAGGGCTCCTATCAGGGAGGCCAGCGGCTTTTCAATCACATTGGTCGAATCAAGGCGGCCGCCCATGCCCGTTTCCAAAACAAGGACGTCACAGGCCTGCTCCTGAAACCATAGAAAGGCCAGCGCCGTCATCATGTCAAACTGGGTCGAGGCCACCCCGTCCCTTGCGGCAATGACCCGCGCCGCTTCCCCAATTTTGTCCATCAGGCGGCCGATTTCGGCATCCGGTATTTCTCCGTATGTCTGATCCCCGTCATAACGGGCCAGATCCTTCACACCATCCAGGACACGGACCCTTTCATTGAAGCGTTCCAGGTAAGGTGAAGTGTACCAGCCGACCTTATGGCCAGCCTGGCACAGGATATGGGTCAGGTAGCTGCTGATTGAACCCTTGCCGTTTGTCCCCGCGATATGAAAGGCGGGACAGGATCGCCACGGGTCACCCAACTCCCGGTAAAGCACCGACCCGCGGTCGCGTTTGTCGCTGTCAGGAAATTTGTTGGCACTTTGTATCATGGCAATGGCGCGGTCAAGCAGATCCTGTGGATCCGGCCCGGGATCATCAGCCTCCCCGGCTGAACGAAAGACATAAAATTTCCCCGAGATACGGTTGGCCAGGACAACGAAGGCCAGCGCCACCAGTTTTGCCAGATCCAGCATGCCCGGGATCAGGACTATCTGCCAGTTCAGCAAATGATTCATCAGGTAGATGCCTGCATATTCAAAAACAAATGAAATCGTCAGCCTGGACCCGACAAAACGGATAAATTCCTGCCACACGCTGGATGTCGACCGGAAAACCCAGATACGGTTCAAAATGTAAGCCGACAATACAGACAGGACGATGGCGGGGACATCGGAGTAATACCACTTGTCAAGACCCAGCCACCGGTTCATGAGCATATAGACCAGCACATTGACAATGGTGGCAATGACGCCGGTTACAAAATATTTCAAAAATTCAATCGAAAAAAACAGCTCGGTTAAGTAGTATCTTGCTTTTTTCATAATTCATCGACATCTTCCGGATCGTCACGTTCCGCACGCCTGTGGATTGACGGCCGTATACCCGGCGGCCGCTTGTCCGGCCGGCGGTCTTCTTTTTCTTCACGCCCGAACAGGGTTTCTTTCAGTTCCTGCCAACCATCCTCAGGGTCAGCTTGCGGACCAGTTTCAGTTCCCAGGTCTTCGGACAGCTCCTCTTCCTCTTGCGCCACCAGCGGCATGACTTCCTCATCAAATTCCGGCAGGGGACTGTCGTCTCCATCGAGATCGGCAACCGTCAGCCCGGGCTCAAAGTCAGCGGCCCGCTTGGCCCGGATAAAGAACCAGACAGCGAGAGCCAGCATCAACAAAACCACAAGCCCTGTCCCCACCACCAGGTACAAGGGCAGCTCCACGCCAAACAAATTGACTGTCAAGCCTCCGGCTGAATCCTCCGTCCCCCAGGGGTCTGTCTCAACCGGCTCTGTGTCTGAAGGGAGGTCCGGCTCTGTATCGGTGGGATCCGTGGCGGGCGATTGATAGGCGGGATCCAAAAAACTTCCCGAAACAGGCACAAGCCACAGATCGGAACGGATGAGCGAGTCGAGTACGGCATCGTACAGGCAAAGGACTTTTTCTTCCGCGTCATTGACCCGCACCGCGATCAAATAGAGATCTCCGGGCAGAAGTTTTGCTTCATCAGACAGCTCTTCGGGCTCCAATCCCGGTTCCGAAAGATGAAACAGCTGATCGTAAACAGTCTTGGAAACGAAGCTACCCTCGACCGGTTTATAGGCCGGGACATCTTTCTCCCAGACACTGACTGTCGTCAGTTCGAAACCTTGCGGGATCATTTCCCCGGGAATCACCGAAAAGGTATAAAAACGCGACGACCATCCCGTCCGCAGATAGGGAACGAAAACCGAAATATCCGTATCGTAAAGGTAAAAACGATTTTCCCCTTGCCTGTCAGTCAGCCAATAGAGCGTATAGGGCAGGGTTTCCGATCTGTACCCTTCCAGGTACTTGCCTTGCCACTCTATTTCCGCCGGCACATACGAATTCGGGATGATTTCATCCTCCGGCAGGGATACGGGAACAGAAAGCTCAACTCCATCGTACCGTTTGCCGATGACGGTTTCCCCCGGATGTCGCGGCTGCGTTTCTTTGGGAGTCGTAGTCGTGGTAGTCCGGGGGGCAGTCGTGGTGGTCGGGGGAGGGTCGGACAGGGTGATGGTCCGGGAAGCGCCTGTGGAAATACTATTTTCCACTGGGTCATACACACCATCGCTGGCCTTGGTGATCTTGATGGTCACCGATCCCTTTGCAATTACTTTGAACTTGATGCTGATGATCTTGTCAGCTGCCTTGGCGCTACCCATGTAAGCAAATACTGCTGTCATAGGAGAAGTACTCCCGATGCTCACTTCATTTGTCAGACCCGACACGTTACTGGCGCTGACGTACTGGATCAAGTTGTTATCATACTCGATTGTGAAGCTGCAGCTGAGGGTATCAGCCTTGGGGCTGAAGCCGAGCGTGACCGTGAAGGTCTGCCCCAGATAGGCTGTTTCCGGTGCCGAGATGGTGGCCTGTCGGTTGATGGCGTAAGCATCCGCCCCTGGCAAAGCCAAAAATATCAGCAAACCCGCGATCAACAAGGCAGACAGTTTCTTTATTTTCATAGACTCAACGCACGTTCTTTCTTTCATTTCAATTAAAAACCCGGGAACCCCCGGTTCAATCGCAAAAAAATTATAGACCTTGCAAGCCGGCCCTGACCATGGTCAGTCCTGCTTGATCAGCTTGCCCCTGACCATGGAGTCAATGACATAGGACAGGTCGATGGCGTTTATCGTGCCGTCACGATTGGTATCAAGGGCGGCATTCTGCGCCGCGGTCCATCGCTTGCCCTTGACCATGGAGTCAATGATGTAGGACAGGTCAATGGCGTTGATGATCCCGTCGCCGTTGGCGTCCCCGTAGATTACCAGCCAGAGTGTGCCGGCAGGGGATTCATCACCCTTCTTGATCTCCACCCTGGCGCCTGTTCCAAGGGACGTGTCTCCCGAAGCCTGATTGCCCGCCAGGTCGTAGGCTGTCGCGGTGTGGCCTTCAGGAAGCTCGAGGGAGGACAGGATCTGCCCCGCCTTGTTGCGGCCGTCTGCCGGCCAGGCATTTGTCAGGTAGCTGTCAACCAGCTTGTAGCCGTTTGTCGCGGCGACCCCATCAGGCGGCGGTGACGGAGGCTCGGAAGAAGATTCCTTGCGGGTAACCTTGATGGTGTATACCCGCTCTTCACCGTTTTGCGCGACGGCAGTTATGGTGAATATATTGAGTCCTGTCTTCAGTGTCTTCGAACCGGTGTTTTTGATGCTGCAGCTGGCGTGGTGTGCCGTGGCCGAGATGGTCAGGGAGTCAACGGAACCGTCCACCGTTGCCGTATAGCTGTATTTTTCCGAATTGAAGGCGGGACTCAGGCTGCCCTTTGAAAGTGTGATTGACTTCAGGTAATTGTTGCGGCTCAAGTCGCCGACAGGGTAGGGCGCCGGTTCAGATGGCAGGCCGGTCAGGACGGGAATCTTGAAGACGTAGGGCTTATTGAGAATTCCGGCTTCCTGGTAGGATTTGTAAACCTGGTAGCTTTCGTTGGAGGGGGCGTAAACATTGCCCATGTACTGATGGCTGAATGCCGCGGGTTTGAGGCCGTTGATCCAGTACTTTTGCAGATAGGAGGTGTCCTGGCCGTTTTCAATGTAACCGCTCCCAATCCACTTGGCGCCCCCGACAATGGCTTTCCACTGGCTGTTCCAGGGCAGGAGGTATTTTGTCTTTTCCGCTGATGAGGGTCCCGATCCATCCCTGCTGTAGCCGTACTTGGCGTATTCCAAACCCTTGATGACGGGATTGTCGGAAGCATAGGCCCCGATATTGTAGAAGTTATAGATACCCGCGTAACCGGCTGCCGTCCCCGAAACAGCGACAGGGAGCTTTCCATCTTTCCCGTTTCCGACCTCGGTCCTGCAGCGGTGGACAAGGAAGAGTGGGTTAACATCGGATTTTTCGGCGGCATCCATGAAAATCTCTGCATAAGTGATGGTACCGTTCTGACCGCGGCTGGTATCGTCCTCCGGTCCGACCGGTACAGAGGCGTTCGCCATGAAGGAGCCTGCAAGCGCGTCCTGGACCGCTTCCAGTGTATGTACCTCAGGGAGGTAGGAAAGACACTCGAACTGAAAAATGGTTTCCTCGGTAAGGAAATTACGGGGGTCGAGACAGTAGGCAAGTATTTCCTTGCTGGCTCCAACCCAGGAGCCTGCGTCGTAGGCCTTCCACTGATCCGTGGTGTAGTAATAGCCATGGGAACTGTCGTAGGTACGGTGGCTTCTATTTCTTGTCAAGGGCACCAGGTTGACACCCGGCCTGTATTCAGCCTCAACCGCCCGGGCCAAAGTGAGGAGCGGATTTCCCGCTGTATTGTCCTGGGCGTGGAAAGCGACAAAGGACCAGCCGGGATATTTGGAATGGAGCTTTCGAAGGGCGGGACGGTAACTTTCAGGAAAACCCTGCGCGTCCAGGGCCGCTTCAAAAGCAGGATCGGACTCGGGGCCGGGCGCAGCCGGGTCAAAGGAGTCACCGCTCAGGGTGACCAGACTTTTATGGACGTAGCCGTAAAGATTCCTGGCAACGATACGCACGTAATACCAGCGGTCTGAGCCGTTCCATACCTCCCCTGTCACCTCGGTGAATACCTCTACCTTGGTGCCCTGGGAATAGCGTTCGATCAAGGTCCCGCCATTGATGTAAGGCTGGCTGCGAAGGGCGCTTGTGTTAACGGAATTCAGCTGGCCGACTTTATACACTGCCGTACCGGCAGGCGCCGTGGCAGCGTCAGCCTGTGAAGGTGCCAGGGCAGTCAGAAGGAGGGTCAGGGCAAGCAAAATTGCAGGCACAAGGCGGACAGTTCCTTTCGCCGCCTGCCGCCAGACAGAATGCAAGTATCGCTTGTGCTGCTGAGCCGTTCTCATGTAAAAATGCTCACACTACCCCAATGTCATCGTAAAACTATCGTAAGGTTATCATAACCACGGTGACTGTGGTCTGCCAGCCCTTCATACTGATAGCCGGTCGTTTGTCGCGAAACTGTCACTTAATTGCTTCGGGATCGCAATCTTCACCCTTGAGATTGAAGTCAAAGCTGATCTCGTCGAGTGAAAGGCCGTAAGCAGGCAATGCCTGATCCTTGAACCACCGGACTTCAGGCAGGTCAAAGGCATCGATCCTCTCCTCAATTTCGATCCTGGCCAGGTCGAATTCCCGGTTCCCTGCTTTCTGCTCATCCACGCACTTGATGTAGGCAGCGAAACAGTCCGCCGCCTTGACCAGGAGCTTGGCTTCACGGATCAGGGGATCTTTGTCATCCGGCAAAAGGAGTTTTTCATAATGACAGGCCAGATCCCCTGGCAGCATGGCCAGCAGTGTGCGGCAGGCGTCGCGCTCGATCTTTTTGTAGGATGCCTCCATAGGGGCATTGTGGTACTTGACCGGTTTAGGCATGTCTCCCGTTATGATCTCGGAAAGATCGTGGAAAAGTGCCAGGCTTGCCACTAAATCCGGATCGGGGCAAAGCCGGTCCCCGGGATAATACTTCTGGCGGATCAGGGCGAGGACATGGGCGATCACAGCGACATCGTGGGAATGCTCCTGGATGTTCTCGAGTTCCGTATTGCGCATCAGGCCCCAGCGGTTGATGTAGCGCATGCGGTGGATCATGGCGAAAAAATTCGTACTCATTGGTTCACACTCCGTAAATCGTCCTGAACATGCGGCTGGCGAAGGGATCAGTCATGCCGGCGATGTAATCGGCAACCATCCGGACCGGTTGGGCGCCCTGCTCGGGATGACGGTCCAGGTATTCGCCAAAGGCCAGGGCTGGCATGGATCTGTCCTGGTGTTTTTTGCTTGCCAGATCCAGGTAGTAGTCAAAGAGACCCTCCAAGGTATTTCCCACCTGGCTCTCATATCGCATGACCCGGGGCGCTGTGTAGATTTTCTCGTAGTTGATTTCAATCAGCTTCTTCAAGGCCTTGCCCGTCTGTTCGCTCATGGCAATGGCGTCCTGATCCTGGCTGTTTTTGATCACGTCCTTGACCAGGGTATCCACCATCTCACTGTTATTCGCGCCAAGGATGGAAGTCAGTTCGGGAGGAAGCTCATCGAAGAAGAAGAGGCCGCTTCTGGTCGCGTCCTCAATGTCACGGCCCACATAGGCGATCCGGTCCGTAAATCGCACGACACAGCCTTCCAGGGTAGCGGGTGCGTCATGGCGAAGCGAGCCGGGAATCAGATCTTCCTCTCCTTTATCACGAAGCGGGATCAGGACAAATTCGTCGTAGCGCTCACCACAATGGGAAGCGATGCCGTCCCGGACCTCAAAGGTCAAATTAAGTCCGAATCTGCCCCTGTGCTCCGACAGGACATCTACGACACGCAGGCCGTGCTGTTCATGGCTGAATGTCAGATCATACCCTCTCTCGCTCAGCAGCCGGTCCAGGGTCTCCTCACCGGCGTGGCCGAAAGGGGCGTGTCCGAGATCGTGGCCCAGCGCGATCGCCCGGATCAGATCGGTGTTGAGCCGCAGCGCGCGGCCGATGATTTCCGCCAGGTAGCTGACGTAGAGTACATGCTCCATCCGGGTGCAGACATGGTCATTTTGCGGATCGAAGAAGACCTGGGTTTTATGGCGCAGCCTCCGAAAGGGCAGTGAATACAGGATGCGTCCCATGTCGCGCTCATAAACCGTCCGGACCTGGCAGGCAGGCTCTTCCTTTTTCCGGCCCCGGCTCGCCCTGGCCGGCATGGCAAAGGGTGACAGCCAAGCCATTTCCATATCTTCCTTGATCTCGCGGGTGGTTTTGGATCCTTGAATTTCTTTATCCGGGTACACGGAAGCCTCCTCCCCTTTTGTGATCTGAGCTCCAAGGGCTATTTTTCGTGTGAAAGTGCCGACTGGCTCGCCATAAAGCGTTTGGTCACTCCGTCAAAATCGATGGTAAGAATGGCATCATCTCCCGTCCTGGTGATCCCTTCGATCAGCCCCGGGCCAAAAGACACGTGGCGGACAGTATCGCCAATCTTGAGCGAATCCACATCAAGTGAAGCCGCTGGTTTTTTTACGGCCTGCGGAGAAGTCAGCCGGGTTACTGCCTTGTAGGCCGGTTCCTGCGCGGCCTGGTCTGTTCTCTTTCGGCCAAACAGGGACCAGGTGCTTGTTCGCGCGTCCTCTTCCCGCCTTTGCGAACCGGTCCGGTCAGCGGTGTAGGCCCCAAAAGATGAATAACCGAAGTAGCCTGTCTTTTCGATGAGCTCCTCGGGTATGGCCTCCACAAAACGTGAGATGGCATTGTACTGGGTATGGCCAAAAAGAAGGCGGGAAACGGCTGCCGTGATAATCAATTCCTTTTTGGCACGGGTGATGGCGACATAGGCAAGCCGCCTCTCTTCTTCCACCCCGTCTGCCTCCTCCTGGGCGCGGATGCTGGGGAAAATATCCTCTTCAGCGCCCACGATAAAAACAGTATCAAACTCGAGGCCCTTGGCATTGTGGATGGTCATCAGGGATACTGCCGGCGCACCCGTCTCCTTATCCTGGTCACTGTAAAGAGCCGCACGCTCCAAAAAGAGGCGCAAAAGACCCGCCGTGGAATGATCGGCCAGATGATCGACAATATCCTCCGGTAAGAACTCCCACAGTTCGTCAATGGCCTCAACCTGCAATCTGGCCTCAAAATCGATGGCGTCCGAAATCAGCTCAATCAGGTTCTCCAGACGCGACTCCGCCTCAAAATCACCTCTGGCCTTGAGTTCCTCATAATGGGCAATCAGGCCGGTGTCCTCTTCGACTTTCCTGATATACTCGGCGAAAGTCAAATCTTCGTTCTGCAGCTCATCCCTCAGCTGATCAATGAGCTTGACAAAGATGAGAAGCCTTCCCCCCACCCGCTCCAGGCCCGGCTCATTGCCTGCGATCCGTGCCGCTTCAAAGAGCGACAGTTCCTTTTCTGAAGCCAGCGCCGTCAGTCTTTCAAGCGATACATCGCCGATCCCTCTCCGGGGCTGATTGACCACACGCCGGAAAGCCAGGTCGTCTTCGGTTGATTGGATCAGTGTGAGATAGGCGGTCACATCCTTGATCTCCGCCCGGTCATAAAAGCGGGTGCCGCCGTAGATGCGGTAATCAAGACCCAGCTCACGGATGGCAAACTCCAGGTTTCGCGACAAGGCATTGAGCCGGTAAAGAACGGCGATGTTGGGTTTCTCCCCTTCTCCGGCCGCCTGAAAGCGCCGCTGGATCCCCCGCGCTACATAACGGGCCTCTTCCATATGGTCTGCGGCCCGGTAGAGCTGAATCGGGTCGCCGTCGCCCAGGGCAGTCCACAGGGTCTTTCGTTTTCTCCCACGGTTCCCCTCGATCACATGATTAGCCGCCTCCAGAATTTTTTTCGTCGACCGGTAGTTTTGCTCCAGGCGGACAACGGTGCATTCAGGGAAGTCCTTTTCAAAATCGAGGATGTTGCGGATGGTAGCGCCGCGGAAAGAGTAGATGGATTGGTCGTCATCACCGACTACACAAAGATTGTGATGACCGGAAGACAAAAGGCGGACCAGCTCGTATTGCACCATATTGGTGTCCTGGTATTCATCAACCAGGATGTACTGGAAACGCTCCCGGTAATGGTCCAGGATAGCCGGGTGTTCGCGGAAGAGCCGCAGAGTCTCCGTCAGGATATCATCGAAATCCATGGCGTTCTTGTCAAAGAGTGATTTTTGGTAAGCCACGAAGAGCTCCGACCACTGCTTACCGAAAATACCGTAAGAAACGACCGCATCAACCTGGTCAGGGGTCATATCCGAGTTCTTGAAATGGCTGATCCGCTTCAGGGCGTCGGCAGGTGACAGCATCCGCTCGCTGATTCCCATTGATTTCAAAACCCCGGCCATGACCCGTTTCTGGTCGTAGCTGTCAAAAATGGAAAAGCCCGGCCGGAAACCGATTAATTCCGCATGACGGCGCAGTATCCTCAGCATCATGGCATGGAAGGTTCCGATCCAGCTGCCACGGCTTTCGGGCCCGATCAGTTGAATGACACGCTCCCTCATCTCATCGGCCGCCTTATTGGTGAAAGTAATGGCGAGAATCCTGCCGGGATGAACCCCCTTCTCCCTGATCAGCCAGGCGACCCGCCTGGTGACGACACGGGTCTTTCCCGATCCGGCGCCGGCCAGGATTAAAAGCGGGCCCTCCGTCGTGAGGACAGCCCGCTCTTGTTCCGGATTGAGTTGTCTTAGGAGTCTTTTGTCTGTCTCTGGCATTTCTTCCAACAAATTAATACTCCGGCTCCAGCAAACCATAATCGCCATCGTGACGTTTATAAACAGCGCTTACCCGCCCCGTGTCCGTCGACAGGAAAAGCAGGAATGAATGGCCCAGCAGCTCCATCTGCAGGACTGCTTCATCCGGTGTCATTTCCGTGATGGCGAATGTCTTCCGGCGGATGATGCGGAATTCGTCGTCCTCGTGCCGCTCTTCTCCACCGGCCCCTTCGTGCTCGAAGTAGGCTTCCATGTATGAGTAATCTTTCATGCGCTTTTTCATGCGCGTTTTATTTTTCCGGATCTGTCCTTCCAGGTTGTCAATCGCCTGCTCGACAGCCGTCATGGCTTCAGGAGCGACGGACTCCGCGCGAAAATACAGGGCTTGAATCTTAAAAGTGACCTCCGCGCGCATAAAAGCGCCCTCCGGCTGGAGTTTGACTTCAGCCCTGGCGCTGTCATCAAAAAAGCGCTCAAACTTGGACATTTTCTGTTCGATGGCTGCTCTCAGGATGTCATTGATACGCATATCGAGACCGAGGATTTCAAGCTTCATAATGGAGCTCCTTTCGTTATTTCAAGTCAATAAAACCCGAAATAACACGTTTTGTTTATTATACAGGATTGATCTAAACTGGGAATTGGTACATGATACAAAAACCTGTCAGGAGGTACCAGACATGAAGAGGAAAATTCCGCACCTAACCTGGAGGGCCATCATCCTGGCCATCCCCGGTTCCATCCTGATTACTGCGTCTTCCACCTACGTCGCGCTCCGCGCCAGCGCCCTTCCCTGGCCGACCATCTTCGTCGCGGTTCTTTCCTTTGCCCTCATGCGCATGCTGGGCAAAAGCGATATCAACGAGATCAATGTGGCGGCTACCGGTATGTCAGCCGGTGCCATGGTGGCAGGCGGTCTGGTCTTCACCCTGCCGGGCCTTTTCATCTCGGGCATCTGGAAGGTGGGTGACCAGAAAGTCACCGCCCAGGCCTTCATCAAGCAGCGCTTTCCGGTGGTCGTGCTGATCGCGCTGGCGGGTGTCCTCCTGGGCACCGCCCTTTGCTGGATGCTTCGCAAACGCAACATTGAGCAGCAAGCGCTCCCCTACCCCATCGGCAAGGCGGCTGCCTCCACCCTGTCAGCCGGCAAGGCCGGCGGGTCTCAGGCCCTGGTTCTTTTCATCAGCCTGGTCGCGGCGGCCTTACTCACCCTCATGCGTGACCAGTTCGGACTCTTCCCAGCCATGGTCTCCTTTTCTATCGTCGCCATCCCCTTTACCTTTTCCATGTCGCCCATGGCAATCGGTATTGGAGGCATGATCGGGTTTTCCTCGACTCTCTATTGGCTGCTTGGCGCGGGAGTGACGACTCTTGTCCGCTTCGTCATCGAGGAGACAACTCTTCTCCGGATCATTCCCGGCGCCGTGGAAAAGATCGGCGAGTGGAGCTTCACCGTCGCCATCGCCCTCATGGTGGGGTCGGGAGCCGGCACCCTGCTTAACTTTCTTTTCGGATCCTTCAAGAAACGGAAACGGTCCTCCAGAACCAGGACAGGCCGGTCTCTCCATTTATCAATGCCCAAGGGAATCAGCCTGCTTTCCCTTATCCTGGTCGCTGTTGCCTTTGTGGTTACCATTCTGACGGGAATGCAGGTCATCCCCGCCCTGCTTCTCATGGTGGGGGTCCTCTTTGCCGCCCTCATGTCCTCGGTGATCACGGGACAAACGGGCATCAATCCCATGGAAATCTTCGGGATCATCGTCCTTCTGGCCATCCGGGCCATCGTAAACGTCAGCGCTGAATATGCCTTCTTCATCGCCGCCATCGTGGCGGTGGCCTGCGGATACGCCGGGGACATGATGAATGACTACAAGTCAGGCTCCATACTGAAGACCAACCCTTCCGCCCAGTTTTTTATTGAATTGATCGGAGGCTTCTTCGGAGCCCTGACCGCCTCCGTTGCCATGCTGGCCATCATTTATTCTGCAGGCGGCATTGGGGTTGAAGCCGGGCTTCCTGCTGCGCAGGCGCACAGTGTCCATGCCATGGTTCAAGGACTGGGAAATCCCCTCATCTTCGCTGTTGCGGCGGCGGCAGGCTGTGTCCTGACCGTCTTTTTCGAAATTCCGGCCATGATCATCGGCATCGGCATGATGCTGGCGGATTACGGTCTCGCCCTGCCCATCTTTTTGGGAGGTCTCATCGAATACCTGTCAAGATCACATTTGAAAAAGGACAGCCAGCAGGCTATCCAGATGGGGGCAGCAGGGCTCCTGGGCGGCGAGGGCATCATGGGAACCGTCCTGGCTATCATCGCCATGTTCAGCCGTTAAGGAGTTAAGAGATTAAATCATCTGCCAGGGGATGATCCAGCGGTCATCCCCTGCAGGGAAAAGTTCTTCGCTGGTGCAGATAAGGCCCGAATATCCAATGGCTGACGCTTTTTCTTTTAGGAGGGACCAGTTCTTGAATGGCCTGGAGGGCTGACTTCCCTTTTTGATCTCAAAGGGATACAGCTTCTGGTTTCGTTCGATGATCAGATCGATTTCATTTTGATTGCTGTCCCGGATGTAATAAACGGGTGGACGCCGTCCTGCGTGGGCCCAGCTTTTGATGACCTCGCTGACCACATAGGTTTCGAAGAGGGCACCGCCCATCGGTCCGTCCAGGGCTTCATCCGCTGTCTCGAAACCGCACAGAAAGGAACAGACACCCGTGTCGGAGAAATAGAGTTTGGGCCTTTTGATGAGCCGTTTTCCGATATTCCCGGACCATGCCGGTAGCTCAAAGACCATGCCGGTCAGCAGCAGGATATTCAGCCATCTTCGAGCCGTCGTCGCATCAACTCCAGCCGCGGACGCGACACTGGTGAGATTGAGTTCCTGTGCCGTCCTGGTCGCCAAAAGTTGAACAAAGCGGACGAAGGTGTTCATATCAAGAATATGGGTGATATCCCTAACATCCTTTTCCAGATAGCTTTGCAGATAGAATGAGAAGAATTGCCCCGCCTCAATATCCCGGTGAAGGACCAGCCGGGGCATGCCGCCCCCAAATATTCTTTGCCCAATTGTTTGAAAGCCGGTCTCCCGGCAGATTCCCCAGCGGTCAATCAGGTCTTCCCGCGCCGGGGGAAAAGGAGGTGAATGATTCCCTGTCAATTCACCGTAGGATAAGGAGAACAGACTCATGACCGCAACCCGGCCGGCAAGAGATTCACGTACATTTTCCATCAGTTGAAACAGTTGTGATCCGGTCAGCCAAAATAGTCCGGCCTCATCCCGCTGATCAACATAAATCTTGATGTAGGGAAATAATTGGGGTGCGTACTGAACTTCATCGATCAGCAAGGGCGGCGGATACAGCTGGAAAAAAGTTGCCGGGGAGTTGACGGCAGCCTGCTTGATACGGGGATCGTCCAAGGTTATATAGCGCCGTTCACCTGCCATCAAGTGCTTTAGCATGGTTGATTTACCCACCTGGCGTGGACCTGTCACGAGAACAACTGGAAAACCTTTATTCGCTTGCATGACACTCGATTCAAGCTGTCGGTCAAGATACATGGTCCTTCCCTCTTCCAAAGCAAAATTTATGATATATCAGGATACAATCCTAGTATTTCTAGCATTGAGTCCTAGATTATCATATTTTTTCTTCCAAGTCAATCGTCATGATTCCCCAAAACAAGAGGCGCCCCTGTGAGGCGCCCCTGGAATGCTTATTCTGTTCCCCGGCTTACAGGCCGGCTTTTTCGTCCTCTTTAGCCACGTAGAGCAAGAGATCGATGGTGCGCTCAGAATAGCCCCACTCATTGTCGTACCAGGCAACCAGCTTGAAGAAGCGTTTCTCGCCCTTGAGATTGTTCTGCAGGGTCGCACTCGAGTCATAGACGGATGAGGCCTGCTCGTGGATGACATCGGTCGAGACGATGGGATCCTTGGTGTACTTGAGGATCCCCTTCAGATAGGTCTCAGACGCCTTTTTCATCATGGCGTCGATTTCCTCAATGGAGCTGTCATTTTTCAGCAAAACGGTCAGGTCGACTACCGAACCGGTCGGTGTCGGGACACGGAAAGCCATGCCTGTCATCTTGCCCGCGAGTTCCGGCAGGACGATCCCCACGGCCTTGGCCGCGCCCGTCGTCGTCGGAATAATGTTCTCCGCGGCAGTACGGCCCAGACGCCAGTTCTTCAGGGATGTGCCGTCCACCACCTTCTGTGAGGCCGTGTAGGCGTGGATGGTTGTCATCAGCCCTTTTTCGATTTCCAGTCCTTCTTTGAGGAGGACATGGACAACCGGCGCCAGACAGTTGGTTGTGCAGGACGCGTTCGAGACAACGACATCTTCCGCGGGGACGTAATCAGTTTCATTGACACCCATGACAATGGTCTTGACAGGGCCCTTGCCGGGGGCGGTCAGGATAACTTTTTTCGCGCCGACCTCAACATGGCCGATGGCCATGTCATAATCATTGAATTTGCCGGACGAATCGATCACATAGTCGACTCCCAGTGACTTCCAATCGAGATCCTTGGGTTCCAATCCGGCAAGGACGCACTGCACCCGATGCTTGCCATCGATTACGATGACATCATTTTCTTCTATTGAGGGATCGGATTTCTCCGTCTTCAAGTCGTGTTCCCAGCGGTGCTGCGAAGAGTCGTAGGTCAGCTGATAGACAAAATAATCAGCCTTGGTGTTTCGTGCAACGATGGCGACCAGCTCAACTTCCTTGTCCAGCAGCCCGCGCTCGACCAAGCCTCTGAAGACCAGGCGCCCGATGCGGCCGAATCCGTTGATTGCGACTTTAATGGCCATAATATAGAATCCTTTCTTGATGAAGCGAACACTCAGGCCCGCTTATGATCCAGTCAAATCGGTTGCGTATCGGCCTCATTGGTTCTTTTAGCACACTGACACCGATGCCGCAAATAATTTTAACACAAGCACCAGACTTACAGAACCAGCCGATTGCACAAGGAGTATCCGTTCAATATTTTGTAAGGATAGCCCAAGTCAACAAGGGTCGGGCTTTCACCCGACCCTTGGATCACCTTTGACAGGCTGGCTGCTAGCTGGCCAGCACGGGTTCGCGCGCGGCACGCGTTTCATCCGGACGGGCGATGGGTGTATCATGGGGCGCGTTCTTGAGAAGGTCCGGATCCTTTTCCGCTTCTTTCGCAATCTCCAGGAAGGCATCCGCCAGCTCATCGAGATCACGCCAGGTCTCTGTTTCAGTCGGCTCGACCATCATGGCCCCGTCTACAATAAGCGGGAAATAGATGGTCGGCGGGTGGAATCCGTAATCGATCAGGCGTTTGGCAATATCGAGGGTGCTGACTCCGGCCTGCTTTTGCTGCCACTCATCCGACATGACAAATTCGTGCATGGTCGGCGTATCGTAGGGAATCTTATAGGCCAGCTTTAAGCGCTCCCGGATGTATGTCGCGTTGGCGACGGCGCCTTCCGCCACCAGGTGCAAGCCTTCGGCGCCATTTCTCAGGATGTAGGCATAGGTTTTCACCAGCACGCCGAAGGATCCGACAAAGGAGCGGATCTTGCCGTAGGATTTCGGCCGGTCATGGTCAAGATAGTAACCGTCCTCATCTTTCTTGACGACCGGTCTTGGAAGGTAGGGTTCCAGGTGGGCCTTGCATCCGACAGGACCCGCGCCCGGTCCGCCGCCGCCGTGAGGCGTGGAGAAACTCTTGTGAACGTTGAGGTGAACGCAGTCAAATCCCATATCGCCGGGGCGCGCGTGCATGAGGATGGCGTTGATGTTGGCCCCGTCGTAGTAGCACAGGCCGCCCGCGTCATGAACCATGCCGGTGATCTTTTCGATGTTGCGCTCATAGATCCCCAGGGTATTGGGATTGGTCAGCATGAGGCCCGCGACATCGTCACCGAGGGCTTTTTCCAGTTCCGCCAGATCGACCATGCCGTCGGCATTCGATTTCACAACACGAACCTTGTAGCCAACCATGGCCGCCGTAGCAGGGTTGGTCCCGTGCGCGGCGTCCGGGATGATCATGACCTGGCGTTTCGTATCGCCCCGGTCCTCGTGGTAGGCCTTGATCAGGAGCAGGCCGGCCAGTTCACCGTGGGCGCCTGCCGCCGGCTGGAAGGTGTAGGCGTCCATGCCCGTAATATCGTTCAATAGTTGCTCGAGCTGGTAAAGCAGTTCCAGGTTGCCCTGGACCGTCCCGTCCGGCTGAAGCGGGTGTGTCGCCGCAAAACCAGCGAGCGCCGCCAGATCCTCGTTGACCTTGGGGTTGTACTTCATGGTGCATGACCCGAGCGGGTAGGGCCCCATCTCAACATGGTAGTTCTTGTTGGACAGGTTCGAGTAATGGCGGACCACCGTGATCTCATCGACATCAGGAATGGCCGGTCTTTGCGCCCGGTACTCATTGCCGAACCATTTTGCCAGGTCGGGCTTGGGAACGTCGAGCGGCCGGATATACTGGCCGGCCTTGCTCTTGGAAGCCAGCTCGAAAATCAGGGGTGTGTGTTTGCATTTAGGCATGGCCAACTCCTTCCTGTTCAGCACAGAGGCGAAGGACGGTGTCCGCGAACGAGTCAAGCTGCGCTTTTGTTTTCTTCTCCGTCACCGCGATCAAGAGGCGGCTGCCCGGCAATACCAGCCCGCCGATGATGCCTTCTTCAAGAAGGTCGGCGTTCAGCTTGTCCAGGTCAATGCCCCGCTTTGCCTCAATCAGGAATTCACGGAAGTAGGGCGCCTGGTAGACGCGTTTGAAATAGCCGCTCCCGGTCAGTCTCTCTTCCAGGTAAATGGCCTTGGCAGCTGATTGTTCAGCCAGGTCGAGCAGGCCCGATCCCCCCATGAGGGCGAGCCAGATGGTGGCCGCTGTGGCCATCAGGGCCTGGCTGGTGCAGATATTGGAGGTGGCACGCTCTCTTCTGATGTGCTGTTCCCTGGCCTGGAGGGTGAGGACATAACTGGTCCGCCCCTGGCGGTCGACCGTGGCGCCGCAGATCCTGCCCGGCATCTTGCGCATCAGGCGGTCGGTCACTGCCATATATCCGGCTCCAGGGCCTCCGTAGGAGGTCGGAAGTCCCAGCGATTGGGCTTCACCGATGGCAATATCGACACCGCAGTCACCCGGCCGCTTCAGGACCGCAAGACTCACAGGATCCTGTGAGACGATGGCCAGCGCGCCCGCTTCATGCGCTTTTTGCGCTAGCAGATCAAGATCCTCTACGACACCGTAGAAGTTGGGGCTTTGTACCAGGAAACCCGCGTACTCTTTTTCCTTGTCAGGAAATAGGGTCGTTTGCCCGTTTTCGTCCAGGGGACCCTTCACTACTTCAATATCCGCTGCGTGGCAGTAAGTGTGAATGGTTTCCATGGTGTCGGGGTGAACGCCCTCGGAGACGAATACCTTGTACAGATGTTTGTCCCGGCAGGCCAGGAGCAGGGCTTCGGCTGCCCCGGAAGAGGCATCATAGAGCGAGGCATTGGCCACGGGAAGCCCGGTCAGGCGCGTGATGTAGCTCTGCCACTCAAAAATGGCCTGGAGCGTGCCCTGGGAAATTTCTGCCTGGTAGGGGGTATAGGAGGTCAAAAACTCGGACCGGCTGATCAGATGATGAACGGCAGCCGGCTGGTAATGGTCATAATAACCGGCGCCCAGATAGCTGTCACAGCTTTGGCCGTTCTTGTTTTCATCCGCAAGGGCTTTGACCTGATCGACAACTTCCAGCTCACTCATGCCATGGGCCTGCAAGGCCTCATAGGCATCGACCCGGACGCAGTCGCAGTCCGGAATCATGGAGAACAACTGGTCGAGGTCAACTCCTACCGATGCCAGCATTTCACGGCGCTCTTCCCGGTCCATGGGAAGGTATCCGGTCATGCCCCTTCCTCCTCACAGAAGGCATCGTAGGCGTCTTTGTCAAGCAGGTCATCCAGCTCGGACGGGTTGGCCATTCTGATTTTCACAAACCATGTGTCCCACGGAGCCTGGTTAATCATCTCCGGTTCATCGCCGATCTCCTCATTGGCTTCGACGATCTCCCCGCTCACCGGCGCGAAGAGGTCAGAAGCCGCCTTGACCGACTCGACCGTACCAATAATATCCTCTACTTCGACATGGGTGCCCACAGGCTCAGGCTCGGCATAGACGATATCGCCCAGTTCTTCTTGCGCGAAGTCGGTCAGTCCGACAGTTGCCTCATCGCCCTCAACCTTGACCCATTCATGTGTCTTTGAAAATTTTAATCCTTCCATTTTTGCTGTCCTTCCTGTGATTGTTTGGTGGTCGCGGCTCCCGCGACAATAAAACCACCCGCATCGGAGACGCGGGAATTTTCCTTTTTATTTGCCGACAAAGGGCGGCTGAACAACGGTGAAAGGCTGGAGGTTCTTGCGAACCAGGACTTCAACCTTCTCAACTTCAGGCGTGTCAAGGCTGACCAGGGCAAAGGCGATACCCTTGTCCAGGGTCGGGGAGAAAGTGCCGGAGGTGATCACCCCCGCCTTCTTCCCCTGGACATGGACCTCGTAGCCTTCCCGGGGAATGGCCTTGGTATCACTGACCAGTGCCAGCTGTCGGCGCGTCACCTTGTCTTTCATTACCCTGCCCTGGAATTCGTGATCAAGATCGACGAAAAAGCTCATGCCTCCCTCAAGCGCGTTAATGTCGGGTGACATCTCATGGCCGTAAAGCGGCATGCCCGCCTCTAGCCTGAGCGTATCACGGGAACCAAGCCCGCACGGCTCCACCCCCGCTTCGACAAAAATATCCCAGAAAGCGGCTGTCCTGGAAGCCGGCACATAAAGTTCATAGCCGTTTTCACCTGTATAGCCGGTCCGGGAAATGATCATGCCGCGGTCTTCGCCCTCAAGCTCCACTGTCATCTCATGGAAACGCTTCAGCCCTTTTAATTGTTCCTCCTGCTCTTTGTCGAGGCCCAGCCTGCCGGCAACTTCCAGCATGCAGTCAAGGCTGCCGGGCCCCTGAACGGCAATTTGCCCGTAAAGATCCGATTCATCAACTATTGAAATGGCCGACGGCCGGTCCTTGAAAGCCGTCTGGTAGCTATTCAGGCTTTCCCTGATATGAAGCAGATCCTTGTCCTTATTTGCGGCATTCACGACCAGCATGAAGTCCTCTTCCCCCATGGTGTAAACCAGCAGGTCATCGACGGTTCCTCCATCAGCGGCGCTCAGGATGGCGTAGGTGATCTGGTCAGATTTTTTGCCGGTCACGCGGCGCGTCAGAAGCCAGTTGAGGAACTCACCCGCCCCCTGCCCCGAGACACGGATTTCACCCATGTGCGAAACGTCGAAGATTCCTGTTTCTTTTCGTACCGCCGCGATCTCTTCCTTGATCCCCGCGTACTGAACCGGCATATTCCATCCGGCGTAATCAACCATACGTGCGCCAAGGGCGACATGGCGGTCAAATAATGGTGTTTTTTTCATGAAAACGTCCTCCCCAAGACAAATACAGATAAATTGTTAAACCTGCTAAATATTACCACTCATCCTGAAATTTATCTGTCCTGTTCGATACAATTGAAACAGGGCCTGTCCCTTTAGCCGCCCTTGTGATCGCCGGACAAATCGAATTTGCGCTTGATACGCTCAAGTTTGCGGGTCCAGGGACCCAGAATGGGCAGCAGAAAGAGAACCGTCGCGGCCGACAGGGTCAAGTTCATGGGCAAGCCTGCCCCATATGCGGCAAGGGCACTTCCCCATGTCAGGGGCTGGATGAATCCGGTCACATGCCAGGAATCCATGATGAGGCCGAAAAGCAGGCCCGAGAAAAAGCCGTAGAGGTGGACAAGGACCGGATGCTTGAACCAACCGCGCTCATTGAATGTACCGGCAAGATAACCGATCAGTCCCCAGGCAAACATTTGCCAGGGCGTCCAGGGGCCTTGACCGAAGAACATGTTTGAACTGAGCGCCGTCAGGGCGCCGGTCACAAAGCCCGTTTGTCTGCCAAAGGCGATGGCTGTCACAATGACGATGGCACCGACCGGCTTGAAGCTGGCGATGGGACCGAAGACGAGTTGGCCGGCTGTTGCCAGCGCCGCCATGACCACAACCGGCATAATATCGCGCGGCCTGGGCCGTGCCCGTTCAAAGCGCAAGAAGAAGGGGATGATGGAAAGAGTTGCGGCAAGGAAGGTCAGAACCGCCGCCTGCGCGAGCTCAAAGACAGCGCACAGAACAAGAACGGCAGGTACTGCCAGGATCACTGTCCACTCAAGCAGACGGCCGGATTTCCCGCCTTTACCCTCCATGGCCCTTCTTTCGAATCCGGTCCAGGTCAGCAGCGATTACAAGATCCGGCAGGATTCCCTCCGTGACGCGGGCAAAGCCGGTCGTGTAAAAAGAATTCCCCCGGAAAAAGGACCTGACATCTTCTGTCGCCACGATTCGCCCGTCAAAAAGAAGTGAACAAGTGTCAGCGGCCTCAGCACTGAAATTGAGGTCATGGGTCACGATCACCATGGTCCTGCCTTGCGCGCCAAGATCACGAAACCAGCCGGCGAGCTGTCTTTTGCTTGCGCTGTCCATGCCTTTGACCGGTTCGTCGAGAAGAAGCAAATCGGGAGATAAAAGCAGAAGCTTGGCCAGGGCCGCCTTCTGAATTTCCCCGCCGCTCAAATCGTAGGGGTGGCGGCCCCGCAATCCGGCCAGTTCCAGCTGCTCCAGCATGTCAAGGACTTCCTTTTCACTGTAACGGCCCAGGTCTGCTAGTTCCATCAGTTCGTCAAGGAGTGTATCAGCTGAAAAAAGTGCCCGGGTATCTTGTGTCAGCAGGCCGGTCCGGATCCCTTCCCCCCGCTTGACACTTCCACGGCCCGGGGTCAGGACACCGCTTAACAAGTGGAGCAGGGTGCTTTTGCCACTGCCGTTGCCTCCCACGATGGCGTGGATGGATCCTTTTGCAACCGAAAGAGAAGCCCCTTTCAGGACCTCAGGCAGATCATTCCTGTACCGAAAGACCAGTTCCCTGGCTGCTATAACCGGCTCTTCGGGGAGTGGAGCACCGGCTTCGGTTGTGACCAGTTCCACGGATGGCGCAAGCTCACGCAACCGCCTCCTGGCCGCCGGCACATCGAGCGGGAGAGCTTGGGAAGAGGCCCCGGATAGGACCTCTTCGGTCCGCCGCACTGTCATGGTCGCGGCAGGAAGCGCCGCGCGGAAGGGATGGCTGCCGTCAAGAAGATAAGCGGCGAAGGCTTCCGGCTTTCCCTCAAAGGAGATTTCACCCTGCTCCAGGAAAAGAACACGGTCAGCCAGAGACAAGACATCCGACATCCGGTGCTCCGACATGATCAGGGTCCTCCCCGTCTCACTGTGGATGCGGCGGAGCATACCGAGGAAATGGGAGACCGCGACCGGATCAAGCCTTGCCGTCGGTTCGTCCAGGATCAGGATGTCAGGGTTCATGATCAGCGAAGAGGCAAGGTTGAGAATCTGCATTTCACCTCCCGATAATTCATTGACGGGACGGTGGATCCAGTGGCCGATTCCGAAAAAGTGCGCCGTTTCAGCGATCCGCCTCTCAATGACAGCCGGGGCCAGGCCCAGATTCTCAAGTCCGAAGGCCAGCTCGTGCCAGACCAGGTCCATGACAATCTGGTTGGAAGGGTCCTGCATGACAAAGCCTGACTCACCTCCCAGCCGGATACTGCCCTCACAGGTGCCCGCCGGCCGCAGTTCCTTTTTCAGAGTCCTGAGCAGAGTCGTTTTCCCGCTCCCGCCCGGCCCTGCCACAAGGAGGAAGGTACCGGCCGGCACCTCAAAGCTAATTTCCCTGAGTGCCTTTATCTCCTGTCCCGGGTAGGTAAAGCTAAGTCCGTCAACCAGGACCGCGGTCTTGTCTTGCGCTTCATTCATCATTGGCCTCCAGGCCTCATTTGAGGAAACATGGCTGCCACCAGGGGATCAAGAGGAGCCGCTTGCCGCCTCGCGTCACGGATGTGATCCGAGAGGGCGAAGATCCCGTCAGTCAGAAAGGGGATCGAAAAGAGGGCCGCGCATCCGAAGTGCCAGATGGCCACGGCGCCGCCCGCCCAAGCGCGGGCCGGGGTGGTCAGGTAGGGATAGTAAAGAAAGGCGCTGCCCCCCGCAGCCCCCCCCGCAGCGGCGATAATTGTGAAGACAATGATCAACGCGAGCGCCGGGATGTCACGGCCGCTCCACCGGATCCGGCCATAGGCCCTCCTCCTGCCCGCGTCAAATGCCTTGGCCCGCATGGAATCCGCCGTCTCGATGGCGTTCTCCATACTCCAGGCCATCAGGACCGATGTCATCCGGATCGCTTCGGCAAGACGGAAACGCCGCTGGGGGTCGCCAAGGAGTGCCCGGCGGCTTATTTCGATTTCACGGCCATGGGCCATGGCTTGCGGGATGAAGCGAAAGATCATGGAAATCATCATGCTGATCACTGGCAATCTTTTCCCCATAAGCGCCAAAAACCGGCCGCTGTCCATCATGTCGTTGTAACTTTGAAACCACAGCATGACCGCTGACAGGACAAAACCTGAAACAAGGCCATAAATGGCGCTTTCAATTGTCATGGACAGTTTCCAAAAAGAAAAGAGCGAAGTCATGCCGCGGTCGTTGAACAGGGAGTTGAAAACGACCATGATAAGCATCATGGGTATCAGGTACAAGAGCGACTTCAGGGCCTTGTTCAGGCCTGCCAGGCGGATGCGGAGAATGAAGGCGGCCAGCAAGGATAAGAGGGCGGTCGCGGGATGACGCGTCAACATGGTCATCACCAGCACCGCGCCAAAAAATAAAAGGATGACAGCCGGATGGCCTTCTTTCAGTTTCATGGTTGATCCCCCATCAGATCGCTTTCCTCCACCGAGTAACGCCACTGCACCACATCACCGTCCGACAGGGAGAAAAGGCCGCTGCTGACGGCAGGCGCCTTGCCGTTGACCAGGTAAACCCAGCCGCTGGTCGCGCCGCCGTCACCCTCACCGAGCCCTTCTATGGCCATGACAAAGGGCCCGAAGGCGCTTTCGCGGTAACTGATGCGAAGGCCTGTCGCCAGCAGGGCATCAAAGGCCGATTTCTTTTTCGCGAGAACAAGCTCGTCCTGGAAGAAAAGACCTTTTTCATCGCAATGACCGCGCCCGATGAGGACTGCAACTATGTCCCTGGCTGTCTGTTTCGTCCTCTCATTTTCTAAAACGAGCGCGCAGTCAACGGTTATGAAAATACGGATCGCTTCATCAGCAGCCTCTGTCACTTCCGGCTTCGCCGCCTGGCTGCCGGTCCGGGCGGGGGTGTTCACCCCCGCGCAGGCGGTCAGCAAAAAGACCGCGGTCAGAGCCAAAATGAAAAACAGACGGCGGTTCATTCCATCAGCCCTTTTTCTTTGCCTTTGACCTGGATAAGAAGAAGAGGCGGATCAGAATCAAGGCGGCGACGATCAGCGCGGGCAGCAGCCAGGGCCAGTTTCCACTGAGCGAAAAAGCTGAAGGGGAGTCATCATGAAGGGCAAAGATAAAACCTGAATCATTGGCGTAATAGACGGTTCCCTCCTGATCCATGACCGGGCTGAACATGGTGTAGTTCTGTTCAGCGGCGCCCTGGTCGGGCTCAAACACCTGCTTGATCTCCTGGCCATCGTAGGCATACAAGCCCCCGACTTCATTATTGACGGTAAAGTAAACAAAAACTTTTTTGCCCTTGCCGACGGCCACAAGCGGTGAGGATTGCAGTTCACCTTCCGTCTCAAAAGTATTCACAACTGTAAGGTCTGCCAGATCGATCAGGGCGAGAAGGCCTGTGGAGGGCTGGCCCGTCTCCCAGTCGCCATACTCCGCAAGTCCGCCCACGTAAGCAAGCCCCTGGTAAATGGCCGGCGTTGAGTTTGTTTTGATGGCAAAAGCGCTTTCCCTTTTTTGACTCAAGCTGCCTTCCAGTTCATCGAAATGAAATGCGACCAGGCGGCCGTCATAAGTAGTCAAGACAATTTCGTCTTCCCAGGCGACCGGCGGGGCATTGATTTTCGAGCCGATGAGGGCTTCATTTTTCAACTCACCCGTACGCGCGTCGCGCACCTCAAGTCTTCCCCTCTCGCCTGCCGTAAGCAGCCATTGGCCCCGCACCAGAGACCCGCTCATGTGATAGCCGGCAGGGCCCTGGTCTGATATGTATTCCGCTTCCTGCCAGACCGTCCCGCCCGTCCTGGCATCAACCGCCTGGATATAGCCGCCGACCGATACCCAGGCCTCATCCTGGGCGAAGGTCAGTGAATAAACCAGCCCGTCGGCAATTTGGAGCGTGCTGCTGTTCTGGAGCGGAAAGGCGGACTCTTCTCCCTCATCCGAAGGAAGCTCAATCATCCCCGGCCCCTGGTTGATCCAGACTGTCTTCATTGCCTGGGGATCGATCGCCTGCAAAGCGCCCCCTTCCAGGGGGATGACGACGACACCCTCGCCATAGGCCGGCCTTGCGGTATAACCGATAAAACCCTCCAGGGTCACTTTCCCCGTCACTTCACCCTTTTTGTCCAAGCGGAAAAATTCATTGCCGGTCGCAAAGAAGAGCGACTCACCGATAATAATCATTCCCGACTTGCTGTTGGTCCCCCACTCTCCGAGCTCGCCGATCATGATGCCCCAGCTTTTGGCCGAAACGGGCTCTTGCATCTTTTTCGCGTCCTTAACCGCGTTGTTGTCAGGGGCAGACCGGTAGGAGGTCCAGTAAGCCTCCTGGTCTGCCGCTGTCACGACCGGACCGGGCAGCCACAAAAGCAGGATGAGGGCTCCCAGCACAAGCCAGCTGATTCTTTGTTTCACTTTCTGTCTTCTCATTTCCATCCCTTTCCTAAGCCAGGGAACGGCTGGCTCCGGGACCGCGCAAAAAAGCCGCAGAACTGCTGAAGCAGCTCTGCGGCCCGTTTTTACCGTCAGCTTTGCGTCTTGCCCGTAACGCACAATAAACCGTCGTTCCGTTACGCACACGCCCGGCAGGTCTTCTGGCTCATGAGCCGGGGATGACCCCTGTTTCTTCCCGCCTTCCCGATCGCTCAGTGGCCGGCTTTCGCCTTGGGAGAAACCCTCATTGACAGCGGCGGTACCGCACAGGATTCGCACCTGTTTCCCTTGACCTGGGCATGTCCTCTTACAAGCTTCATGTTACGGTCAGCGGCTGCGAATGTCAATGCGTCAAGGACCGCCATCAGTTGATGGTGTGGGTGATCTTCGCCACATTGGTCAAGGTGTCCTGCACGGGGCAAGTTCGCTCGACAAAGTCAATGAAACGCTCGATTTCTTCCTTCGTGTTGTCAGCTTCAATGAAAAAATGGGAACGAATCTCCGAGAAGCCGATTTTCGCCTCTTTGTTGATCCCAAAAAGGCCATCGAGGTCAAGGTCGCCCTCGACTTCAACCCGGATCGATTTGAGATTGATCTTGTGTTTTTTCGCAAATACACGGACAACCATGCTCTCGCAGGCGGCTAGCGAGCCGAGCAGGGCTTCAACCGGGTTCATCCCCGTGTCGGTTCCGCCAAGATCAGCAGGCTCATCCAGCGTGATCTCGAAGTCTCTGGAAACCACCTTGGTGACAAGTCCTTCCTTCTCCTCAGCGACTGCTTTGAATACTACATTAGCCATATCAATATCCTCCTTGTCTGGGTTTGGCTCCAGCTTCAGTTTATACCTGCCAATGGCAGGGTACAAACAGGTTGACCCTCAAAAGAGGAAAAAGAGGAAAAGAGCCGGCTAACTGAAAGGAGAACGGATGACGCCCGTGGCCAATGTCAGGCCGTCATGGTCAACAAAGACAAAAATGAAGGGTCGGTTGAAGTCGATGACCCGCAGCCCCGGGGCCTGCTCCTGGGCGGGC
Organism: uncultured Mageeibacillus sp.; assembly: GCA_964606165.1. Lineage (GTDB taxonomy): Bacteria > Bacillota > Clostridia > Saccharofermentanales > DTU023 > UBA4923. Next base: position 89,397 of record CAZSFQ010000006.1, read on the forward strand.
CGTGCTTCCCATTCCAGGACGGCGCGCTGCCGGACCATGGACAGACTGTATTCTTCACCCGCCAGTTGCCCAGGCTCCAGCAAAGGATCCTGACCCAGCCAGTCGTGATCCTGGCTTACACTAAAGAGGGGAAGCCGGACCGCTCTTGGTTCGCTTTCACCCGGGGGATTGCCAAGCCATGCAAAGAGCCCGCCTGTTTGCAGCACTTCTTCCGGCGCCATGGATCCGCCTGGCAGAACCAGATAAAGGGTGCCGCCGCCGGCCGGCAGCTCTGCCACCACCGTCTGATCGAATCTGCTGTAACAAGCTGCTTCCGGGATGGTCTCATAGCGCACGCCGCCGATGGTTTCGCCGGCACCGGCAATCACATCAAGCGGCAGCCGGGCATAAAAGCGCTGCAAAAGCACCCGGCTGTCCAAAGCAGCCGCCTGGGGCTGATTCGGGGGGCAGCCGCTTTCAGGCAGGTCCCCGCCTGACAAAATCCCCTCCATACAATCATCAGTTAGATAAGCGGTCCGCAGGACCTGGATGGAGAAGGCCTCGGCACCCCCGTAAAGGAGGAGAGACCAATCCACCGCAGGGATGTCGTCAGCAGGAACCAGCAGGCAGTTGGAAAGGGAGAAGAAAGGCTCATCCAGCTGGCCGAGCGCCGACAAGCTGTCCGTTATCCGTCCCCTGTCGGCCGGCTGGAGAAGATAGGCCTGTGAATGGTAAAGCCCCGCCGGCGAATAAATCCTGTCAGCCGCGCCCTCCGCGGAGAGAATGGAGGCGGCAGTCCGGTCCGCCAGGGCGCTTATTTCTCTGAAAGTACCACGCCGGTCCCCCTCCAGCTTGGGATCACCGTGCCCTTCCGCGAGGGGCAGGGTTTCTTCCGGTGCCTGGGGGAAGACTTCAAGGTTAAAGCCGCCCGAATCCTCTGCCTCCCGGGGGATCTGTGCCTTATCCATCATGCTTGCGCCGCCCCAAAGGACCTGGCGGATAATGAAAGCGGTGACAAAGAGCACGACAAGGACGGCGGCGACTGAAGCCCAGCGCTGCCAGGAAAACACCCTGGCCGGACGTCCCGGCACGGCAGGGCGGGCCGGCTCCACATCAAGGAGCAGGTCGCCATCGATCCCCGACAGGCTGTCCAGAATAAGATTCACTTGTCTCTCCTTATCTTTAGTCACCGTAACCTTGTTGCTCCAATTCTTCTTTCAGTTCACGCCTCATCCGGTGTAAAAGCACCTTGACCGCTCCCTCGGTCGTGTCCTCTTCTTTGGCGATCTCCTTGACCGGTGAGGCAAAGTAGTAGCGTTTCAAAAAGATGATCCTGCGCCGGTCCGGCTGTTCGCGAAGGTAATGGCTGATCATCCGGCTCAACTCCCGTCCCTCCACGACCCGGGCGATATCACTGTCGGAGGCCAGGATTTCCTCCATCTCTTCCAGGATAAGGGGGATCTGGCCCCCTCCTCTTTTCTCCCTGGTCCTGGCCCTGATCTTGTCGAGGGAGAAGTTGCGGGCGATCCTGCACAGATAGGCTTTGAAGTACAAAGGCCGCTCGGGCGGGATGGCTCCCCAGGCCGCCATGTAGGTATCGTTCACGCATTCCTCGACGTCCTCATGATCCCCAAGGATGTTCCAGGACAGGGACCGCAATAGCGCCCCGTACTTGGCCATGGTAACTTCGATGGCCTCTTCCGACCGCTCGAAGTATAAATCCAGGATGGCCTCGTCTGT
>CAZSFQ010000007.1:0-18654 GCA_964606165.1 uncultured Mageeibacillus sp.
TTTTAGGTTGGAATCTCTTTTTCTACCCCTGACCTACAAATACGTTACTCGAACACTACCAAGCAGGTTCTTCAGGAAAACAAAATGAAAAAGCCAATTATAATAGCGGCACTGGTCCTCATTTTAGCCAACTTCGTCAACCAGACGACCGGGGTTGCCGCCCGCGGATTGATGAAAGCCCCGGAAGACGATTTTAGGATTCGCTTTGCCGTTAATCAACAAAAACGGGAAAGCGGAACAGACGCTGACAGTTACCTCATGGGCTTCGGATTGAGACAGGTAGAGCCAGTCACAGGCCTGCGTGTTTTTGATGAAATAAAAACCGGGGAGACGAGCCGGACCGTACCCGTGCAGACGAGACCGGCAAGGACTGAGACATCCTCCCCGTCCAAGAAGGAAGTGGCCACAAGAAAAACATTGCCGACGGAAAGGAAAACTGCAAGCACCAAGCCGGAAACGACCACCCCTGCCACGACGACAACCAAGCCGCCTCCCACGACCAGGCCCCGGACAACAACTGAAACCACGGCTACAACCAAGACCGCGGCTCCAACTACAATAACCGAAGCCGCGACCCTGGAGACAACCACGTCCGCGGCGCCGGCAACGACAGTTCTGAATGGGTACTATTGCTCCGAACTTGAGGCCGAAGTCGTCCGTCTGGTCAATATTGAGCGGGGAGCCATTGGAGTAGGTCCTGTGACCATGAACGCGTCGCTTCGCTCATCGGCCGCTGTCCGGGCCCTTGAGATCATTGAAAAGTTTTCGCACGAAAGGCCGAATGGCTCGCGCTGGGTCACTGCCATCAAGATCAGCTACGCCTGCGCGGGTGAAAACCTGGCGGCAGGCCAACGGACACCGGCCAATGTTGTTAACGCCTGGATGAATTCGGAAGGACACCGCAAAAATCTTCTTAACCCCAAGTACACGGAGATCGGCGTCGCCTGCTATCACGACACCGGCACGCCTTATAAGTACTACTGGGTGCAGATCTATGTAGGCTACGGCAACTAAAAAACGGACCCGAAGGGAGTCCGTTTTTCAGAAGTCGTATTGCTGGACGAAAGCGGGCTATATGCCCGCTTCCGTCTCTTCCAAACGTTTTTCCATGGTCTTTTCAACTGCGTTGACGATATTCTGGTATCCGGTACAGCGGCACATATTGCCGGAAAGCTCCCTGCGGATTTCCTCACGTGAGTGGCGTCCGCCCCCGCGCAGGAGGTGCTCTGCTGACATGATGAAACCGGGGGTGCAGAAGCCGCACTGAATGGCAGCCTCATCGATGAAAGCCTGTTGGATGTCGGAGATATTGCCTTCTTCATCCATCAGGCCCTCCAGTGTCAACACTTCTTTGCCATCGATCCAGGCAGCAAGGAAGATACAGGAGTCGTACGGTTTGCCATCGATCAGAACAGTGCAGGCCCCGCATTCGCCGACTTCACATCCCTTTTTGACCGAGGTCATGCCGAACTCAACCCGGAGGATATCGGCCAGGGATTCGCGTACATCGATGGACGCCGTTACTTGTTTGCCGTTCAAGATGAAGCTGATTTGTTTGTATTGAACATTAGTCATTACACTTTACCTCCCGCACGCCGGATCGATTCGACAAGGCATCGGCGCGCCAGTTCTCCCTGGATATGCAGGCGGAATTCCCTTGTCGCCCGCCAGCTGGTTCTGGGGTTGACATCTTCGAGGGCGCCTGCCGCGAATGCTTCGATGGTGTCCACAGAGACAGGTTTTCCTTTAACTGCCTCTTCGGCTGTCCGCGTCCTCAGCGGGACGGGGCCGGCGACACCATAACTGATCCGGGCATCTTCAATGGTCTTTTTGTCACCGCTCAACTTGACATTTACCGAGCAGCCGCTGGTCGCGATGTCCATGGCGTCGCGCATGGCGTACTTGAAGTAGGCGCCGTGGTAGTCCTTGTAGTGCTGCGGGTAGATCAGGATGGCGGTCGCGATTTCGTCAGGAGCCAGGTCAACCTTCTTGACTCCCAGATAAAACTCGGTCAGCGGGACCCGGCGCACGCCCTGGCTGCCGGTCAGTTCCATGACCGCGTCATGGGCCAGGAGGGTGGAGGCGGTATCCGCTGAAGTGACTCCGTTACACGTATTGCCGCCGATGGTCCCGATATTGCGGATCTGGGGGCCGCCGACAGTACCGGCCGCCTCGCCCAGGACGGGGATCAATTCTCCGATGACCGGGTCTTCCGCCAGCTGTGAAAAGCTGGTCAGCGAACCGATGCGCAGGGTGCCGTCGTCATCGACCGACACGCCCCGGAGTTGATCCAGCCCGTAGAGGCTGATCAGGTCGCAGCCGGCCAGTTCGCCGGCGCGGATGCTGATCAGAAGATCGGATCCTCCGCTGATCACCCTGGCCTGCGGCTGTTCGACGCGCAGCTGAACCGCGTGTTCGACTGAGGTCGCTTCGTAAAGGTGGTTAATATCGTACATATACTCTCCTCATTTACTCTTTGCCGCGCGGCTGCAATTCGGGACTCTTCGTCTCGACGGGAGTCGCCGTTTCGGCTTTGTCGGTGACATGGATGACCGTGTCTTTCAGTTCCTCATAGGCCTTGCGGCGCATCTGGCGCTCCTCCTCAGTGCCCAGGAGTCCCGCCTTGGAGAAATCCTTGAACAGCTGATGCGGCGACATGGGGATGGAGTTGACTGCCACGCCCGTCGCCTGGAGGACGGCATTGCGGATGGCTGGGGCCGGCGAGCAGGCCGGCGGTTCGCCAAGCGCCTTTGTCCCGAAGGGGCTGGTCGGTTCAGCATTCTCCACAAATCCCGCTTTGAGGTCGGGGTGATCCATGGTGGTCGGCAGCTTGTAATCAAGCAGGTTGTCGTTAAGGACGCGGCCTGTTTTTTCGTCCATCAGCAGACTCTCAAAGAGGCCATAGCCGATCCCCATGCTCATACCGCCGTGTACCTGACCTTCTGCCAGGGCGGGATTGATCAGCTTGCCGCAGTCATGCACGTTGACGATGTCAAGCAGCTTGACCTTGCAAAGGGGGATATCGACCTCCACTTCGGCGATGGAAACGCCGAAGGAGTATGCGTTGCTTTGGACGGAATAGGTGCTTTCAGCGGAAATCGCGTCACTCAGCTTGAAGTCGTAAAGGATGTCGGTGACGAGATCTCCAAGAGACATGAGTATCCGGCCGTCTGTCTTGCGGACGATATTGCCGTCAACCAGATCGAGGATGTCGGCCGGCATCCGGGTCAGCGAATGCGCGTGGTCCAGGATCTTTTCACGCAGGATCTGGCCCGTCTGTGCGATGGAAAAACTGCTGACATAAGTCTGGCGTGAACCGTAGGCTCCCGACCCGTAGGGGCTGACATCGGTATCCTGGTTGGTGAAAACATGGACGTTCTCGGTCCGGATCCCAACCGACTGGGCAGCCATCTGGGCGAAGACGGTATCAAATCCCTGGCCGATCTCCGTTTCGCCTGTCATGACATTGAGTGAACCGTCCTGGTTCAAAATCATGCGGCAGGTGGAGGTTTCGATGCTGATCGGCCAAACAGCCGTGTTGTACCAGAAGAGCGCCAGGCCTATTCCACGGCGGACAGGGCCTGTCTGGTTTTTGTAGAGCTCACGTTTGCGGTCGTAGTCCATGATCTCACGAGCCTTGTCCATGGTCTGCCTCAAGCTGTCATGGTAGAGCTCGTTTTTCGAGAAATCGTCGTAGTAACCGACCGGCATGCAGTTTTTCTGGCGGAATTCGTAGGGATCCAGGTTGAGCTGTGTCACGATATCGTCGGTGTGGCTCTCCAGCTGGAACATGGCCTGGGGGATCCCGTAGGCCCGCATGGCGCCGGCTGCCGGCTTATTGGTGTACATGGTCCAGCCGTCCGCTACGAAATGGTCGACCGGGTAGAGCTGGGGATAGGCGCCCATTCCTTTTTGGAGGACGCCGTGTCCGTGAGAGGCGTAAGCGCCGTTATCCGAGTAGAGCTCGGCCTTTCTGGCCACAAGGGTCCCGTCGGGGCGCAGCCAGGTGATGATGTGGGCGTGGATGGCGTGGCGGACGCGGTTGCTGAAGAAGGTTTCCTCGCGCGTCGTGTCAAACTTGACGGGGTGCCCTCCGACCTGGGTCGTCATCCAGGCGACCAGCGGCTCATAAAGGGCATCCTGTTTGTTGCCGAAACCGCCCCCGATGTAAGGTTTAATGATGCGGATCTTGCCCCAGGGCATGCCAAGTGCCTGGCCGACGATGCGGCGGATGAGGTGGGGGATCTGTGTTGAGGAAACAACCGTGATCCGCCCGCCCTGCTCCATATAAGCGTAGGCGACGTGGTTCTCAATGTGGGCGTGCTGTACGGTTGGCGTGTGGTACCAGCCCTCTACCTTGACAAGGCCGGGTTCCTTGATGGCTTCTTCGTAGTCCCCCATGGCGATGCGGCTGTGCCCCAGCACATTGTCGGGACGCTCCTCATGGATGACAGGGGCTCCTTCTTTTTTCGACTCGATGGGATCGAGGACGAAGGGATACTCTTCGTATTCCACCTTGATGGCCCGGATGGCACGGTCCGCTGCGACATAGTCCCTGGCGATGACTGCGCCGATCTCGTCGCCATAATAGCGGACGTGCTCGTGGAGAATCTTGCGGTCAGCGATGTCCTGTTTGGACGGGTCGGTTGTCCACGGGTGACCTGCCGGTGACCACAAATAATCGGGAGCATCGAAACAGGTGAGGATCTTGACGACGCCGTCAATCTTTTCGGCCTCAGCTGTATCGATTTTCAGGACCCGGCCATGTGCGATGGTCGAGTGCAAAATCCGCGATACATAAGCGTTCTTGGGACAGAGATCATCCGTGTATTTCGCGCGGCCGGTTGCTTTGTCGTAGGCATCGACCCGCTTCGTACTTTTCCCAACTTCCATAGGTAACTCCCTCTAAACGATGATTTACGGAACGAGATATTTCCGTTTCAGCCTTTCGGAAATTATAGCACAAGAGGAAAAGGAGAACCCCGGCCGGCGGTAGGCTGGGGGCGGGAATATGGCATGCGAAATCCGGCTCGTGATATAGTAATGTCGAGCTAAAAGGGGAGGGGACGGACCATGGGAGACCGCTTCAAACAGATCATGGATCGGGTCGTGGCCAATCCGGATAAAAAAAAGTGCGCAGTTGTCTGTGCTGACCAGAATACCAGGCAGGCGGCCCTGGAGGCGGAAGAGAAGGGACTGGTGCAGGCCTTTTTTTACTCTGTCGGCGATCCCGCCGCGTCCGAAGAGCGCGTCCGTTTCCACCCGACGGAGCAAGAGGCGGCCATGGAAGCCGTGTCAGGGGTCCATGCGGGTCAGCTTGACATGATCCTCAAGGGCAAGATCGACACCGCTGTCCTGCTCAGGGAAGTCGTCAACAAGGAGTATGGGCTCCTGTCCGGCCGCCTGATCTCCCACGTCGCCCTGCTCGATGTCCCGCGCTATCATAAGATGCTGCTGTTGACGGATGGCGGCATGGTTATGTATCCCAATCTGGAGCAGCTGGGGGGAATCCTTGAAAACGCGGTGGGCGTCATGCGCCGCCTTGGTGTCGTAACTCCCAAGGTGGCCTGTCTCGCTGCCGTTGAAAAAGTACATGACCGTATGCCGGAAACGGTCCGGGCTGCTGCCTTGAAGGAAATGTACCAAAAAGGTGAAATCCAAAACTGCGTCATTGAAGGGCCTATCTCCTTTGACCTGGCCTTCGACAGGCAGGCGGCCGGGATCAAGGGCTATGAAAGCCCGGTTGCGGGCGATGCGGATATTTTCCTGGTGCCTGACTTTGTTTCAGGCAATTTACTTGCCAAATCGCTTGTCTATGGCGGCGGTGCGAGGTTTGCGGGCTTTCTGTCCGGAGCGCGGGCACCTGTCATCCTCACCTCCCGGTCTGCCTCGGCGGAGGAAAAACTCTATTCCATTGCCTGCTCGGCCTTTGTTTTATCTGCTTCCCTTTAAAGGAGTCTGATTCCTTCATGAAAATCCTGGTCATTAACCCCGGCTCAACGACAACCAAGGTGGCTTTGTTTGAGGACCTTGACCTTGTCAAGGAGAAAAAAATCAATCACTCAAACGAAGAGCTCGCGCGCTTTGATTCGATCCGCGAACAGCTCCCTATGCGGGTCGGCCGGGTTGCCGGCTTTCTGAGGGAAGAGGGCCTGGATCCCGGCTCCATTGATGTCATTGTGGCCAGGGGAGGCATGCTTCCGCCTGTCCGGCACGGCGCTTATGTGGTGGACCAGGACCTGGTCAACACCCTCCTGGACTGTCCGGCGGAAGAGCACGCGTCCAATCTGGGCGCGGGGATCGCCTATCACCTGGCAGGGGACAAGGGGACGCCCGCATATATTTACGATTCGGTTTCAGTTGATGAACTGACGCCCCTGGCCCGGCTGTCCGGTGTTAAAGGCTATAACAGGCGCAGCTTCAGCCATGTTCTCAATACGCGGGCAGTCGCGCGCCAGGTCGCGGCCAGTGAGGGTTTTGATCTGGAGGAAGAGAATGTCATCGTCGCCCATCTGGGGGGAGGGATTTCACTTAATCTGCAGTCCAAAGGTTCTCTGATTGACATTGTATCGGCCGATGAGGGTCCTTACTCCACGGAGCGGGCCGGCGGACTTCCGGTCTTCACCGCGGTCCGGATCGTCAGGAAAGAGGGGTTGGATACCCTTTACAAATATGAATCCGGAAGAGGGGGCCTGCTTTCTTATACGGGCTCCAACGATGCTGTCGCCATAGAAGAGCGGGCCCTGGATGGGGATTCTGAATCACGCTTGCTTTATGAGGGAATTGCCTACCAGACAGCCAAGGCCATCGGCAGCCTGGCCACGGTCGTCAAAGGCCGGGTCCGGGCTATCATCCTGACCGGAGGCATGGCCCGGTCGAAACTGGTCACTGATGCGGTCGAGGAAAGCGTCCGTTTCATCGCCCCTGTTTACCTCTATCCCGGTGAGCTGGAGATGGAGGCTCTGGCTGCCGGTGCCTGGCGCGTTATGCGCGGGGAAGAGAAGGCGAGGGTTTTCCGGCCCTAGCCGCTATTCCTCGCCCCTGTCGGGGTGCTCCATCATATCTTCCCAATATTCCTCAATATTGGCCGCCTGCTTGGCCTTGACGTGCTGTTCACGTTCCTGACGGGCCTTCTCAGCGGCCGCCATGGTTTCATTGGGTGTCATTTCCATGAGAGCAGGGTTGTCAAGGAGCGAGTCGAAGAGCTCCAGGCTCTTGATGAAGTAGTAGCCGTCACAGATGCGCTCATCCAGGGTGATGTTGAGGTCGATGGTTTTTTTCCATACCACTTCCTCGGTCCGGATATCACGGTAGGGTTTCAGGTAAATCCGGCCGATGGCGCAAAAGACGGAGGTTGTCCCGAACTCGTAGAGGTGGTGGAACATGGCGTCACCGCCGATGCTTCCCATGTGGGAAATAAAAATCGAAGAATAAAGGGGAATCAGTTCCATCAAGGATTTTGGCATCATGCCGTGGAAGTCAAGAGCCCGCGCCGCGGAGACAATGAAGCGCTTGAGAAAGCGGGGCAGCTTGGTGACCATGCCGATGAAGCGGTCGTCTTCCTTGCCTGTCGTCCCCTTGATCTCGTCAACGCTTTCCGCCATCTTATCCCGAACAGAAGACAGGGTGTCGTCGCCGTCGAAGCGGACACGCGCCACAGATTCCAGGCCTTCATCGGTCAGCGCCGTTTTAACGACATAAAGAATGTCAAAGGAGTTGTGCTGGTAGAGCCTGCGTCCCGCAACAAAACGGTTGAGGTTGGGCCGCCGCGTGAAGGTGTGCAGGCAGGCCGCCGAGATGATATTGAAAACGGTGATCCGCTCACCTTTTTTTCGTTGTTCCCGGATGTATTTTTGAATGTTTTCGACACAGTAGGATTTGCTGTAATAGACTGCTGATTCGTTTCGGCCCCGCATGATGTAGGGCATGATATCGCCGATAGGGTCGCGGGTATCGCGGACCAGGGTTCCGTCACTTCTGCGGTAGAACATGGGTCACACCACCTCTTTTTAGAGTCCCGAGGGGCCCGCCGGTGTCTCCAAACCCGGCGTCAGCCCCAAAAGGCCGGAATTTCTGGTACATGATAACACAGACAAGTGAACCGTTCGTGTATTGAAACTGTAATGTATGTACCTTACGCGAAGACCGGCTCTGTGGTATTTTATGGGAGATTGCAGCCTGGCTCCCCGGGCCGGTCTGTTTTACTACGTGATAACCGGAGTCATCAAAGAGCAGATGAAACATCTTGTTGGTTGGAGAGCCATCGCACTACTCGTCCTGACCGTCCTTTTTATGGCGACTGCAATTACTGTCTTTTCTTGCCGACGCTCCATGAGACCCCCGACGGACGGGCTTGATTTGACCATGACCAGCAGCTCAACGACGACTTCTTCCCTCAGCACAGAGACCACCACAACCACGACGACGGAAACCACCACGTCAGAAACCACGACGACGGAACCTGAGATCGTTTACCATTACTCCCACATGATTGTCTTTTTGGATATCCAGCGCGTTGTCTTCTTTCACACGCCGGAACACGAGCCGCCTGTAGCCGAGGTTTCGCTTCGTATTTCTACGGGGAAGAAAAAGGGGACGACACCGACAACGCCCAAGGACAAGCCTTTCATCCTTTCAGGCTACACGCCCAGGCAGCTCCTGTTCACCAAGGACGGCAATGTCTGGGTCCGGCACGCCACCCATGTCAGCGGCGATATCTTCTTCCATTCGCAACCCTACACTTATTACCAGGATGCCGACGGCAAGGCCGTGCCCCTGGACAAGAGCCGCTTCAATCTTGCCGGTTACCGGCAACTGGGCATTTCGACGACCTCGAACGGTTGTATCCGGCTTTCGATTCGTGATGCCATCTTCATCCAGGAGAATATCCACAAGGGCATGCCTGTCTATATCTTTGACAGCAGCAAGGACTACGATATTCCCGATGCCCCGGAAAATCCATCACCCTTTCTGGGTAATGGATGGGATCCGACTGACATGGATCCCGCCAATCCATACCGGCAAAGGGAGAAGAACAACATGGCCTGGAAGTTCAAGCCAATCGGCATCCAGCCCTATACCCTGGTTGGCCAACTGATTGATCCCGCCGAGATCATTGGCAATAAGGACGCCCTCCCCGCAGGAACCACCTACCGCTATCTCCACGTCCCCGATGTGTCTGTACCGGTCCAGCGGACTGTCTTCGTCCTGGTGGTCTATCCCGACGGGTCCTTCGAGGAAATCCGGACCCGCATCCGGGTTGTTGACGAGATCCCGCCCGAGCCGGTTGAGACGGATCCGCCTCATCCAACGGAACCACCAACGACCGTTCCGCCGACGACTGTCCAACCGACGACAGAACCTCCGACAACGACAACAACAGCGGATACGGCTGAACCAGAACCGACAACAACAGAGCCAGCTGAACCGGAACCATAGAGGGCCTGAAATAATAAATTCCGGGACAGACAGATATTCTTGGCAGCGGAGCGGCGAGAGTAGATCGTCGCTAAATCTCTTTTTTGTTACTGACGCTGGTTGCTTCTTCCCGTAATCTGGTTCTTTGCGTTCCGTCCTGAACTTGAGAATTTTTCTCATTCAAGTCTTCGGATCCCTTCCAATTTATCCGGCATGAACAGTTGTGGTTGAAAAGGGAGGGGATCAAATATGACGAAAAGAAATCCCATCCATCTGGTGGCTGCTTTTTACTTTGTTTTTTGGGGCATCGGCGAATTGGTTGCCGGCCGGTTACTGGGGGCTTCCCATTACCTCAACGCCCTGGCTTCCTTTGTGGCTGCGGGATTGCGCCGCTTGCCCGACCTGTTTGCCCGGATTGGCTTCATGCAAGTGCCGCCGTCGGTTCACCTTCTATATACGGTCTACATCTTTCTATCCATTTTCTTCGGATCCATCCTGGGCTTCTATACTTTGTTTTCACACTGGGATACCTTCTTACATTTTCTTTCGGGGATCCTTTTCAGCCTGGTCGGCCTGATTCTTTTCTTTTCCATTCAGGATAAGGAGCTTTCGCGGCAGATCCGGCCTGCCGTGGCCATACTCTTTGCTCTTTTCTTTTCGGCTGCCTGTGGCCTGGTCTGGGAAATTTATGAATTCACTATTGATTCCCTGGTTGGCATGATCATGCAGCGCTGGCAATCCAATCTGCCTGCCACCCAATGGCTGGCCATGCAAAACCATTCCAATCGTTCCAACCCCGGCCTGATCGATACCATGTGGGATCTTCTGGCCACGGCTCTGGGGTCGCTTGTGTCCATCCCCCTGCTTGGTTATATGATCAGGAAAAGCAGGAGCGGGCCGGGTGCCGGAGCCCGATTATAATGACCTGGAACAGCTGGTTTCGCTTACCTGAAATTGATGGAAAAATAAGGTAGTATTATGTGTATAATAGTACGAAAGGCAAAATCTAGGAAGGTTATCAGTTCGTGAAGCAGCTTCTTAATTACATACCGGTTGTCCTTGGCATCATCATTGTGTCCGGCGCCATCCTGATGACAGGGGGCTTTTCCCCTGGCAATTCATGGGGAGAAGAGGGAGATCTCTACGCCGATACACAGCCTGCGACAACACCGGTCACAACATCGTCCGCCCCGTCCCTGGTCCCGGTTTTGAATACTGCCGGCAAGGAATCGCCGCGCACGATCAAGCCAATGGTGACGACGACCTCGACCACGGACACTTCGACCACGACTTCGTCTTCATCAACGACTACGCCGACTACGACGACCACCAATAAACCGGTTCAGGAAATAGGCCGCGCGGTTCCCTACAGTTCCGTCCGGATATTTGTCGATAAGCAAAGACTGGTTTTGTATTCCATCGATCCCAATACCCAACAGGAATATCCTGCCCGTGTCTTTGTTTGCTCAACGGGCAAGGCAAGCACGCCGTCGCCCATCTATAATCAACCGGTCCGGCTGGGCGGCAAGTCACTCCTTTCCCGCTTCAGCAGTCCGAAGTATGTCGGCACCTGTTTGGTGCGCTATGTCACGCATGTGAAAGGCAGCTGCTTCATTCATGCCGTTCCCTACCTGGATCCCTACCCGAGGGGGGAAAAAGTCCTTCTGAAGGATAAGTGTGACCTTGGCGGCTATCGTGCGCTGGGCCGTCGCGCTTCCTCCGGCTGCATCCGGCTCTGCCTGCGGGATGCCAAATTCCTTTATTACAACGTTCCCACCGGCACTCCCTGCTACATTCTGGCCAGCAGCAATGGTTATTCCATTCCCGGAGCCGTATCACTGCCGTCCGCCGGCAGCGGTTCGAGGGGCTGGGATCCAACAGACCCCGAAAGGCCGGGCTATGTTTCACAGCCGGTAGTAGAGGAGCCGGCTCCGACTGTTCCTCCGACTGAGAAACCAACTGAAGCGCCGACTGAAGAACCGACATCGAAAGCGACGGTGCCGCCAACACCGAAACCGACCGAAGCGCCTACCGACACGCCTACCGATAAGCCTTCGGACCCGGTGACTGACCCTGCGCAAGAACCTACAACAGAACCTTCCCCTGATCCGGTGGCAAGTCCCTGATTATCTGCTGGTTCGGCAGGTTACTCCAGACATGATCCAGTTGTGGCCGGCAGAAACGCCGGCCACAGTTTTGTCCATGGAGAAAGAGCGGCTGTGCTATAATTCATTGGATCACCGCCCTTGGGCGGGTCAGCTTTTAAGGAGTAAACAATAGATGCCTTTGGCTTTATCAGGAAACTTGAATTGGATTGGTATGACGCCTGTCGCGGCGGCGCTCCCCATCCTCAATTTTGCAAGGTTGGACATGGTTCAGTTGCTGATCATGGTCTTTGTGATGACCTTGTCTTTATCTTTTCATGAATTTGCGCACGCCTGGATGGCAAACCGGCTGGGTGACGACACGGCAGCCCTGGCGGGACGGTTGACTCTCAATCCCTTGCGTCACCTGGATCCGATCGGATCGGTTACCTTTTTGCTGGTCGGCGTCGGCTGGGCCAAGCCGGTGCCCGTCAACCCCAACCGCTTTACCAAGGCCAAAAGTATCAAGCGGGGAATGTTTCTGACCAGTCTTGCGGGACCAATGTCCAATATTTTCCTGGGAACCATTGCCTGGATCTTGTTTTGTACCGTTTACACGGTAATTTTACTGACCAGCCGAAACGGTACCATGACGGACACCCTGGTCACTCTTTTTTACACCCTCTATTCCCTGAATATGCTCCTGGCTGTCTTTAATCTGCTTCCTGTGCCGCCACTGGACGGTTACAGAGTTTTCGGCGTTGCCTTGCCCGACCGCTGGTACTATTCACTCATGCAGTACGAGCGCTATATCGGCATGATCTTTCTCCTGCTGGTTTTATTCGGGCGTGGCTTTCTGTGGCAAGTGCTCAATTATGTCCTGATACCTTTCAATTATCTGGTTCAGTACCCGGTTACCTGGCTCTTTCAACAGCTGCAGGGGCTGCTCGGTTTGCCGCAGATGCCCATGTTTATCGGGTGAGCGGGGAGGTGAATATGGCTGAATTTAATGAAAAGAAACCCATTGTCGTTTCGGGCGCCAGACCGACAGGTGAGATCCATATCGGCAATTTTGCCGGCGCTGTTTCCAATTGGGTGGCCTTGCAGGAGACTTATCGTTGCTATTACTTCATTGCCGATTACCATGCCCTGACAACCCATTACCAGGATACGACGGATCTTCGGGACTTGACCCTGGGCGTGGCCGCTGATTACATCGCCTGCGGGATCGACCCGGAAAAGACCATCTTGTTTTTACAGTCTTCGGTTCCGGAACATGCCGAATTGTCGCTCCTCTTGTCCATGCTGACGCCCGTCTCATGGCTGGAGCGCAACCCCTCTTACAAGGATCTCGTCAAGGAGCTGTCCAAGCTGGAGATCAGGACACTGGGCTTTTTGGGCTATCCCTGCCTGATGGCAGCTGATGTTCTCATCTACAAGGCGGATTACGTGCCGGTTGGCGAGGACCAGCTGCCCCATCTGGAGCTGTCCCGCGAGATCGCGAGACGTTTCAACCACCTCTACGGCCAGCTCTTCCCCGAGCCGGGGGCACTGCTGACCAAGAGCCGCGTCCTGCCGGGAACGGATGGACGCAAGATGTCGAAAAGTTACGACAATGTCATCGCCTTTGCCGATCCGCCCGAACTGGTGCGCAAAAAAGTCATGTCCATGGTGACCGATCCGGCCCGCATCCATAAAACCGACCCGGGGCATCCGGAGATTTGTTCCGTCTACGCCTTGCACAGGGAGTTCAACGCGGATGAGTGGGAAGAGATCGGCAGGCTCTGCCGGGCCGGCCAGATCGGCTGCGTCGACTGCAAAAAGATTTGCGCCGAAAGGGTAGCCCGGGTCCACACGCCCATTCATGAGGAGCGGACCCGCCTTCTGGCTGACCGGTCCCATCTGCTCGAGATCCTGGACGGCGGCTCCAAAAGAGCCCGGGCGCTCGCCCGCCCTGTCCTGGCCGAGGCGCGCGACGCCATGAAAATTGGTTTTACGAAGGCCGAGGAAAAGGTGGAGTAAAAAGAGCCCATGGCCGGTGACCACGATACACTGAAGGTCGATATTCTCGAGTACGACGGGCCGCTCGATCTCTTGAACCAGCTTGTCGAGCGAAACCGCATTCCGGTCGACCGCGTATCCATTGCCTCAATCGCTGACCAGTACCTGGCCGTCATCCATCAGGGTCCCGTTTTTGACATGGAGCTGGCAAGCTCCTTTTTGCTGATGGCGGCAACCTTGATCCACTTGAAATCGACCCTGCTTTTACCGGAGCGGCGCCAGGGGAATGAGGAAGAGGCTTCCGATCCGGGTGACCTGCTCATCCTGCGCCTCATGCTGTACAGGCGGTGCAGATTGCTGGCCTCGTCACTCCGGGTCCGCCATGGCGACCACGGAGGTGTTTACGGGAAAGCGCCGACCCCGCCCGAGCGTCTGGGAATTATACGCGAACGCCAGGCGGCTGTCCTGGAACGGGAGCAATTTGACAGGGCTGTTGAGACCCTGACGCAAAGGAATACCAGCCGCTTCGATGACAGTACCGAGCACGTCGGCCAGATCCTGGAACGTGAGCGTATTTCGCTGGCGGAACGGATGCTCTACATCGCCCGCAACATCGCGGGCCGGTCACGCGTATTTTTCTACGAACTCTTTCCGCCGGAACTCCCTGCACTTGAGCGGATTACCGGCTTTTTGGCTCTGCTGGAACTGGTTTTCCAAAGCAAGGCCAAGGTGACACAGCAATCACTATTTTCGCCCATCATGATCGAGCGAAAGGCGAGGTGACCATTATGAGCCAGGCTCAGGACATGGCCAGGTTGGAAGCGCTGCTCTTTGTCGCGGGGGATCCCTTGGCAATTGAAGAATTGGCGCGCCTGCTGGACAAAACAGAGGAAGAGGTGGAGGGGCTTTTGGAACAGCTGAAGCGCCGCTACCAGCGTGATCAGCTGTCAGGTCTTGTTTTGCGTGAGCTGGAGGGGGCCGCGGCCCTGGCCACGGCGCCTGAGCACAAAGACCTGGTTGAAGCCTTTTACGGGAAAATGCGCGATCAGAAACTGACCGATGCCGCATACGAAACCCTGGCCGTCATCGCTTACAACGCGCCGGCAACCCGCGCCGAGATCGAAACCGTGCGCGGGGTCGACAGTGATTCCGTGGTTGCCCGTCTGATCGAGCGGGGACTGGTCCGTGAGGTGGGGGTACTGGACGCCCCGGGCCGGCCTGCCCTTTTGGACGTGACCGAACAGTTTTTGCTCGACTTTGGTATGAAGTCAACCAAGGAACTGCCCCCCGTCGACCTGCTCATGTATGACACGGTGACCCGGATCACGGAGGGGGCACCGGGGGATCCCGTGCGCAGGGCAGCTCCCCGGCCCCTTGTCATCGCCATTGACGGACCCTCAGGCTCGGGAAAGAGCACGGTGGCCCGCCTTTTATCTGAACATCTGGGTATCCTGACCCTGGATACAGGCGCCATGTACCGGTCGCTTGGCTACAAGGCGCTGCGCTCGGGAATCGAGCCATCCGACGCGGAGGCAGTCCGGGTCATGCTGGCGTCGACAACCTTGGAGATCGATCTGTCCGACCGCGTCCAGAAGACATTGGTTGACGGGGAGGACATGTCCCCTTATATCCGGACACCTGAGGCATCGAAAGCGGCGTCCGACATCAGCGTCTTGCCCGTCTGCCGTGACTACTGTGTCCGGATTCAACGGGAGCTGGGCAAACGCCAGGCACTCATCCTGGAGGGCCGCGATATTGGAACCTATGTATTCCCAGACGCGCCGGTCAAGTTTTTTGTAACGGCATCGGCGGAGGCGCGTGCGCAGCGCCGCCTCAAAGACCTGGAAAAAGCAGGCATTGAAACCAGTATGGAAGAGGTCTTAAGAGAGATGGAAGAACGCGACCGCCAGGACGCGGAACGGGAACTGGCGCCGACCAGGCGGGCCGAAGACGCCATCCTGATTGACTCAAGCAGGATGAGCGCTGCCGAAGTCGTCGATGTCATGATCGATGTCATCCGGCAGAAAGAGCGCGAACAACCCATGTGGAGGACAGCTCCAGGGGATCATACCGAATGAAGGCGCAGGCCGGGATAAAAGCTGATCTTCCGGGCAGGGACTGGTTTTCTGCCTGGATCCGTGTCGCAGTCCGCCTCCTCGCCACCCTCCTGCTTTGGCCTGTTTTCCTGCCGCGCTGGGCGGGCGACAGGGTCGAACCCATAGATGAAGGCTGTATCCTGATTGCCAACCACCACTCCATCCTCGACCCCATTTTTATTACTTTCCTTTACCCGTCGAACCGGCTCAGCATCGTCGCCAAGCAGGAACTCTACCGCATGAAGCTGATCGGAAGGATCCTGAAAGCCTTCTGGTCCATCCCCCTTGACCGGTCCATCGCCGACATCCGGGCCAGCAAACTGATCCTGTCGCAGATCAAGGAAGGGAGGATTGTGGGGATCTTCCCTGAGGGGACACGCATCAGCCCGCGGGATGCCGGCAGAGCTGAACTCCACAGTGCCATTCTCATCTACTCCATAAGGCGGGGGGTTCCCATAATGCCTGTCGCCATCGAGCCCTGTTACCGGTTGTTCGGGCGTCCCCGCTATCACTTCGGCCAACCGGCACGCTACATGTTGAAGGAGGGGGAAGCCTTGACCAAGGAGCAGCAGGAAGGTCTGGCCCGGGAGTTCATGCGACAGATCTATGCCACTGCCGGCCTCCCCTATGACTATCCGGAAGCTGAACAGAACAGGGTTCTTTTTGAAGAGCGGATCAGGGTGCTGCCCGTCCGGGACACTCTTGCAGTGGGCAGAAAAAAGAGAAAACATGGAAATTGAAGTAGCGAAATCCGCCGGCTTTTGTCCGGGCGTGCGGCGGGCCGTGGATCTGGCCTATCAGGCGCTGGAAGGGGAACATCCTTTCTTGTGGCTTTATGGATCCCTTGTTCACAATGAGCAGGTGATTGAGGATCTCAAGGAGCGGGGGGCCTGTGTAGCCGAAAGCATTGAAGAGATCCCCGACGGCGCAAGAGTACTGATTCGGGCGCACGGCATCTCTCCTGATCTGGAGCAGGCCTTGCAGGACAAAGCCTGCGTGGTCCTGGACGGAACCTGCCCCTTCGTCAAAAAGATACAAATCATTGTGGCCGAGGCATCCAAAGAGGGCAAGGGCATCATCATCACCGGTGCGGGAGACCACCCGGAGGTGATCGGGGTAACCGGCTATGTGACAGGTGATAATCCTGTTTTGATCGGAACCCCGGAGCAGGCGCAGGAATATGACTTCGAGGAAAAAGAATGGATTCTGGTCTCCCAGACGACATTTTCAAATGAGCGATGGAAACAGATTAGCCAAGTTCTGAAAGAGAAAATTGCTAAATTAAGGATTTTTGATACAATATGTAGTACGACTGTCCGCAGACAGTCGGACGCTATGGCGCTTGCGGCCTCTTCCGATGTCGTTTTCGTACTCGGCAGTGAAACGAGTTCGAACACCAACAAGCTGGTTGATTTATGCAGGGAAGAGGGCGTTGAGGTACATTTAATACAAAGGCCGGACCAGGTCGGGGAAATTCTGGCACCTCTCTCGACCGGTTCATCGAGGATCGGTTTGACAACCGGAGCCTCAACACCAGACGGGATGATCAGGGAGGTTATCTACAGAATGACAACTATTGAAGGTATGGCGAAGCCGGAGGAGAATGCTGACGTCAGTTTCGAAGATTACGTTGACAGCATACCGGAGCTTCAACCAAAAAGTATTGTCCGCGGAAGAATCGTCCGCTACGACGATGAATTTGTCTACGTTGACGTAAAAGACAAATCGGAAGGCAAGGTTCCGATCCGCGAGCTGGAGAAAAACCCTGACTTTGATCTGGATGAAGCCGTAAAAAACCACCAGGAAGTTGATGTATACATCCGAAGCATTCGCAGCTCAGACACCGGCAAGGAAATTATGCTTTCCACCGGCTACGTTGAAACACTGAAACACAAGGAATTCATTGAGAAGGCCTTCGAGGACAAGACCCCCATTCCTGTAAAAGTCGTCAATGTCGTGCGGGACGGCGTCATCGCCTCCTACCGCAGCATTGACATTTACATTCACCGGACCCAGCTCGAGCTGACCATGGTCGACGACCTCGAGCCTTACCGTGACCAGGAATTCGATGTTCTTATTACGCAATTCGATCCGGACCGCCGCCGTATGCGGGTGTCGGGATCACGCAGGATGCTGCTGCAGCACGAACGCAAAGCCAGCGAACGTGAGATCTGGGACACAATCGAGGTCGGCAACGAGTACACCGGGGTGGTCCGCAACCTGACCAACTTCGGCGCCTTTGTCGATATCGGGGGCGTTGACGGCCTGATCCATATCAGTGAACTGTCATGGCAGCGCATCCGGCACCCATCGGAAGTACTGGCTGTCGGCGACAAGATTAAAGTCTTTGTCAAGGATTTCGACCGTTCGAAAAAACGTATTTCACTCGGTTACCGGCGGGAGGAAGAAGATCCTTACCGTGACATTGAGGCACGGTTCCCGGTCGGCGCCATTGTACGCGGCGTTGTCGTCCGGATGTTCCCTTTTGGCGCTTTCATCAATATCGCGCCGGAAGTTGACGCCCTGTGCCATATCTCGCAGATTTCCAACTATCACTTGAATAAACCAAGTGACGTCCTGGTCGAGGGAATGGAAGTCGATGCCCGTGTCGTCGAGGTTTCGGATGAGGCCCGCCGCATCAGCGTCAGCATCCGCGAGGTGGAGCCTATCAATCCCGATCCCGATTCGGAGATTGTCCTCCAGCAGCAGGAACAGCAGCAAAGACGGCAGCAGGCGCCGCGCCGCAAGGGCGGCAGACGCAGGGAAGACCGCGACGATCTGCCGACCGGCTACACGGATGACCAGGCGGCCCGGTCCACCATTTCCGACATGGCGGCCATTACGACCGTGACCAAGGAAGGTTCTGACTTGCTCGACAGCATGACAGCCGTGCAGGAAGAAGAAAAGCCTGCGGAAGAAGCTGTTGCGGAAGTCGAAGTGGAGAAAGCCGAAGAAGTCAAAGAAGAAGCCGCCCCTGAGGAAGCCGTAAGCGAAGAAGTGACGGAAGAAGCCGTGCCCGAGGAAGTGACGGAAGAAGCCGCGCCCGAGGAAGTGAC
>CAZSFQ010000007.1:18754-78890 GCA_964606165.1 uncultured Mageeibacillus sp.
CGGAAGAAGCCGTGCCCGAGGAAGTGACGGAAGAAGCCGCGCCCGAGGAAGTGACGGAAGAAGCCGCGCCCGAGGAAGTGACAGAAGAAGCCGTGCCCGAGGAAGAGGCTCCTGCAGTGGAAGAAGCCGTAGAGGAAGCCGTGGAAGCGGAAAAACCTGCGGAAAAGAAAGCCAGAAAAACGAAAAAAGCCGCTGAGGAAGCCGTTCCTGAGGAAGTAACAGAAGAGGCTCCCCCGGCTGAAGAGGAGACTGCGCTTTCGGAACCGGTGGAAGCCGGGCTGGTCGAAGTTGAAGAAGCGGCAGCTGAGGAACCGGCAGCAGAGGCAGTTGAAGAGACTGTCGAAGAAGCGGCAGAAGAACTTCCCCCCTTGGAGGAAGGCGAGTAGCTGCAAGGCACCGTAACCAAACAAGGGGACGCCGGGTTAGCTGACGTCCCCTTTTTTAAACCCCTCAGGCAGGAGGAGCAGGTCAGGCCGTGATCAGGATCAAGGGACAATACAACGAAGCCTGGGTATTCGCCAAAGAGGTCGAAGAGACGGCGCGGGCTCAAATCAAGACCCTTTGTGACCAGGCCTTCACCCGGGGCAGCAAAATCCGTGTCATGCCCGATGTTCACGCGGGAGCGGGGAGCACCATCGGGACGACCATGACCATCACCGACAAGGTGGTCCCCAATATGGTCGGTGTTGACATCGGCTGCGGCATGGAAACCATCCGGCTGAAAAAAGAAACTATGGACTTCAAGGCTTTCGACTGGCTGGTCCGGTCCAGGATCCCCTCCGGCTTCGCCATAAGAAAAAGGCCGCACCGCTACCTGGAGAAGATCGACCTGGGAAAGCTCCGCTGCCGCGAAGGGGGAAAAAATGACCGCCAGCTCCGCATGGACAGGGCACAGCTGTCGCTGGGTACCCTGGGCGGGGGCAACCACTTCATCGAGATCAACCGGGATGAAGGGGGACGAATGTACATCGTCGTTCATTCCGGTTCGCGCAATCTGGGCCTCCAGGTCGCCCTTTATTACCAAAGGCGGGCCTCGGAGCAAAACCCTCATTTGCCGCGTGACCTGGCCTACCTGGAAGGCAAATTCTTCGATGATTACCTCCATGACATGAAGCTGATCCAGAAATTCGCCCAGCTCAACCGGAAAGCCATGGTCGATGAGATCGTCCAGGGTTTCGAGCTTGAATATGATATGGATCTGACCACCATTCACAATTACATTGACCTGGATTCCATGATTTTGCGAAAAGGGGCCATATCGGCCAAAAGGGGAGAAATGGTCCTGATTCCCATGAATATGCGGGACGGTTCCCTGCTTTGTGAGGGCCTGGGCAACCGTGACTGGAATGAGTCGGCGCCGCACGGCGCGGGCCGCGTCATGTCGCGGACCGAAGCCCGCAAGACCCTGTCACTCCGTACCCTTCACCAGCTGATGAAGGGTATCTATACCAGCTCGATCAGCCGCGACACCCTGGACGAGAGCCCTGAAGCCTATAAGCCCATGCAAGAATTGCTGGATCAGATCGGGGAGACAGTCGAGGTTCTCCACCACCTGAAACCCGTCTACAACTTCAAGGCAAAAGAGTAACCCTTGTTGGTGACTCGCGCGGTTTCTGATAGGATAAAAAAACAAATAAGGCGAACCGGAGGTGGTTTGAATGCTTCGATGGACAGCGATCCCCAAAGACTGGATTAAAAAAGACCGTTTTTACGCGGTCATCGAGATCCCGCGCGGCAGCAAGCAAAAATACGAATACGACGACCGGATCGGCATGCTTCGCCTGGACCGCATTCTCTACACGTCGACCCACTATCCCGCCAATTACGGTTTCATACCCCGGACCTTGTCGGAAGACGGGGACGCCCTGGATGTCCTGGTCCTGTCGACGGAGAGCCTGGTTCCGCTTTGCCTGGTCGAGTGCTACCCCATCGGCGCTTTTTCCATGATTGACGAAGACAAGGAAGATGAGAAGATTATCGCCATTCCCTTTGAGGACCCCCAGATGAGAAGCTGGACGGAGTTGGAAGACCTGCCCGAGCACATGCTGACCGAGATGCAGCATTTTTTCAGCGTCTACAAGGAACTGGAAGGCAAGGGGACGGCCCTGACCAAGATCCATTCGGCCGAGTCTGCCCAGAAGGTGATCGCCAAGGCCCTGGACAAATTCGACAGGTGGTTGAAACGGGAGTAGGCGGACTCAAGCGCAGGGACAAAAATAAAGGGGGCCGGCCGGCCCCCCTTCTTTGTCCTTGATGCCCTTTACAAATTCAAGATGTAGCGGATCAGAATTTCGAGAAATGGAAGCAGTTGAAGGATGCGATTGATGGCCGCTTTCCAATCCTTGCCCGGTTCCTTTTTCCCCTGAATGAAGTCCATGCCTTTTTGCGTCAGCCGCACCCGGTAGGGAATCTCCTCTGTTGGGTAATCGCCGGGCGCGGTGATCAGCATCAGATCTGCCAGGTACCGGAAGGCGCTGGCAAGATGCCCCGGTTTGATTTCTGTTGTTGAGTAATCAATTTCGAAAGAAGGCGTGTTTTTCAGCTGGATGACCAGCCACAGCACCTTTTCGATTACGTTTTTTGACAGGGGCTTCCTGGCGCCGGCCGGGATCAGGTAGCGGTTGCTTGAGTCTTTGAAGGCTCCGATTACCAGGCCGTCATGGCAATACCTGGAAACCGTCCGCTGGCTCACTCCCCAAAAGCCGGCCATGACCTTTGTCGTGACATAGCGTTTGCCGTCGACTTCGATACTGTCCTTTTTCATACTGCCTCCAGCTTGGCTGACTGCTTTCAGCTGCGGATGACCTGTCTCGTTATTGCGCCAGACGCTTCAAGACCTCCCGGTAAAGAGCGGCGCCGGCCAGGAGCTTGTCGGTTGAGGCCCATTCATTAGCCTTGTGGGCGACGTCGGGGTCACCTGGGAAGACAGGGCCGAAACCAACGATATTGGGCAGAGCGCGGGCATAGGTGCCGCCGCCGATGGCCAGAGGCTGCGCGTCGGTCCCGGTCAGTTCACGGTAGACGTCCATCATGGTTGCGATCAGGTGGGAGTCCTTGGGGTAGATCAGGGGTTCCATGATGCCGGGCCAGTCAGCCTTGACGCCGTAGGGCGCGACGGCCTCATCCAGCTTGCGCTTGGTTTCCCCGACATCCAGGGTGACCGGGTAGCGGATATTGATGGTCAAAAGTGCCCGGTCGGCGTCAATGGAAAGCAGGCCGGCATTGACCGTAGTCAAGCCCGTCTCGTCCTCAAAGGCAAGCCCCAGCTTGGTTCCGTCAAGCTCCCAGCCGATCAGGTCGTTGTAAAAAGTGACGAATTGGTCCTCTTTGCCGGACTCTTCCAATTTCTCGGCGACAGCCTCCATGGCGGCAGAGATGGCGTTTTTGCCCTGCTCGGGGGTGCTGGCGTGGGCGATGGAGCCGGTGTATGTGTCGGAAGAACCATCTTTCAGCTCAACCGTGCACAGGCCGGGGACCATGTTGACAGCCTCGCCGGCCGAGGCGCTGGAAATGGCGTCGTTTTCACTGCGCGGCATCTGGAATACGATGACGGCGTTGCCTTTTTCGGCGTAGATGACGGGGAAAACGGCATCGGCCGTGAAACCGGCAACAGGGATTTCTTCCACTTCCCCGTAGCGGGCCATGCAGGCGCTGCCTTTTTCCTCATTCAGGCCGACGATCAGGCGGATTCTTTTATTTGCCTTGAAGGACTTATCCTCCAGCAGGGATTTCATAGCGTAAAGAGCCGAAAGGGCAGGGCCTTTGTCATCCATGACCCCTCTTGCCGTCACCCGGTCCCCATCGATGACCATGTCAAAGGGATCGGAATCCCAGCCGCTGCCGGCGGGGACGATGTCCAGGTGGCAGACAGCGGCCACCATCTCATCGCCTTCTCCCATTTCAGCGTAGCCTGCCACATTTTCGACATTGACTGTTTTAAAGCCCATGCGGCTGGCCATGGCCAGGAAGGCATCCAGGGCGCGTTTGGTTTCACGGCCATAGGGCGCGTCTGCCTCCGGCTCGCCGTCCACACTGGGGATGGCGACCAGCTGGGCCAGGTCACGCAGGAAGGCGTCGCGTTCAGGGGCGAATTCTTTTGCCAGGGATTTAATTAGTTTTGGGTCAACAAGCTCTTTCATTTCTTCCTCCGATAAGATGATCAGTTCCTCTTCTTCTGCGCTTGCGCCGGCAGCGGTGAAGTCGACCCCCTCCTTGTCGACGCAATCGGGGTGGATGTGGCAGTAAAGGCCGACATAAAGGGCCGTTTGTTCTGTCGGCAGTCCGCATACAACACAGTTGTCGGGTAATACGTCGAGTTCTTGCAATTTATCTGTGAAATCATCCAGGAAACGGCGGATGGCGGACGCGGTTCCGGAGAAGGCCGTATCTTTGGCGCGGATGGCGATGAAATTGTCGGTCATCTCATAGTCGACCAGTTTAAGAGCGAAATGGGTGCTTTCGATCCAGGTGGTGAGTTCAATCAGGTTTTCGGGCGCGATGCCGGCAATGGGGAAAAAGAAAGAGCTGAGAATATCCTGTGACTTCGCTGTAACGGGATAACCATTGATTTCACCGAAGGTGAACTCGCCGTCTTTGTATACAAACCATTTTTCAGCGGCCGCGAATTTCAGTAGCGAATTTGAGATCATGAAAGTTCCCTCCAAAGAGTCTTACTGTTAAGGATTACTATAACACGGCATGGGCCTTCCTCGATAAATGACAAGGTTGGCAGGGCGGATGAAAATTTTGATAAATGATGCTATCCTATTAGCACTGCATATGGTGACAAGAGAATCGGAATTTCCTGCGATCAAATATATTCATCAAGTGATTAAGTTGGAGGAAAACGAAAATGGATAAAAATCTGGAATACTACATGAAGCTGAAATACCCTGTTGTAATAAGCGAACTTGAAGATGAAGGTGAGACTATCTATAAGGCGAGGATCGAAGAATTGCCTGGATTGGTTGTCTACGCTCATTCATTAGATGACGTGGTAAGCGAACTTAATGCTGCGAAGCAAGCCTGGTTCGAGACAGCGCTGGTGCTTAACAGACGGATAAGAGAACCGAATGACCTGGATGAATATAGCGGGCGAACGACGATACGTATGTCAAGGTCACTCCACAAGAAACTAGTTGAGCTGGCCAAGACAGAAAATGTCAGCTTGAATGCTGTAATCAACCAACTGCTGGAAAGAAATTGTCTTAGTTTTACTGCCTAGCTGTAATAAATAGCGGGACATTCGCTTTGCCAGATTAAGCCGGACGTTTTTTTCGCCTCACTGTCCAGCTTACATTGTCATTTATCTGGGAGCGTTCCATAGGTACAAGTGTTTGCGGGACCATGCTTCTTGTGTTATGATCTTCGAGGAAAACGCACGGCGCGTCTCTCCTGTTGCCCGCAAAGGCGGGGAATGGAGCGCGCCGGAGGTAAAAACAGGAGGAATTATGGCTGTCGTTTCCATGAAACATCTACTTGAGGGTGGCGTACATTTCGGCCACCAGACCCGCCGTTGGAACCCGAAAATGGCTCCCTATATCTTTACGGAGCGCAACGGGATCTACATCATCGATCTGCAAAAAACAATGCGGAAGATCGAGCTGGCTTACCAGTTCGTCAATGAGATTGCCAAAAGAGGCGGAACGGTTCTCTTTGTAGGGACCAAAAAACAGGCCCAGGACGCTGTCCGAGAAGAAGCGACCCGCTGCGGCATGTACTATGTCAACAACCGTTGGCTGGGCGGGACCCTGACCAATTTCCAGACCATCAAAAAGCGCATCGAACGGCTTCACGAACTCCGTGAGCAAAACGAGAGCGATGCCTGGCTTGGTCTGCCGAAAAAGGAAATCGCCTCCAAGCGGCTCGAACTCGAAAAGCTGGAGCGCAACCTGGGGGGCGTGGCGGAAATGCAAAACCTGCCGTCCTGCATTTTTGTCGTTGACACGAAAAAAGAGCACATTGCTGTCGCCGAAGCCAGAAGGCTCCGTATTCCCATCGTCGCCATCGTGGACACCAACTGTGATCCCGAGGAAGTCGATTTTGTTATCCCCGGCAATGATGACGCCATCCGGGCCATCAAGCTGATCACCAGCGTCATGGCCAACGCCGTCGTCGAAGGCAAGGAGGGCTACGAGGTCCAGGTCCTGGACGACGAAACAGCTGTCGTCCCCGAGGAGATTCCTGCCGTCGTCCCGGAAGAGATGCCTGGCGCGGAAGAACAGGAAATTGAAAAAATCGTCGAAGAACAAGAAGACGAAGCATAATAAATAACCGGTTGCATCCGGGAATGGAGGAATAAGATGCAGGTTACCGCGCAAATGGTAAAAGAGCTCCGCGAAATGACGGGAGCCGGTATGATGGACTGCAAAAAAGCGCTTGAAGCGACCAATGGTGATTACGATGCCGCCGTTAAGTGGCTGCGCGAGAACGATCTTGCTGCTGCTGAGAAAAAGGCCGGACGGATTGCCGCTGAAGGGATCGTCGATTCCTATATCCATGAGGGAGGCCGGATCGGTGTGCTGATCGAGGTCAACATCGAGACAGATTTTGCTGCCAAAAACGAGGATTTCAAAAAAACGGTCCGCGATTTGGCCATGCAGGTGGCGGCCATGAATCCGCTCTATGTCAAGCGTGAAGACGTCCCGCAGGAAGTGATCGCCCGCGAGCGCGACATCGCGCGCGCCCAGGCCATCAAGTCGGGCAAGCCCGAAAGGATCGTTGACAAGATTGTCGACGGCCGGATGGAAAAATACTTCCAGGAAACCTGTCTGATGGAGCAGTCCTACATCCGTGACGACAGCATGACCTGTGAGCAGCTCATCAAGGAGCTGATCGCCAAGATCGGCGAGAATATCAAAGTGCGTCGTTTTGTCCGCTATGAGATGGGCGAGGGCCTGGAAAAGAGAAACGAGGACTTCGCAGAGGAAGTAGCGGCTCAACTGAAAAAGTAAGCCTGATTTAAGAAAAAAGAAGAGGGCGCGCTGCGCTCTCTTTTTTTGTTCCGTTATTGGCGGTGCCGGTTATGAGATAATACCAGAGAGGCGAAAGAACTCGCGCCTTGAACGGGGAGGAAAAAGGCCATGAAATACAAGCGGCTGTTACTGAAGTTATCGGGAGAATCCCTGGCCGGTGAATCAGGATCCGGGATTGATCCCAAGACGCTCGCGCTTTACGCATCAGTCGTAGGCCGGCTTTGCCAGCTGGGCCATGAAGTCGGCATCGTCATCGGCGGCGGCAATTTCTGGCGGGGCCGGATGAGCGGCGGCATGGACCGGATGTCAGCAGACAAGATCGGCATGCTGGCGACCGTTATGAACGCCATCGCGCTTGACAGTGCCCTGCTTGAAGCCGGTGTAGTCGCAAGGCTGATGTCTGCGGTTCCCATGCCGACGGTGGGGGAGCCCATGAACGCCGCGGCGGCAAGGCGCCATCTGGAGCGTGGCCGTGTGGTCGTTTTCGCGGGGGGCACCGGCAATCCCTTCTTTTCGACCGATTCAGCCGCGGCATTGAGGGCGGCTGAGATCAAGGCGGACGTCATCTTGAAATCGACCCTGGTCGACGGCATCTATGACAAGGATCCCAAGCTTTTTCCGGACGCGGTCCTGCAAAAAGAACTGACCTTTTCCGACATCCTGGAGAGGAAACTGGGAATCATAGATGCGACAGCCGCGGCTCTTTGCCGTGATTACGGCCTGAAACTCATCGTATTTAATGGAACCGATCCGCAAAATATCCTGAAAGCCGCGGGGGATGAGCCGATCGGAACACTGGTGGGCTGAAACAGAAGACCTGTATCCGGCCGGACCGGACCTGATTTTTGATAAAATAAAA
This sequence comes from uncultured Mageeibacillus sp., assembly GCA_964606165.1. Lineage (GTDB taxonomy): Bacteria > Bacillota > Clostridia > Saccharofermentanales > DTU023 > UBA4923. The sequence continues at coordinate 26,588 of CAZSFQ010000007.1, forward strand.
ACGGCTATAACCAAGGAGGGACAGACGATGGCGACCATGGATATTCACGAACAGACCCTGAACGAATTCGAAGACAAGATGAAAAAATCGATCACCGTTTTGGAAAGCGAGCTGCGCACTGTACGCGCGGGGAGGGCCAATCCGCACGTCCTCGATCCCATTACCGTACCCTATTACGGCGTGCCGACGCCGCTGCAGCAGATTGCCAATATTCAGGTTCCCGAGGCAAAGATGCTGATGATCACGCCCTGGGATGCCAGCATGCTGAAGGAAATCGAGCGGGCCGTCCAGGCTAGCGACCTGGGCATCAATCCCATCAATGACGGCCGCTGCCTGCGGCTTGTATTTCCTGCCATGACTGAGGAGCGCCGCCGTGACCTGACGCGGGAGGTGTCCAAAAAAGGTGAGGACGCCAAGGTCTCCATCCGCAATATCCGTCGGGAGGCCAACGACCACTTCAAGGCCCTCTTGCGGGATAAAGAGGTTTCGGAGGATGTTTCTTTCAGTCTCGGCGAAGAAATGCAGGAGATAACCGACTCCTACATCAAGAAGATCGATGACGAGATTGAACGGAAAACAAAAGAAATCATGGAAATTTAAGGAATTTAGACCGGAACCGGTACCGCCCGTGGCGGAGCGAATGGAAAAAGAGAAAGCGACAATAAAAGGAGTTACCCACCTGGCCGTCATCATGGACGGAAACGGGCGCTGGGCGCGGGATCGCGGAAAGAGGCGGGAATTCGGCCACCGCAAGGGGGCTGAGAACCTGCGCCAGCTTTGTGTTTTGTGCAGGGAACGCCAGATCCGCTATGTCACGGTATATGCCTTCTCAACGGAAAATTGGCGCAGGCCCAGGACGGAGGTCAACTCCCTGATGCGCCTTTTTTCACAGTACTTTCGAAAGTACGCGAATGAGATGGAAGAAGAGGGGATCCGGCTCCGCTTCATGGGAGAGCGGGAAGAACTTCCGGCCGATGTCGTGGCGACCATGGACTACGCGGAAGAATCTTCGAGGGAGAGGACGGAGCTCCAGTTGATCATTGCTTTCAACTACGGCGGCCGCCGGGAAATCGTCGCGGCGGCGCAGAAGGCGGCAAATGGCCTAGCCTCAGGGGAGCTTGAAGCCGGCGCGCTGACCGAGGAGGCTTTTGCCCGTTTCCTGTACCTCCCCGACGTCCCCGAGCCCGACTTGCTGATACGAACGGGCGGGGAGTCGCGTCTGTCCAATTTTTTGCTTTGGCAGGCGGCTTATACGGAATTTTTTATGGAAGACTGCCTTTGGCCCGATTTTGGCGCTGAGCAGCTCGACCGGGCCCTAATGGATTATGAGTCACGCCAGCGCCGTTTCGGCGGCATCTGAACTGATATCGACAGGAGTCATGTATGAGAAAAAACGATGAATTGATAATCCGCGTCATTACCGGTGCAATTTTCGCCGGAGTCATGATTGTCTTTATTGTTCCCGGGCTTTGGGCGCCGGTGGTGCCGGTGGTGCTTCTGACGGTTGTCGCTTTTCTCAGCGCCTTTGAAAAGGGCCAGGCGGTCCGGCTCCGTATGCCCCAGGTGATCCCCCTCTTCGCTGCAGTGTCCTCTGTCTTGCTGGGCCTTTCGTCTTTTCTCGGTATTTTGAAGGGATCCTTCTTTCGCGGCCTCATCTGGACAGTGGACCCGTCGGTCAATACCCTGATCGCGCCGCGGATTTTCGGTTACTTTGCCTTGCTTTCCCTCTTTCTTTTGCCCATGATCTCCCTGTTCATGATGTGGCGCAAGGGAACGGACATGCTTCCGCCCACCATCGCCATGACGGCCATTGTCATTTCGTCGGCGGTACCGCTGGCGGCCTCTGTCGCCCTCCTTTACGGCAGCCGCTACGGCTGGCACTGGTTTGTCCTGGCCATCCTGACGGCCTGGATATCCGATACCTGCGCCTATTTCGCCGGCAAATACCTGGGCCGGATGCGGTTTGCCCCGGTTCTCAGCCCCAAGAAAACCTGGGAAGGAACCCTGGGCGGTGTTATTGGAACCATTGCCCTTTACCTGCTTTATTTCCCCCTTGTGATTGGCAACCGGACGGGATACAGCAGAGGCGCGAGTTATGCCTTTGCCGTGGTCGCGGCCGTCCTCATGAGCCTGACCGCCACCTTGGGCGATCTGCAAAGCTCAGCTTTGAAACGCTGGTGCGGCATCAAGGATTTCGGTGCCCTCCTTCCGGGACATGGCGGCATTTCTGACCGCTTCGACAGCATCTTCACCTCCCTGCCGGCCATGCTCCTGCTGGCCATTCTAGCCGGGGCCATCCTCTGATGCCATGAAGGAGCAGGTTTCCTTTCACCGTGTCGTCCCCGCAAGGCTTGACGCCGGGGTTCCTGAAACGAAAACTTTAGCAGTCCTGGGCTCGACAGGTTCCATCGGCAGCCAGACCCTCTCAGTCGCAGGCCAGGAAGGCTACCGGGTTGCTGCCTTGGCAGCCGGCCGGAATATGGAGGTCCTGGCCGGCCAAATTGACCATTTTAAACCCTCCTATGTCAGTGTCGCCGATGAGGAGGCGCGCCAACAGCTGCTGGCGCGGCTGGACGCCATGGGAGTCAGACAACCCGCGGAAATCGGAGTAGGACGCCAGGGGGCGGTCCGGGCGGCAGGCTGGCCCGAGGCGGACACGGTTCTGGCCGCCATCACTGGCTTCGCGGGGCTTGAACCGGTTCTGGCGGCCGCGTCAGCGGGGAAGAAGATCGCCCTGGCAAACAAGGAAAGCCTGGTAGTGGCGGGAGAAGAGGTGAAGCGGCGGGCCGCCATGTCAGGAGCCTGGCTGCTTCCCGTCGACAGTGAGCATTCCGCCATCTGGCAGTGTATGCTGGCCGCGCCCGGGGGGAGCGTCAGCCGGGTCATCCTGACCTGTTCCGGCGGTCCCTTTCACGGTAAAAGCGCTGAGGAGCTCCGCCTGGTCACAGCCGCAGAGGCCTTGTCCCACCCCACCTGGACCATGGGCGGCAAGATCACCGTCGATTCCGCTACCCTGATGAACAAGGCCTTTGAGGTGATTGAGGCCTGTCATCTCTTCGACTTGGACCACCGGGCCATCGATATCGTGATCCACCGTCAGAGCATGGTTCATTCCATGGTCGAATTTACCGACGGAGCCCTGATGGCCCAGCTGGGGCCTCCCGACATGACCATCCCCATCCGCTTCGCCCTGACCTTTCCGAACCGGTCGGCAACAGTCAAGCAGCCGCCCTTTGACTTGCTGGCTCCCGGGCACAGGACCTGGACCTTTGAAGCAGTGGATGAGGATCTCTTTCCGACCCTGGCCATGGCCCGCCAGGCTTTTGACAGGGGCGGCCTCATGCCCCTGGTTCTCAACGCCGCCAATGAAGCGGCTCTTGCCCTTTTTCTGGAAGGAGCCACCGCCTTCACCTCGATTTTTGACCTGGTAAGGCGGGCGCTCGACGATTTCAGCCACTTGTCCGCCATAAAGGCGTCATCCTTTGATGCTATGATGAGCGCACACCGCCGCGTGACGGACCATGTTCGCGCGGCCGGTCTTGTTTAGGACATCGAACGGGAGTAGTTATGACTTTTCTTGGCATTCTGGCCGGGGTGCTGATCCTGGGCCTGATTATGGTGATCCACGAGCTGGGCCATTTTCTGGCCGGCCGCGCTTTCGGATTTAAGATTGAACAGTTCTCAATTTTCATGGGGCCGGTGCTCTTTGAGCGGGAGAAAAAAGGTATCCGCTACAATATCAAGGCCATCCCCCTCGGCGCCTCGGTCAGTTTTGCCGGGGAGGAGTCGGAGATCGAGGGCCAGTCGGGCGGAGAGGCGAACTACGATCCGGACGACCCAGACCTCTTTGAGAACAAGCCCCGCTGGCAGCGCGCCATTGTCATCGCCATGGGGCCGGTCCTCAACTTCGTAACGGCCTTTCTTGTCTTTATTTTCCTTTTCACAGCCAAAGGCGCGGTCATCCCCCGGGTGGGAGCCATCTCAGAGGATACTCTCATGGCCAATACCCCGATCGCGGTCGGTGATACCATTACCTCCCTGGACGGGACCCGTATCCGTACGACCCTGGATCTTACCATCGCCGAGATGAATCACGGAGACCAGGACCCCTGGGTGATCGGCTACCGCACGCCATCCGGTTTCAAAAACGAAGTGACGGTTCTGCCGGAAAAAGCCCCGCCCCGCCCCATGCTCGGGATCACCTACCAAACCGAAGACGGCCGCCATATGGTCCTTTCGGTCCACCCCGATACTGACAGGGGCGAGGCCGGCTTCATGCCGGGTGACCAGGTTCTTTCAATCGAAGGCATTCCCTTCGGTGACACCGCGCGGATTACGGAGGCCATTACCGCGTCCGGGGATCAAGCCCTGCGCTGCGAGATCATCCGGGATGGGAAACCAGTTTCACTGGACATCACGCCACTCATGATCGAGGCTGAGCGCCCGCTCGGGCTCGTCCTCACCTTGTCAAAAAAAGCATGCGATATTGTAAATCAGGGCATCCGTTATCCCGTTTCCATCTTCCGGACAACGGTGCGCGGCGTGGGCATGCTTTTCGCGGGCAAGATCGGCGTGCGCGACAGCTTCGCCGGCCCCATTGCCATTGTTTCCATGGCGGCGGACACGGTCAAACAGGGACGGTCATTCGGGGATATCGCCGCCAATCTCGCGACCCTCCTTGGTCTCTTGTCAGTAGCCATCGGATTCACCAATTTGCTCCCCATCCCGCCCCTCGACGGTAACCATTTGCTGCTGCTGGGCGTTGAGGCCATTCGGAGAAAACCGCTGTCGGCAAGATTCAAGTCGGTCACCGGCATGGTGGGCCTGGTCTTTTTCATCGTGCTCGGCATTGCCGTGATCGCCCTTGATTTGGTCAGGCTGCTTGGGTGGTAGCCATGTCGAACGCGGCAAGAAAGCACAGCCGTCCGGTCAAAGCCGGCGGCATCACCATCGGGGGAGGCGCCCCGGTATCGGTCCAGTCCATGTGCACGACGGCGACCCGGGATCTGGAGGCGACCCTGGCTCAGATTTGGGAACTCTCCTGCGCCGGCTGCGAACTGGTCCGCCTGGCTGTACCGGATCAGGAGTCAGCATCTGCCCTCAAAGACATTGTGGCCAGGTCGCCCCTGCCGGTTGTGGCTGACATCCACTTCGACCACCGCCTGGCCATCGCCGCCATCCGTTCGGGTGTCCATAAGATCCGCATCAATCCCGGCAACATGAAAGATCCGCAGGGCTTGCGCCAGGTTGCCCGGGAGGCCAAAGAGCGTGGGATTCCCATCCGTGTAGGTGTAAATGCCGGCTCGCTGGACCGCAAACAAATGGATCCGTCCGGAGCTGTCACGGCTGAAATGCTTGCCCGGTACGCCCTGGATGCCTGCCGCCAGCTCGAAGCCCTCGACTTTTACGATATTGTTCTTTCCGCCAAGGCCTCTTCGCCCCTTCTCATGATCGAAACCTGCCGGCTTTTGTCAAAAAAGAGTCCCTATCCGCTCCACCTGGGCGTGACAGAGGCGGGGACTCCGGCCCAGGGTGTCATCCGGTCGGCCGTTGGGATCGGTACCTTGTTGGCTGAGGGGATCGGGGACACCATCCGGGTGTCACTGACTGCCGATCCTGTCGAGGAAGTGCATGCCGCCTATTCGATCCTGGCCGCCTTGTCGCTTCGCGAGAAGGGGGCTGTATTGATCAGCTGCCCGACATGCGGCCGGACCGAGGTGCCTTTGATGGAGATAGCCGAAAAGGTGGAAGAGCGGCTTCGCGCCATTGATTTCCCCCTCCGGGTCGCGGTCATGGGATGTGTGGTCAACGGGCCGGGTGAAGCCCGCGAAGCCGATGTCGGGATTGCCGGGGGCAGGGATTCCTATGTCCTTTTCAGAAAAGGTGAGATCGTCCGCAAAATAGGGGCGGAACAGGCCTTTGAGGTCTTGATGGCGGAGATTGACCGGCTCCTTGAGGAGAATGAGTCCGGCGGCTGAAAGAGCCGGCGGGGACAGGAGGCGTATTGATGGCACTGTTTTGCCAGGTCGTACTGGCCGATGCCCCACGGGCCATCGACCGAGCCTGGACATACGGGGTGCCCCCGTCGCTTTCAAACGCGATCGCACCGGGTTCGGTTCTCCTGGTCCCCTTCGGCACCAGCAGGCAGCCCGTGCGCGCCTATGTGACCGAAATCCTTGAACAGATACCGGAGGGGATCCTCCCGGAGTCAATCAGGGAAATCCATCAGCTTCTTTCTGACCATCCAGTCCTTACAAGAGAACAGCTCAAGCTTGCCCGGGAGATGAGGCGGCGCTATTACTGTTCGACAGCCGACGCGCTCAAGGCCATGGTGCCCCCCACAGTCCTGGCCGCCAAGGGCAGGTCTGTTCAGGCGGCCCGCCTGGCCGACCCTGAAGAAGCGGCGGAACTGCTCGATTCAGATGAACTGAAGAGCATGAAGCAGGTGCGGGTCATCGAACTCCTGCTCGAACACGAGTCAGCACCCTGCATGGAGATCCTCCAGGCCACAGGCGTCTCACGGAGCGTTCTTTCGACACTGGCAAAAAAAGGGATCGTGACCCTTTTCAGTAAAAAGCTGGCAGTCGGGCTTCCCGAAGAGGATGCCGCTTCCGACCAGCCGCCGGTTCTGACGGCGGAACAAAGCGCGGCTGTCGATGCCATAGGTGAAGCGGCCGTGGCGGCAGTGCCGGGCCAACTGAAGGAACTTCTCCTTTTCGGGATCACGGGAAGCGGGAAAACGGAAGTCTACCTGCACGCGGCCCAGGCCGTCCTGGCCCGGGGCAAGCAGGTCCTGATTCTTGTCCCGGAAATCGCCCTGACCCCCCAGATGACCCGGCGCCTTACGTCACGGTTTGGCAAAAAGGTTGCCATCCTGCACAGCCGCCTCACCCCGTCTGAGCGGTATGAAAGCTGGCAGCGCGTTCTGGCCCAGGAGATTCCCATTGTTGTCGGTGCCAGGTCGGCCGTATTCGCGCCCTTGACAAATCTGGGCCTGATCGTGATCGACGAGGAACAGGAATCCAGCTACAAGGCCGAGATGAAGCCGCGCTACTACGCCCCCGATATCGCCCGCATCCGGTCCATCATGAATGGTGCCGTCCTGGTGCTGGGTTCGGCAACACCTCAGGTCGCAAGCTACCGGCGCGCCCTGGAGGGGACTTCATCCCTGCTGCGCCTGCCGGACCGGATCGGGGAGAAAGGGCTGGCCGAGGTCAGGATTGTCGACATGCGCCGCGAGTTCGCCAAGGGCAATCTGTCGCTTTTCAGCCGGTCTTTTATTGAGACCATGGAGCACACATTGGACCGGGGTGAGCAGGCCATGATCCTTTTGAACCGGCGCGGCTTCTCACGCACGGTGGTCTGCCGCGCCTGCGGCTGGCAGATGCGCTGCCCATCCTGTGACATGGCCCTGACCTCCCACCTCAACCCCTACAGACGGGACCGGGCGCCGGCACGGATGGTCTGTCATCTCTGCGACCGGATCAGCCCGGTGCCCAACCTTTGTCCCGACTGCGGGAGCGGGGAGATCGCTTCCATCGGCACCGGCACCCAGCAGGTCGAAGAGGCGCTTGCCAAACGCTTTCCACAAGCTTCGGTACTTCGCATGGATCAGGACACGACCCGGGGCCGCTTCTCCCACCGGGAGCTGCTGGACTCTTTTGAGTCGGGCCAGGCGGATATCCTGGTTGGAACCCAGATGATCGCCAAGGGCCACGACTTTCACAATGTCACTTTTTCAGCCATCCTGTCAGCTGATCAGCTGCTGGCGACAGGCGAGTTCAGAGCCCTTGAGCAGGCCTTCCAGCTCATAACCCAGACGGCCGGACGCGCGGGACGGGGCAGGAAGAAGGGACAAGTCATAATCCAGACCCTCCAGCCCGATCATTTCGTGATTACCGCCGCTGCCCGCCAGGACTATGAAGCCTTTTACAGGGAGGAAATCATCTTTCGCCAACGGATGGGCTACCTGCCTTTCGGCCACATCGGCCTGGTGGAGTTCAAAGGATTTGACCCCCAAGCCGCCGAGGATACGGCCTGGGCTTATTACCGCCTGGTAACCGCTGTCGCGGGGCGCCACTCCGACTCATTCGCCCGAACAGTTTTGACGAAGCCAGCCCCCTCACCGATCGCCAAGGTCCGCAACAGGTACCGCTTCCGGGTCATCGCGCGCGATCCGTCGGCACAAATTCTGACGCGCCTTCTATTTCACGCGGCCGATCGCATGAAGCGCAGCTCCAAGGTTGTGCTGACGGTTGACATGGACCCCTGGTCGACTTTATAGCTTTCGGATTCCCTGCTCACGGCTCCCCTGGTATGCCTGTGATAAAATTGAGAAAAAAGGAGGCGGGCATGGCACTTCGTGACATTCTGCTTGAAGGTGATCCGGCGCTCAATAAAAAGGCGCGTCCGGTATCGCGATTCAACGACAAATTGCGCGTCCTGGTCGACGATATGCTTGAAACCATGTACGACAATGACGGTGTCGGACTTGCCGCGCCGCAGGTCGGTGTTTTGCGCCGCGTCTTTGTCATGGATATCGATGAGGGGGAGGGCCCTCTTGTCTTCATCAATCCCGAAATTCTCGAATCGGACGGCGACCAGGAGGGGCCGGAAGGCTGCCTGTCGCTGCCCGGCCTGTTCGGGATTGTCAAGCGTCCCATGAAGGTCAAGGTCCGCGCCTTCGACCCTGAAGGCAATTCTTTTGAGATGGAGCTGGAAGGCCTGGCCGCCCGCTGTGTCTGCCACGAGACAGATCACCTGGACGGGCTTCTCTTCCGCCGGCATTCACAGATTCCCCTTTGCGCCCTGGACGAGCTGCCTGGCGCGGAAGAAGAGGAGGAAGAAGAGACCGGCGCGGAAGGAGCGGCCTTGTGACGCCTTTTGTCTTCATGGGGACCCCCATATTTTCAACGGTCCTGCTCGATCAGCTGGAAGAGGCCAACTTCAGGCCCATGCTTGTGATCACCCAACCCGACCGTCCTTGCGGCCGGGGAAGACAGCTCAGACCGTCACCGGTTGCGACCTGGGCGCAAGAGAGGGGGATCCTGACCCTGAAACCAGCCAGCTGCCGGAACCAGGCTTTCGTGGACAAGCTGAAGGAGCTGGCGCCTGTCTTTATTCTCACGGCGGCTTTCGGTCAGATCCTGCCCCTTTCCATTTTGGAGATCCCCGAAAAAGGCTGCCTGAATCTTCACGCATCACTGCTGCCCCGCTACCGGGGCGCTTCACCCGTCCAGGCGGTACTCCTAAACGGTGAAAAAGAGACAGGTGTTTCCCTCATGCTGATGGATGAGGGTCTCGATACGGGGCCGGTTATCGCGCAAAGGCGCATGGCCCTGTCCGACACCATCGGTTCGGGCGGGCTGAATCTGGCGTTGGCACGGCTGGGAGGGGAATTGGTGGTGGATAGTATTTGCCCCTACCTTTCGGGGAAACTGGTCCCGCAGCCCCAGGATGAGAGCCGGGCGACCATTACGCGGCTTTTGAAAAAGGCGGACGGCCAGGTCGATTTCGATCGGCCTGCCCAAGACGTTCACAACCACATCCGGGCCATGAACCCCTGGCCAGGGGCTTTTGCCTTTCTCGAGGGGAGAAGGCACAAACTTTTGCGTGCCAGAGTCTTTGAGAACAGCATGGACCGGGGCAGGCCCGGGGAGCTTCGCATCATCGACAAAAAGATGATCGTCCTGTGCCGGGAAGGCGCGGTTGAGATTCTCGAAATTCAGGCTGAATCGGGCGCTCCCATGGCCTGCATTACCTGTTCCCATAACTTCGTGGACGGCGCGGTTTTCAGCCCCTTTTCCCTGGATGAGCGGGCCTGAGCGGAGGGTCTTATGCCTTACATCGGATTGATCCCTTTTATTGTGAGTATAGTGATCAGCCTGGGCGCCCAGTTGTGGGTGAGCCTTAGTTTTTGGCGCTACAACCGTCTTCCTTCCAGCACAGGCCAGACCGGTTTTTCTACTGCCAGGCGTCTTTTGGACAGCAATGGCCTGAGCGGGATTGTGGTTGAACAGGTCAAGGGCCGCCTTTCGGATCATTTCAGTCCGCGCGAAGGCATCATGCGCCTGTCGGAATCGACTTACGGATCCAGCTCGGTCGCGGCGGTCGGGGTCGCGGCCCATGAGACAGGCCACGCCATCCAGCACCGCGACGGCTACCTGGCAAACAGAATCCGCTCAGCGCTTTTGGTGCCGGCCAATATTGGGTCCATGGCCGGGCCCTACCTGGCCGGCCTCGGATTTGTCCTGGACGGGTTTCTTTCCGATCTGCTGATCCAAGTGGGTATTGGCCTTTTTGCCGCTGCCGTTCTTTTTTATCTCATCACCCTGCCGGTCGAGCTCAATGCAAGCCGGCGGGCGCTGATCCTGCTGGAGGAGACAGGCATCCTGGCCTCCCACGAGATGAAGGGGGCCCGCAGTGTCCTTCGCGCCGCCGCGCTGACCTATGTGGCCTCAGCCCTGACCTCGGTCTTATATTTTTTCCGCCTCAGCTCAATGGCAGGCTCCCGAAGGCGCGGCTAAGCCGGTCATGGCAGCAAAGAGGCCAAAAAGAACAGCCGATCCGGCGCGCCTTGCTGCCGTCAAGGTTCTTAACCAGGTCATGGAGGAGAATGCCTTTTCCAATGAAAGCGCTGCCTGGCATTTGGCGGCGCCCGGCCTGGATGCCCGCGACCGCGCCTTTGCGTCAGCCCTGATTTTCGGCACCTTATCCCGGCTCCCCCTGATCGACGACCTGCTCTCGCAGGTATCGTCCCGGCCCTTGGAAGGGCTGGACCCTTGGGTGCGGACTATTTTGAGGGCAGGCGTCTGGCAGCTTTATTTTTCCTACCAGGTGACGGTGGCGGCCGCCTGTGACGAGAGTGTCCGTCTTGCGCGTTTTCTTGCCGGAGAGAAAGTCACGGGTTTTGTGAACGGGATTTTGCGCCGGCTTGCGCGCAGCCGACCGGAACCAAAAGAAGACGACCGGGCTGCCCTGGAGGCTGGTTTGACGCCACTGCTCTACGATTTGCTGGAAGGCTGGTACGGCAGGGAAATTGCCCTGGCCATTGGCAGGTCATCCCTGGAGGCGCCGGGCCATCTGGCCATACGCTTTAATTCCTGCAAGGCACATGCCTGGGAGGAATGGCTCAAAGGCGGCGAAGCGGAATCCTTCAAGGCGGAAAAACTGCCCTGGCCTGCCTGCGCTTACTCCCTTCAGCCAGCTGGCCGCAGAGTGACAAGTTCCAATGCCTATAAAGAGGGGCTTTTCACTATGCAATCACAGGCAGCCATGATGGCGGGCATCTTGTCAGGGGCAGGGGAGGGAGACCGGATTTTGGACCTGTGTGCCGCTCCGGGCGGCAAGACAGGGCACCTGGCCGAGCTTTCCGGTTGTGCCGGGACCATCACAGCCTGTGACATAAGCCCTGCCAAGGTAGCCTTGCTGGATGAGACCCTGGCCAGACTGGGCCATGGCTTTGTCAATACATGCGTACACGACGCCAGCCTGCCCTCTTCAGAATTTACGGCTGCTTTTGACCGGGTGATCTGTGATGTGCCTTGCAGCGGCTTGGGTCTTCTTCTAAAACGCCCTGAGATCCGTTCACGGGTGACGCAGGAAGTGATCGACCGCCTGCGTGCGGTTCAGCGTTCAATCCTTGAAAGCGGTTCCCTGGCGGTCGCGCCGGGTGGCCGCCTGCTTTATTCGACCTGTACACTGAATCCGGAAGAGAATGAAGAACAAATCGTGGGTTTTTTGGGATCACAATCGGGAGAGGATTTCGAACTGGAAGACTTGGGAGAGGAGACCGGAGCAGCTCTTCGCGGAGCCATCAAACCGCCTTTGTCGGACCGTTTGCCTGCTGCGGTTCTCTTCATGCCGCACCGCGATCAGACGGATGGATTTTTTGTGGCAAGGCTCAGACGCAAGCCCGTCTGACGCCATTATATTGCCTTAAGCGGGGTAAAATGCTAGAATCACACGATAGGTTGAAACTCCAGCCGTCCGGCAAGACAAACCTCAAAGGGTGTGTCCGGGTCGAGGGGCTTGACGAAACGGGGCAGTGAATTTGATCGATTCCTGCAAAAGAAAGATAAGGACATGGCGGGTCATTCAATCATTTTCTCGGGGATGACGCATCAGGGTTTTGTCCGGGACCGAAACGAGGACAGTTACGTCGCAGATGCCCCGGAGGAGGAGTGGCCGCTTCTGTTCGCTGTTGCTGACGGCCTTGGAGGCCATAAGAACGGGGAGCTGGCAAGCAAGACCGCCATCGGTTACGCCGTGCCTTATTTAAGGCGATACCTGCCTGCGGTCAATGATCCCGAAAAGGTCAAGGCTGTTCTGGAGGACACCCTGCAAAAGACAAATATCAAGGTCTATACGACCTCACTCGAAAATCCCGAGAATACCGGGATGGGGACGACACTGACCCTCATGGCCCTCTACGAACAAAGTTGCTATCTGGCCCACATCGGGGACAGCCGCTGCTACATCTTGAGGGGGCGCGAGCTGGAACAGCTGACGGTGGATGACACCTATGTCAGCCAGATGGTCGCTTCCGGGTCTCTGGACGCGAGCGAGGTTGTCTCCCACCCCAGACGGCACGTGCTGACGCAGGCGCTGGGGTATCCTGAATATGTTGAACCGCAGATCACCCATGTTGACTTACTCCCCAAAGACCGCTATCTTCTGTCGAGTGATGGCCTGCATGGGGTTCTGACTCGAGAGGCAATCACCAAGACCATGCGCCATGCCGGATCCCCGGACGAGGCGTCGTCGTCACTAATTGAACAAACGTTGCAGGCGGGAGCCCCTGACAATGTCACCGTCATTGTCGTTTTCGCCTGAAGGAGGTTTGAATGATATCGTCACAATCATTTGCCCAAGGTACCGTGATCGCGGATCGATACCGCGTGGTCCGGACTCTGGGGCAGGGAGGAATGGCGACCGTCTATCTGGCAGATGACCGCAATACGGGTCAGCAGGTCGCGGTCAAGGTCATGCACGATGACCTGGCTAATGATCCGGAATTTGTCCGGCGCTTTGCGACGGAAGCCCGGGCGGCCGCAAGCCTTGACCATCCCAATATCGTCCGTGTGCTGGATTATGGATCCTATGACGGCGTGCGCTATATCGTCCAGGAGTACGTTGAGGGAACGACACTCAAGGATATTATCCGCCGCAAGGGCCCCATCGATTACCGGCTGGCTACGCCCCTTTTAATCCAGATCGGCCTGGCGCTTGAGCATGCCCACCGCCGGGAAGTGATCCACCGCGACATCAAGCCGCAAAATATCATGATCACCAAGGACATGGTCGCCAAGGTGACCGATTTTGGTATCGCCCGGGCGTCCAGCACCAACACCATTACGCTGACGGGCGGGGTCGTCATGGGCTCGGTCCATTACTTCTCCCCCGAACAGGCCAGGGGCGGCCAGGTGACTTCGCGTTCAGACCTCTACTCGCTTGGCATCATGTTTTACGAGATGCTGACCGGCAGGCTGCCTTTTGACGGTGAGTCTTCCGTCGCTGTGGCCATTAAGCATCTGCAGGAAGTGCCTCCCGCTCCTTCAACCTATGTTCCTTCCTTGCCGCCCGCCCTGGACCGCATCGTCTTTCGCTCCATCCAGAAGAACCCGGATGCCCGTTACCAGACGGCCCGGGAATTTGTTGACGAGCTCGATGCCTTCATGATCGATCCCAACGGTGTCTACGGCGTTATTCCAAAATCGGCCGCTCAGTGGGAGACTGCTTCAACTTCAGCCCTGAGCGCCCAGACCGGAGAGTCAAATTACGGCAGGATCAAGGAGATCGAGCGGACCTTCAACAAGCGGCGTTCTTCCCGCCACCGTGATACGGCCATTGCCATTACGGTCGTGGTAGCGGCTGTCCTTTTACTGGCCCTCCTGACTGTCTGGCTGGTGCGCCACTTCGCCCCCGATGATTCGGAGGAAACGGATTTGACAGAAATTGTCCTGCCCAATTTCCAGGGCAAGGATATTAAAGACATAGCCAACCAACTGGACATGCTGGAAAGCGCCGGCATGATCATCGATATAAAGTATGAGATGAGTGAGACGGTCCTGCCGGATATTGTCCTGCGCCAGGATCCTGAATCGGACGGCAGCTTGAAGATCGAACCCCAGGATGTTACGCTGACGCTTTTTGTTTCGCTGGGCCAGGATTCCGCCGTGGTGCCGGACGTGACCGGCAAGTCTTTCCAGATCGCTGACATAGAGCTGAGGACCGAAGGCTTCCTTGTCAAGTTTACGCCGGAGGTTTCGGCGGCTGTCGGCAAGGATATCGTGATCCGCACGGAGCCCGGCCAGGGCGAACTGGCGCCCAAGGGATCGACGGTTGAGCTTTTCTACAGCACCGGCCCTGAATTTGTCGTCATACCCGACTTGCAAGGCCTGCCCTATAATCAGGCCCTGAGCTTGCTGGAGGAGAACTCGCTTCTATTGGGAGGTGAAACATCCTACACGGGTGAGACCATCCCTGACAATGACAAATATGTAATCAAGCAGTCACCTGAAGCAGGCGGCAAGTATCCTCCCAACACCCTGGTCCTTATTACGGTCGGCACGGCCAAAAACCTATACGACTTCCTCAATCCTACGACCATTCCCGAGGAAGCCGTCATGCTGGAGGTCCGTGGACTTACCTTCCTGCGGGCCATGGAAGAGCTTGACCCCCTGGGCGTCGCCGAGTACCGGATGTCCAAGTGGAACAATGCCACCCCGCTGGATCCCAAGAATCCTGATGACCGGTCAAAAATTTACATCATCGAGCAAAATCCTAAACCAGGTGTGAAATTCAGACCGGCAAATGGCGTGACTTTGACCTATGGTTCCGCCGCCGACCTTGAAGCCTACAGGAATCCGACAACCACGACCACAGCACCCCCGACCACGACGACAACGACGAGCGAGGAAACGGACCCACCTACAACCACACCGGCTGATGATTAAACATAGGTGGCAAGGGCAAAAAATGGCAGTAAGGCGAAACAGCTCACAGGAAGACAGTAAACGGTCGGTCTTTTTGGACCGTTCCCGTCCCTTGCTTTGCCCCTCCATCCTGGCTTCCGATCTGGCTGACCTGGCCGGCTCGGTCAAACGGCTAGGTTCAAGCTTTGACATGGTCCACTGCGATGTCATGGATGGCCACTATGTGCCCAACCTGACCTTCGGCCCCCCTGTCATCGCCGCCTTGGCCCGGCATGTCGATCAGCCTCTGGATGTCCACCTCATGGTGACCAACCCCGATGATCTGCTGGCGGAATACGCCAAGGCGGGGGCTACGGTTCTGGTTGTTCACGTGGAGGTGCTGGATCATGCCCAGCGAACCCTGGCCCGGATACGGGAGCTGGGATGTTTCGCGGGGATTTCCCTGAACCCGGCAACCCCCCTTGAAACCATCCGCTGGCTTTTGCCTGACCTGGACATGGTGCTTTTGATGTCGGTCAATCCCGGCTTCAGCGGCCAGTCCTTTGTTCCCCAGGTCATGGATAAGATCCGGGAGCTGCGCCGCATGATCGATGAGTCGGCTTATCCTATCCGGCTCCAGGTTGACGGCGGCATCAACCAGAAC
Source organism: uncultured Mageeibacillus sp. (assembly GCA_964606165.1). Classification (GTDB taxonomy): domain Bacteria; phylum Bacillota; class Clostridia; order Saccharofermentanales; family DTU023; genus UBA4923. Next base: position 42,167 of record CAZSFQ010000007.1, read on the forward strand.
AACGCGGCCGATATTGTGCGGGCCGGCGCCGACATGATCGTGGCGGGCTCCGCCATCTTCGGCCAGGATTCGCCGGCTGAGGCGGCAGCGGAGCTGGGCCGGATCATCCGGGGCGCGAAAGCGCGCCTCTGATCCCGTGTCACTGCTCACATTCGATGCCCTGATCGCTCTTGCGGGTTCAGGCAGCAAGTCTGACTTTTTCGCTTCATGGGCAATTTCACGTTCCCGAAAGATCCTTGCCGCCGACGGCGGGGCGGATCTCCTCATGGAACTGGGCTTTGTTCCCGATTATTTGGTGGGGGACTCTGATTCCATTTCCGAAAAAGCATTGAATACAATGCCTGCCGGCACGGTCCGGGTCGAGCTGGCCCGGGACAAGGATTTTACGGATGGCGAACTTGCGACAGCTGCCGCCGTTTTATTGTCGCAGGACCGGGATCTGAAGGGCCCCGCTTTTTCAAAGCCGGATGGCCAGGCCCTTTACGCTGCTTTCGAAAAAGAAGGAGACCTGACCGGCAAGTCCTATGCCTTTTTGAATTACACCGGTGAACGTGTCGACCATCAACTGGCCAACATAGCCCTGGCCCGCCTTCTTGCCATTCGCGGTGCCACGGTCTATCTCACCGACGGCATAACCCTGGGCCGGATCATCAAGGGACCGGCCGCAATCAACCCTGTGTTCACGGCGGATTGCTTTGAAGGCGCTCAAAAAAATGTGCCCGGCAAGCGTTTTCTTTTTTCCGCATTTCCTTTGGACGATGAGGTCGACGGACTCGATCTCAGGGGTTTGAAATGGGATCTGGACGGTGTCCGGCTCCCCATGGGACGGTCGCTTGCCTTGAGCAACCGCGCATCAGGGCCCTATCCCATGCAGGTGACAGCCAGGCTGAAAACAGGCACCGTGTTTTTCTATACCTTCCCGGAGGATCTTTAGCTCTTTCTCCTCATTGATACCCCAAATAGCAATTCATCCAGCCTGACAATTCCTCATCCGGAGTGGTATGAATATGCGGATCAGAGGGGGGTCAAACCGCGATGTTTGCAATGAAATATGTTAAAATATACAAGAAATATTGGTAAAAATTACGCCTGTTTTTGCCGATGCCGGGGTTTAGGCGTGAGGGGTCTTTTCCCCGGGAGATTTAGAGTAAGCGGTTACAGGCGTAACAGGTGAAAGAGGTGAAACAGGGGAACGGAGTTGTATAAGGAGTAAGAAAATGAGAGCTAACAGTATCACCCCCAGGCGCGTGGCCCTGGCATTGGTCGTTGCCATGATCGCTTTGGCTGTAGCTGGTTGTGGTGGAAAAACAAGTCCAACTGTCGAACCAAGCATATCTCAGGCGGAATTTCGTTGGCCCGCGAGTGAAATCGCCAGCCTGCTGCCCGTGCCTGAGTCAAATGTCGGAACTCTTGAATGGGAAACAGCTGCCGGAATTCTTGTCAGATTAAGGAAGATCACAAGGGATCAATATGATTCTTACGTCGACGCGTGCCGAGAACGGGGTTTTGTGAACGACTGCGTCAGGAGCGATAATTCATACTCCGCCTACAACGAAGCAGGATATTTCCTGATGCTTGAGTATAGGAAAAATGCCATGTCGATTGAGATGGAGGCTCCGGCTGAGACGAAAGAACCAGACAGAACAGAAGAGGCGACCGTGGCAGAAACAACAGCGCCCACGACAACGGCGCCCATGACAACAGCACCCACGACAACAGCCCGGGAAATAACGTTTGAAACAAGCAAAACAGGCACGCCGATTCCGGGAGTCAGACCGGATCTCCAGGAGACAATGGAAATCTTCGAGGCTTTCATCGATGCCTATATCGCTTTTATGATCGAGTATGAGAATACACAGGATCACCAGGCCATGACGGCCGATTATGATGCTTATTTAGAGATGTATGAAGATTTGACGGCAAAGGTCGATGCGCTTGATGAATCAGATTGGTCGGAAGTCGAGTCTGCATACGCTTGGGGGGTGTTGTACAGGGTTGAAGAAAAACTGGCAACACTTCTTCCATAGAGAGACGAAGAAGCGGGCACCCAATAATCTTGTGTTTAAAAGAAGCCGCTTGCCAATACCGGGCAAGCGGCTTCGTGTGCTTGATATTTCGCGGGCAAAAGCTCGAAAAGAAAACAAGGTCAGCCGATCAAGACCAGCTTGATGTAGCGCTTCTTTCCCATACGCAGAAGCAGTTCACCGTTCTTGAACAGGTCCTCCTTAAGCTCAGCGAACAGTTCCTTGACCTGCCTGTCATTGATGTAGAGACCGCCCTGTTCGATCAGCCGTCTTGCTTCCCCCTTTGACTTGGTCAGCTGGAGGCTTGCCAGAACGTCAATCAGGGGCCTGTTGAGTTGATCCCTGCTGACAGCTTCAGTGGGAACCGAAGCGTCATCACCGCTGCCGCCGAACAGGGATTTGGCCGCTTCTTCAGCCTGTTTGGCTTTTTCCTGGCCGTGGACGATGGCCGTGACCTCATAGGCCAGCCGGATCTTGGCATCGTTGATGGCGGCGCCTTCCAGTTTTTCGTATTGGTGGATCTCATCCATGCCGATGAAGGTCAAAAACCGCATGCACTGCGTCACCTTGGCGTCCTCTACGTTCCGCCAGTACTGGTAGAAATCGTAGACTGAACACTTGTTTTCGTCCAGCCAGATGGCGCCCCTGGCTGTTTTGCCCATCTTCTGACCGTCGGAAGTTTCAAGCAGCTGGAAGGTCAGGCCGTAGGCAGCCTCCTGTTCCTTTCTTCGGATCAGCTCAGCGCCCGCGATGATATTGGACCATTGGTCGTCACCGCCTGCCTGGAGCCGGCAGCCGTATTTGCGAAAGAGCATGAGGAAGTCATAGGCCTGAAGGATCATGTAGTTGAATTCCAGGAAGGTCAGTCCCGAGTCCAGCCGCTGCTTGTAACAGTCAGCCGAGAGCATGCGGTTGATGGTGAAGTGGGGGCCAACCTCCCGGATAAACTCGATGTAGTTCAATGGCACCAGCCAGTTGGCATTGTCGTCCAGGATGACCTTGCCGGAGGAGAAGTCGAGAAGCCGGCTCATCTGCTTGATGAAGCAGCCCACGTTGTGCTCAATGACTTCAGGTGTCATGACCGAACGCATGTCCGTGCGGCCGGAAGGATCCCCGACATAACCGGTCCCGCCGCCCATGAGGGCAATGGGGCGGACGCCTGCCTGCTGCATGTGGCTCATGATCATGATCTGGACCAGATGGCCGGCATGCAGGCTGTCGGCTGTCGGATCGAAGCCAACGTAGAAGGTCGCACCTTCCTGCGACAGATAGGACCGCACCTCTTCTTCGTGTGTGACCTGCGCGATGTAGCCGCGCTCAAGAAGTGTGTCAAATACATTTTTCTTCATGTGTGCAACCTCCTTTGTTGGATTACTTGAATTAATGTATCACAATTCCGCTCAGCGGATTTGAATCGCTTCGCGCTCAAACTCGCTTTGTCGCGCGAGCCCCGCATGGTAATTCCAAAGGGCCTGGGCCTGCAGATCCAGGTTCGCCTGCTGGCGGGCTGTCTCGTCTTCCAGTTGCCGGAAGTCGGACGCCTTCATAATGACGGGGAGGCCGGCTTCTTTCCGCATGAAGGACAGAAGCCTCCTGCCCCTCCGGTTGAAACCGAGGACGCGGATGTAGGCGGGGCCGTCCATGGCCAGGGCCTTATTGGTTGCCTCAATGCCCAGGGCCGCTGCCAGGATGGCCCGGCGGATACGGGTGGCGGGGTGGGTCCGGGTTGCCACTTGATCAATAAAGCGGTCGTAGGGAGTCCCGTCTTCTCCCAGGACGGAGGCCGGATCGTTTCGGATCACATTTATGAGGCGGCCTGACAGTCCGCCCTGCATTCCGTTTATTATGTCCAGTTTGTCCCGGTCGAAAAAGGCAGGGGAAAGAAGAAGCGAAAGCGCGATCATCTCTTCGTGCAGGAGTCCTCTTCCCGCCGTGAGCGCCTCCATGACAGCGGCGGCTGAAGCCGGGGTCAGGGCCTTGGCCAGGTCCCGCAAGAGTGGATGAAGGCCTGCGGGCCCTTCTGACATGGCACACCAGATCCTGTTGCGGATGACGGTCGCGGATGTCCCGGCCTTGTCAAAAAGCGGAAGGGCCAGGGTGGGGAGCGGGCTTGACCGGCTCAGCGCCTTTTCGTACTCGACGGCCAGGATGGTGTTGGAATTGCGAAGAAGCTGGGCCAGGGAAGGATCCTTTGTGAATTGTTCAAGGGCCGCTTCGCGGGCTGCCGCGAAACCCAAGCCGGAAGCGATGCCTTCACGGATGGCCTGGCCGAGCGCCGGGGGTTCATGGGCCAGGATGGCGGCCGTTTGACGGATCTTGTCGTGCTGGTCAGGGTTCTCTGTCCCGTAAGCAAGCTGGCGGACAACGCCGGTCGCAAGAAGGGTGTTCACTGCGCCCTGGGCGAACCGTTCGGCAGAGGAGATGGCAAAGGCAGCGGGCAGTTCCAGCACCAGGTCCGCGCCCTCCTTAAGTGCGGTGGCGGCACGTGCGCCCTTGTCGAGCAGTGCGGGTACCCCGCGCTGGCAAAAAGGGCCGGAAAGGCAAACTACAATGCCTGCGTCGCGGCCTGAATGTTCCCGGATCAGTTGGAGCTGCCGCGCGTGTCCTTTATGGAAAGGATTGTATTCAGCTGTCAGTCCGCATGTTTCCATCTGTCTGTCCTGCCGCTCACTTGTGCTTTGATGCTAAAATTAAGCTAAAGGATGGACCGGCAAATGTCAAAGAAAACGCGAAGAATCCTGCTCGGAGCGGCCCTTGTTCTGCTTGCCGCGCTTATCTTCGTTTTGGTCAAGGAATTCGTGTTGACGGGATCCTCCCGGGAGGAAAAACTTCCCGAACTTCCCGGCGCTGCCAAACCGGCCGACCTTTATGACCCTGACCTGCTCGCTCCGGGAACCCTGAAGCTTGTCCGGAACAAGCTGTCTGTCCAGCTTGCGGTGGATCACCAGGTCGTGGAGGGGATCCTGGCTTCTTCCTATGAAACATCGCCCAGGAGGGGAGAAGAGGGGAGTGTCTCTGCCGTCTATTCAGCCTCTGACCAGATCATGTACGGCCGCGCTCTGGCCAGGATGGGCAAGAAATCGGACTTCATGCGCTGGGCCGAAAACTTTGACCTCGCTTTTCGGGGGGAGGAAGATAGTTTCCACGCCGCCTTTTTGACAGCCGATGACCTGGCGATGCCTTTGCTCGTCTCACGCCGTGAACCGCACTGGAGCGTGACCCTGGCTTACACCCGTGCCTTGCTTGAGGGTTACCGGGCCTTTGGGGGCAAGACCCTGGCTTCCCTGATCACGGCCGAATCGGAACGGCTCCTGCCGGTCTTTCTAGAGGCTGAAACAGGGAGCGAATTACTGGCCGGCCCAAGGACTCTGCTGGCTTACGATGAGTGGGATATACCGCCTGCGGGGACTGTCCCCGAGCCGGGCGAGAGCCAGCCGGTCGAGCGCGCCTTTGGCACCCATCTTGCCGATATTGATCTTTGGGCCTTGCTGGCTCTTTCACGCTTTGATCCTGCCTGGGCGCCGGTCGCGTCGGACTGGAAGAGGATCGTCACAGGGGCGAAGCTGGAAAGTGAACTGCCGCTTTACGCTTCGGCGGTCAGCGCGGACGGCGCGACCTATCTGTCGGTTACGGGCGAAAGTCCGCTGGCACAGACGCGCGAACAGCTCAGCATCGCCTTGAGCCTTGCTGAGATCGGAACCCTTGACCGGGAGCTGATCTCTTTTTATCGCACACAGCTCCGTGACAGCAAGCAGCTTCCCTCAGGCTGGAACCCGGTCACGAGCGGGGCCTCCGCTGTTTCTGCCCAGGCCGTGGACTATGCCCTGGCCATGATGCTGGGCCGCGCGGCGGAAGACCAGGTCCTGATGGATGCGGCTGGCGAGGTCCTGCTCTTTTCATACGCCTCAAGCCAGACCAGTGATATTTTCGGCGGCTGGTACCGGCCGGGCGAAACAGCGCGGACATACAAACTGACTGCTGAGGACAACACGACCATCCTGAACGCCCTGCGCTGACTCTGTGTTATAATTTCCTCTGGCCTTTGGCTAAGGGAAAGCAGAGTTTGATACCTGCCGGATCGATTGAATCCGGCGGCAGGACGCGGGGGACTGGCATGGAATTCCTAGACTACATTATGAATAAGGCGCGCAGCGCCAAAAAGACCATTGTCTTGCCCGAAAGCGGGGACAGGCGCGTGGTGGAAGCGGCGGCGACGGTCGCGGCAGAGCGGATCGCCAAGCTGATCATGATCGGTAACCGGGAAAAGGTGCGGACCGATTTTCCGGACATCCCTTTTGAGGGGATCCAGTTCGTTGAACCGGCCGGCTATGAAGGTTTCGAGGAAATGGCCGGTGAACTCCATCAGCTGAGAAAGCACAAGGGGATGACAGAGGAGCAGGCACATTCCATGCTGCTCGACCCGACCACCTTCGGGATCATGCTGCTCAAGACGGGCAAGGCAGACGGCCTGGTGGCCGGAGCCGTCAACACGACGGCCGATACATTGCGGCCCGCCCTCCAAATACTGAAGACAAAACCGGGAACCAAGCTTGTCTCCACCTACATGTTGATGGTGGTACCCGGCTGTGACCTGGGGAACAAGGGCATGTTTCTCATGTCCGATTGTGCCTTGAACGTCAACCCCACCGCCGAAGACCTGGCTGAGATCGCCGTCGCGTCGGGGGTATCCTGGCGTCAACTGACGGGAGGAGAGCCCCGGGTTGCCATGCTCTCTTACTCCAGCCACGGGAGCGGGAAAGGTGAGTTGCCTGACAAGGTGATCGAGGCGACAAGGCTGGCGCGTGAAAAGGCGCCCGATCTTTTGATCGACGGGGAACTCCAGGCCGACGCGGCCATCGTGCCGGAAATTGCCGCTCTCAAGACCAAGGGGAGCATGGTCGCGGGGCAGGCCAACTGCCTGATCTTCCCTGATCTGAATGCGGGAAATATTGCTTACAAACTGGTTCAGCGGCTTGGCAAGGCCGCCGCCTACGGCCCTATGCTGCAGGGCATCGCCTGTCCGGTCAATGACCTGTCGCGCGGTTGCAGTACGGAAGATATTGTTGGTGTGATTGCCCTGACGGCGATCCAGGCCATCGAAACGGGATGTGAAAACGACGTGGAGTCGTAAGGATTGATAAAGGGAAGGATTGAAGGAAGGCTATTATGTTAATTCTCGTCATCAACTCGGGGAGTTCGTCGCTGAAGTTTCAGCTCATTGACAGCGAAAAGAAGCAGATGCTGGCCAAGGGCCTATGTGAGCGCATCGGCATTGAGGAGCCCTTTTTCGACTATGAAAACGGGGGCTGCAGCATTCACGAGCCACGACAGATGGACACACACAAGGACGCGGTACATATCCTCCTGGAGACCCTCATCGATCCCGAATGCGGGGTGATCAGATCGCTTGACGAAATCGCGGCGGTCGGCCACCGGGTCGTCCACGGCGGGCCGCATTTTTCCCAGCCCGCCCTGGTTTCGGAAGAATCCAAGGAGGCCATCCGCAAGTCTTCCGGCTGGTGCCCGCTCCACAACCAGGCCAACCTGACCGGGATTGAAGTGCTGGAAAAAGCCTTGCCAGGGGTGCCTCAGGTGGCTGTCTTCGACACTGCCTTCCACCAGACCATGCCGCCTGAAGCCTACATGTACGGCATTCCTTACGAATATTACGAGAAATTCGACATGCGCCGCTACGGATTTCACGGCACCTCACATGAATTTGTGGCCCGGCGCGCAGCTGAGATGACAAAGCACGATCCGGCTTCCTTCCGCCTGATCACCTGCCACCTGGGCAATGGTTCGTCATTCGCGGCCATCAAGGGGGGCAAAAGCATTGACACCTCCATGGGCCTGACGCCGCTGGAAGGCATCATGATGGGGACGCGCTGCGGCAGCATTGACCCCGCCATACCGCCTTTCATGGCCAAGTTGGGTAACTGCACGCCGGATGAGGTCGACGATATCCTGAACAAAAAAAGCGGCATGCTGGGTATTTCCGGTACCAGCATGGACTTCCGTGATATCCAGACCGCCGCGGCCGGGGGCAATGAGCGGGCGCAGCTGGCGGTAAAGATGTTCTGCTACCAGGCCATCAAGATCATCGGCTCCTATATCGCGGCTCTGGGGGGGCTTGACACCCTGGTTTTCACGGCAGGTGTGGGCGAAAACGATGAAATAATCCGCGAGAGCGTCTGCGATGGACTCGCTTACAGCGGCGTCGAGATTGACCGGGAAAGCAACCTGATCCGGAGAAAAGAAGTCGTCCTTTCGACGGAGAGATCAGATGTTGAAGTATTTGTCATCCCGACCAATGAGGAATTGTCCATCGCCGTCCAAACAGCGCAAGTCCTCAAAAAAGCCGAAGCTTAGGAGACCGTACCTTGGGCAAGAATGAAAAAATGGTTCAGGCCATTACATCGCGGGAGGAGGACTTCTCCCGCTGGTATACCGATATCTGCCTGCGCGCTGAGCTTTGCTCCTATTCCTCGGTCAAGGGCTGCATCATCCTGCGGCCGTATGGCTACGGGATCTGGGAGCTGATCAGCTGCGAGCTTGACCGCCGCTTCAAAGAGACCGGCCACCAAAATGTCATGATGCCGCTCTTTATCCCGGAAGGCATGCTGCAAAAAGAAAAAGACCATGTCGAGGGCTTCGCGCCGGAGGTGGCCTGGGTCACCCACGGCGGCGACGAGCAGCTGGCTGAGCGTCTTTGCGTCCGGCCCACGTCGGAGACTCTCTTTTGCGACCATTACGCCGATATCATTGAGAGCTGGCGCGACCTGCCCAAGCTCTATAACCAATGGGTTTCGGTTGTCCGCTGGGAGAAGACCACCCGGCCCTTTTTGCGGACCCGGGAGTTTTTCTGGCAGGAAGGCCACACGGCCCACGCGACCGAGGAGGAAGCCGTCCGTGAAACGCTGGATATGCTGGATCTCTATGCCGAGTTTTACCAGAACGCCCTGGCCATCCCGGTGCTGCGCGGCCTGAAAAGCGAATCGGAGAAATTCGCCGGCGCCGTCAATACTTACACGGTCGAGGCCATGATGCATGACGGCAAAGCCCTGCAGGCGGGGACCACCCACTACCTGGGTGATGGATTTGCCCGGGCCTTTGACATTCAGTTCACCGACAAGGACAACACGCTGCGCTACATCCACCAGACTTCCTGGGGTATTTCGTCGCGGTCCATCGGCGGCATCATCATGGTCCACGGCGATGATGACGGCCTGATCCTGCCGCCCGCCGTGGCGCCCTATCAGGTGGTGGTCATCCCCATTGCTGCCCATAAACAAGGGGTCGGGGAGAAGGCCGCGGAACTGGTGGATAGCCTGAAAGCAGCGGGCCTTCGTGTCCTTTTGGACGATAGCGACCGGATGCCGGGCTGGAAGTATGCCGAGTATGAGATGAAAGGCGTACCGATCCGGCTGGAGATCGGCCCCCGGGACATCGAAAAAGGCCAATGCGTCGCCGTATCAAGGGATAACCGTGAGAAAAGGGAGTTGCCGCTGGATCAGGCGGCCGGCCTGGTTCCCGCCCTCCTGGATGCCCTTCATGACCGCATCTACCAAAAGGCGAAAAAGAGCATGGAGTCCCGTATCTATGACGTCGATGCCTGGGAGCCCTTTGTGGAGACCATGGAGAAGAAGCCGGGCTTCATCCGGGCTGCCTGGTGCGGAAGCGAGGACTGCGAAGCCAGGGTGAAAGAGGTGACGACGGCTACGTCACGCTGTATCGCGGATGACAAGGTGCCCGAGGGCGCCTCATGTGTCGTCTGCGGAAAGCTCGCCCGGCATATGGTCTTCTGGGGCAAGGCCTATTGAGGTAACCGGCCATGGTTCATATGAATCAACCGATCGGCGTCTTCGATTCAGGGATCGGCGGCCTGACTGTCTTAAAGGAGCTGAGGCAGGCCCTGCCCGATGAGCACCTGATCTATGTAGGAGACCTGGCCCGCTCGCCCTATGGATCCAAATCGCCTGAGACGGTGAAGCGCTACGCCTCACAGATCGCGCGCTACCTCCTGTCCAGAAATGTCAAGATGATCATCATCGCTTGCAATACAGCCAGCGCGACGGCAGGGGAGCTGGTGAGGCAGCTGGCCGCCCCTGTCCCTGTTCTGGAGGTTGTGGAGCAGGGGGCTGATGCGGCCCTTGATGTCATCGCTGCCATGAATGAAGAAGAGGCCCGGGTGGGCATCCTGGGTACCGTGACGACAGTCACAAGCGGTATTTATCCGGACATGGTCCGGGCCCTGGCTGAGAGAAGAGAGATGGCTGTGCCTTCCATGCTGCAAAAGGCCTGTCCGCTCTTTGTTCCGCTGGCAGAAGAAGGCATCTGGGAAGGCGAGTTGGCTGACAGGGTGGCCGATCTCTACCTGGAAGAGGTGAAAAGCTTCCAACCCCATGTCGTGATTTTGGGCTGCACGCATTACCCTCTTCTTCGGGGTGCCATCGCAGGGGCTTTGCCATCTGGTACCACACTGATTGAAAGCGCGCCGGCAGTTGTTCGAACCGCAAGGCGGATCCTCGAAGAGGCAGGTTTGAAAGCTTTGCAGACAAGCGGCGCGGTTACGGAGTATCATGTAAGTGACTCGGTCGACACATTTCGCCGTAACGCCGGCCGGATTCTTGACACCAATCTTGATCTCGTTCATCATATTAATTTGGACGCGTGCGAAGACAGGGAGGAATAGTGTTCGAACCTGCTGACTTATATAAGGATGCCATCATCTGTCTTGAGAGCAATCACTGGACGGACGGGGAAAGCTCGGGGCCCATCCGGCTGACTACAGTCGGCCATCTTGCCTATGAGAAGAGCAAGGACACCTGGTCCGTTACCTATGATGAGAGCGACGCGACCGGGATGCGGGGGACCAAAACCCGCCTCAGCCTCTTTCCCAACGGGCGCGTCGTTTTGAGCCGCACAGGCAGTGTGGAGATGGAACTGGAGTTCATCAAGGGCGATCAGCGGGTTGAGGCCAAATCGACCCCTTACGGGCCGGTTCGGTTTTCCGTTCTGACCCACGAGGTCAAGGGCAATATCAATGAACAGGGCGGGGAGATCGAACTGGGCTATTCGCTGGGTTTTGAGAACCGCCACACGGTCAGCACCAGGCTTCAGCTGGAAGTGACCGCACAGGACCAAAACAATAAAATGCCGCGCGGCGGACAGCAGCAACAGAACGGTTTGAGCAACTGACCGGTACCCTATTCATCGTCATTTGACAGCGGGGGACCATTCGGTGATAATACTTGGGGCGCCGACAAGGGCGCCATCATGAACAATAAATGCCGGGGGAGGTTTACCGATGGCTGTACCTAAACGCAAGTGGTCCAAGAAGCGATCACGCACGCACCGTGCGAACTGGAAGATCAATCCGGTTAATCTTGTGCGTTGCCCGCAGTGCCATTCGCTGAAAGCGCCGCACCGCGTCTGCAAAGTGTGCGGATATTACGACGGGCGCCAAGTTATTTCTGTCGACGACGGAAAAAAATAACGGAAGCACTAAAAGGTGAAAAATGAGGAGCAGCGCGCCCGAGGCACGTTGCTTTTTGTTGGTTCGAAAGGGGAGGGTAAATAAGTTGGCTGCACCGGTACTGGCCATCGTAGGCCGGCCCAATGTCGGTAAATCGACCCTGTTCAACGCCTTGATCGGGAGGCGCACGGCCATTGTCGGCCCTGAACCGGGTGTCACCCGCGACCGCGTCATGGGCGACTGCGACTGGAACGGCCTGTCCTTTACCGTCATCGATACGGGAGGGATCGAGTTTGCCGACGATGATATGCAGCGCCTCGTTTTCGACCAGGTGGAGGTTGCCATCGAGATGGCCGATGTCATCTGCTTCCTGACCGATCTTCACGGAGGCCTTTCCGATATCGAGTTCAAGATCGCTGACATGCTCAGAAAAAGCGGCAAGCCAATTGTTGTCGCGGTCAACAAGGCCGATCAGCCGGGAAGCGAGCCGCTGGAGTTCTACCAGTTCTACGAGCTCGGCTTCGCTGAAACCCTGGCCATTTCAGCCAGTCACAAGCTGGGTCTTTCGGAGCTGCTGGACGCCGTGACGGCCTCCATGGAAAAAAGTACAGCTGATGAAGAGGATGGCGACTATGTCACGGTGGCCATCACGGGCCGGCCCAACGTGGGCAAGTCATCGCTTGCCAACCGCTTGATCGGCCAGGAGCGGAGCATCGTTTCGGATATTCCGGGGACCACCCGGGACGCCATCGACAGCTTTGTTGAAAACGAATATGGCCGCTTTCTGCTTTACGATACCGCCGGGCTGCGCCGCAAGGCCCGGATTGACGGCCAGATCGAGTATGTCTCAGCGCTTCGCTCAAAGCGCAGCGTGGAGGAAGCCGACGTCTCGATTATTATGATAGACGCGGCGGAGGGGCCGGCCGAACAGGACACCAAGGTGGCCGGGCTCGCCCACAATGACGGCAAGGCATCCATTATTCTGATCAATAAGTGGGATTTGGTTGACACGCAAGAGACGCCCATGACCGACTACGAGGAAAAAGTCAGGCGGCGCTTCGAGTTCATGCCCTACGCGCCCGTCCTCTTCGTCTCAGTCAAAACCGGCTTGAACCTTGACAAGCTGTGGCCGCTGGTTCTTCGTGTCCATGAATCATCCAGGCGGCGCGTGTCGACCAGTGTTCTGAACGAGGTGATCGCCGAGGCCATCGTCCAGCACCCGACGCCGCAGCAAAAAGGACGTCATCTGCGTATTTACTATGCCACGCAGGGGTCGGTCTCTCCGCCGACTTTCATCTTCTTTGTCAATGACAAAAGGCTGCTCCACTTTTCCTATGAGCGTTATCTGGAGAACAGGCTGCGGGCCAATTTCGATTTTTTCGGAACCCCGCTCCGCTTCATCTGGAAGGGACGGGCCGCGCGCGACGAGTCGGCGTCCCGGATCACCCCTGACTGATGCCTGCGTGCTAGACTGTTGGCATGGAAAAAGACCAAAGGGAAGGCAGCAGGAACAGCATGATGAGGCGGCCGTCCGGTTCGCCGCCCCCGCTCGCCGTCGTCGACACAAAAAGAAAAGTTGATATCCAGGAGCTGCGGGCACTGAGGCGGACGGCGCCCATGGCGGCAGTTGCCATGCTGGTGTCCACGGTACTGGCTTGCGGCTTCCTGGTGCTTGGGAAAATGGGCTATCTTGCGGCAGCCTCCGACTACAGGGCGGGCTTTGAGACCTTTTCGCTGCGCGCCCTGATCCTCTACGGCCTTCTTCCTTTGATCACGGCATCCCTGATCATGGTCATCTACAGGCCGCCCCTCTGGCTGGTAGCTGGTACCAGGCCCCCTTTAACAGTGCTTTTTGCGGCTCCGGCTGCTGGTTTTTTCGCTGGCTGGCTTGTCTGGTGTGTGATCCGTCTGGTGCTGTCCTTTTTCCCTTCATGGAGCAACTGGCTGGCCGTCCCCCTCATCTGGCAGGCGGGAAGCCAGTATCTCGGCCGGGCTCCGCTCTTCCTTGTCCTGACCGTTATGGTGGCGGTGGTCCTGCCGGCGGCCTCCCATGAATTCTTGTACAGGGGGGCCATCTCGCCGGTCTTCACGGCCAGGGATCAGCCATTTTATAAGGGCATCCTGCCGGCGCTCCTGGCAGCGGCCGTCAGCTTCGATCCGGCCGGCCTGGCCGTTGCTGTCATTTTATCGCTCCTGGTTGCCTGGGCGCGCACCGCAAGCAGGTCCCTGATCGCGTCGTCTCTTTTGTCGGCGGGTTTTGGTGCTTCCATGCTGGTCGCGCAATCCTTGTTCAGCCTTCTCAGCGAGGCGATACTCAAAATGCCCCTGCTTGACCCTTTGCGCGTCCGCGTCTTCCTGGTGACCATGATTTTGATTCTGCTTGTGCTCCTGCTGGCTCCTCTCGCCATGGTGGGGTCGCCGGCCAGACGCAGAAAAGCAGAAGCCCCGTCAGAGCGTGTGGAGGAAGTGATGCCTTTCCGGCTCGCCAACCGTATCATCGGGCTGCTTTGTATCGCGGCCGCAGCCCTCAGTCTTTATTTTTTCTCTTAGTGCTTAGCGGGAGCTGTAACGCGCGACCTTGGCTTCGTGCTCTGCCAGTGTCTTGGAAAAATCGCTGGTGCCTTCACCGGTGGCGCAAAAATACAAGAAGGAATTGGCGCCTTTCCAGGTGCGTTCCGTAGCGGGCCAGAGCACAGCCTCAATGGAAACCGTCCCGGGTGAATTGATGGGACCGGGCGGCAGGCCTTTGAAGGTGTAGGTGTTGTAGGCGTTTTGCCTGTAGCGGTCGACGTCCTCGCTTTTGATCCACATATAGGGTTCCAGGCCGTCTTCCAGCAGGAGGTAGTTGATGGTGGCGTCCGACTGGAGAGCCATGTCGGTATTGAGACGGTTCATGAATACCTTGGCGATCTGGGGCATCTCGATGATGGGGCCTTCCTGCTGGACGATGGAGGCCAGGGTGATGACGCGGTCCAGGCTCATCCCGATTTTTTCCGCCCGTTCGTAATAACCGCCTTCTTCCAGTACCCGTTCCGTGTTATTGAGGAACATGCGCAGGATCTGCTGTTCGGTCGCGTTGATGTCAAACTGGTAGGTATCGGGCCACAGGTAACCCTGGAGCAGCCAGTCGCGGCCGGGTGAGTTTTCAATGAGCGGGACGAAGGAATAGTCGGCAAAGAGTCCCGGCTGGCGTACCATGGCATCCAGCAGATCGGGGTTGAACCGCATGCCGGCATCCAGCATCTTTTCCTTCATCTGCTGGTAGGTCATGCCTTCGGGGAAAGTGATGGTGACCGGCTGGGGCCGGTTGGTCAGGACGATCATGATTTCGTCGTAGCTCATGCCGGGTAAAAGGTAGTGGGTGCCGTATTTATACTGGCCGTCAAAGCCGTTGAACTTGGACAGGAACTCAAAAGCGAAAGTACTGCCGATGAAGCCCTGGTCCTTAAGCATAACAGCGATGTCTTTTGTGCTGGACTGCTGCTCGATATAGATTTCAACCGCTTCCGGTGTGTCCTTGTTGAAGGGGGCGAAGCCCCGCGCGTCAAACTGATCCTTCAGGTAGCCCAGCCGCTTGTCCTGTTCCCTGACATAGCGGTAGCCAATACTGAAGCCAACCAGGACGACCCCGATGAGCAGAACAATGATGACCAGAATGATCAGGGGTTTCAATATTCTTCGCGGCATGACAACCTTTCTCTCGCCCTTGTTCAGACTGATCCATTTTAGCACGATAAGGAAAAGTTCAAAAGGAAGGTGTGAGGAAAGGCAGCCAGCGGATCATAAAGGCCGAGGCTGCCAAAAAGGGGATGAAGGGGAGATGGCCGGGCCTTTTTCGTCTCAGTGCCTGTACCAGGGAAAAGGGAAGGGCTAACAGAAAGGCCAGGCAGACCATAGGCACGGAGGCGCCCACAGGCAGCATAAATCCGGCTGCCAGCGCGAAGAGGACATCTCCCCCTCCCAGCAGTTCCCGGCCCGCTACAAGGCGTGCAGGGAGCGCCACAGCCAGGAGCAGGAGCGCTCCTCCTGCCGTACGGCCAAGCGCCATGACCTGAACTGCCCAAAGAGGGGTCCGGGTATCTGACGCCAAAACATCAAGTTTCATTGCCAGGGGCAAGGCGGTCAGAAAGGCAAAGCAGGCAAGTTCACGGTCGAGGACCTGGCGCGTGCGGACATCGCGCCAGGACATGAGCAGGGCGATGATAAAGGCACCCAGGGTGCAGACAAAAGAAAGCGTTGCGGTCATGGACTGTCCAGCAAGGATGGCCCAGGTTAAGGCGGAGGCCGATCTGCCTTTGCGCCGCTGTCCGCTTTGAAGCGCTTTGACTCGTGGTACACTCGGATTGTTTACTACAACAGGAGGGGACTTCCTATGATCATGCAAAAAGAGCGCCGGGAGCTGATTGAATATGGCAGGAAGCTCATCGCAACGGGCCTGACCAGGGGGACGGGCGGCAACCTGAGCGTGTGGGATCCTGAAACGAATCTCATGGCCATCTCACCCAGCGGCATTCCCTATGAGGAGATCACTGAGAACCAGGTAGTGGTTATGGATGTCGAAACAGGGCGGATCGTGGAGGGTGACGCGGTGCCGTCCAGCGAATGCGATATGCACCGGATTGTCTACAAGTACCGTGATGATATCAAAGCCCTGATCCACACCCATACGACATACGCGGCCACGGTGGCCTGCCTGCGCCAGGATCTGCCCCCCCTCCATTACCTGGTAGCCTTCGCCGGTGTCAATGTCCGCTGCGCGGAATACGCTACTTACGGCACGGTCAGGCTTGCTAAGAATGCCTTTGAAGCCATGAAAGACCGAAATGCCTGCCTGTTGGCCAACCACGGCATGCTGGCCGGTGGAGCCGATCTCAACCAGGCCTTCAATGTGACCGAGGAGATCGAGTTTTGCTGTGAGCTTTACTGCCGGGCCAAGGCTATGGGGGAACCTGTCCTCCTGGATGAAGATGAGATGACCATGATGATCGATCGCTTCAGGGATTACGGCAAGCGTATGGAGGAGCATGAGGAGATTTAGGCGGGCCCGGATGCCCTCGTCAATCTTTGCTATAATGACCGTCGGTCTTTTTTTGAGGTAAATGAATGGATAAAGCACAACTGGCCGAAAAGCTGCAGTCGCACCTTTACGCTGAATACGGCAAAAGTGTCAGCCAGGCCACTGAGCACGAATACTGGACAGCCCTTTCCCGGGCGGTCATGGAGACGATCGGCCCCGATTGGGAGAGGTCGCGCGCCCTTTATGAAGACGGGCGGCAGGTTCACTATTTTTCGGCTGAGTTTTTGGTAGGCAGGAGTCTTCTCAATAACCTGATCAACCGTAACCTGCTTGAACCTGTGCGCGAACTGGTAGAAGAGGCTGGCTTTGACTTTGACGCCGTTCTGAATGAAGAAACGGATCCGGCCCTGGGCAATGGAGGCCTGGGACGGCTGGCCGCCTGTTTTCTCGATTCGTCCGCCACCATGAACTTGCCCGTCATGGGCCATGGCCTGCTCTACCGCTACGGCCTTTTTCGCCAGGAGATTGAACACGGCCACCAAAAAGAGTATCCGGATGCCTGGATGGAGCTTCCGTATCCTTTTGTCGTGATGCGAAGGGAAGACAAGGCCCTGGTACGTTTTCGCGATATGGATGTCTACGCCATCCCTTTGGATCTGCCGGTCACCGGCCACGGTACGGACAATGTCAATACCCTGCGCCTTTGGAAGGTGGAACCGGCTGAGGAGTTCGATTTCAATCTCTTCAACTCCCAACGCTTTGATGACGCGGTCATCCAGCGCAACCGGGTCATGGACATCTGCCGTGTACTCTACCCCAACGATACGACATACGATGGAAAGGTACTGCGGGTTCGCCAGCAGTACTTTTTTGTGTCGGCCTCGCTCCAGACCATGGTCCGCAACTACCGCGACCGGCACGGTTTCGACTTTTCACACTTCGCGGATGAGAATGTCATCCAGCTCAACGATACCCACCCGGTTCTGGCCATCCCTGAACTCATGCGGCTCCTGATCGATGAGAACCGACAAAATTGGCATGAGGCATGGGAGATCGTGACCAGGGTCTTCGCTTTCACCAACCATACCATCATGCAGGAGGCGCTCGAAAAGTGGGATCTGGAAATATTCCGTTTCCTTTTTCCCCGGATCCTGGAGATATTGGAGAAGATCGACGCCCAATTTCGCAAAGAGGCCTTCAATCACGGTTTCAACGAGAATGAAATGGAAAGTTTGGCCCCCATCCATGATGGCAAGGCCCATATGGCGCTCCTGGCGATTTATGCCTGTATGTCGGTCAACGGTGTCGCCAAGATCCACAGTGAGATCTTGAAACAGGAAGTGTTCAACCCCTTCCACCGCTGGTGGCCCGGCAAGTTCTCCAACAAGACCAACGGGGTGACGCCCCGCCGCTGGCTTGACCTTTGTAATCCCGGCCTGTCCGGTATGCTGACCAGGCTTTACGGGTCAAACAAATGGCTTACGGATATGGACCAGCTGAAGAGCCTTTTGCCTTACGCCTCGGATTCGAAAGAGATGAGAAATCTTCTGGAAATCAAGCGGGCAAACAAGGAGAGGCTGTCAAAACTGATCAGGGAACGTGAGGGCGTTGAGATCGATTCATCCTTCATTTTCGATGTCCAGATCAAAAGACTCCACGAGTACAAGCGCCAGCTCATGAATGCGCTCGATATTGTCGACCGGTACTATCTTCTCAAGGAGGATCCCACTCTGGACGTGCCGCCGGTTGCCTATATTTTCGGTGCCAAGGCTGCCCCGGGGTATTTCCTGGCCAAGGCAGTCATCAAGTTCATCAATGAGGTGGCCTTCATGGTCAACGGGGACCTGGATGTCAACCAGAAGATGCGGGTCGTCTTCATGCACAACTATAATGTGTCCCTGGCCGAGCAGATTTTCCCCGCCGCCGATATCTCGGAGCAGATCTCAACGGTGGGCATGGAGGCATCGGGTACGGGCAACATGAAGTTCATGATGAACGGAGCCCTTACGGTGGGAACTTATGACGGGGCCAACATTGAGATTTTGGAGCAGGTTGGCGAGAATAATATTTTCATGTTCGGGCCCAGGCTGAAAGATTTTCCCGACACCAAAAAGTTTTACGCCTCCTACTGGCAGTATGAAAACATCGAAGGCCTGAAAAGGGCCGTCGACACTCTGGTTGACGGGACCCTTTCGGATGGCAAGACTGGCATGTTCCGGGCGCTCTACGACAGCCTCCTCCAAGGTTCAAGCTGTGAGAAGGCCGACCCTTACTACGTGCTTGGGGATTTTGATGAATTCCGACAGGCCCGGTCAGCCGCCTGCCAGGCTTACCGCAACCAGATTGACTGGGCGGCCATGTGCTGGCACAATATCTGCTCAAGCGGACACTTCAGTTCGGACAGGACCATCAGCGATTATGCGGGGGATATCTGGCAGGTTAACGCCAAAGTATTGAAAGATTAAAGCGACAAGCAAGAAGAAGGAGAAAAAGATGGCAGACTTCAAGTACGAAATTATCAAGGAAATCGCAGTGCTCTCAAGCAGTCCCAAAACGGGTTGGAACCGTGAGCTCAATTTTGTAAGCTGGAACGGCAACCCCCCCAAACTGGATATCAGGGACTGGGCTCCCGATCATAATAAGATGGGCAAGGGAATTACCCTGTCACACGAGGAGACGGCCATCCTGATGACCATCCTCAATGACTTGTCGTTGGATGAGCTTTTTGGGGTTTAAAGAAGAAAACCGGTTGTTCCGGAGTTTTGCCGCTAACATTCGCTGACAAAGAGGGTGTAAAAATCTGTATCAACCTGTAATAACAATTTGATACAAAGACTTCCGGGACCACGGAAGTCTTTTCACTTACGGGGTCGGCAGCCCCCCTTCCAGATAACCTCCAACAAGGATACGCTTCTTTGTTGATCGCGGCGCGATGACAGGATCACAGGTCACAAGAAGGATCCGCGAGGTATCGGTTCTTTCATAGACGTATTGTCCCACTTCCGACGGTTCGACGATCCGGAAATCGTCGACAATAAAGTTATAGGTATCACCCAGACGCTTGATTTGGATGGAATCGCCAACCTTCACTTCATTTAGCCGGTTGAAGTGAAGCCCCCGCTTGATCATCCGGTGGCCGAAATAGGCGGCCACGCCGACCTCGCCCGGCTGGGCGCTGGGCGGGAAATGACCGGGCAGGACCCAGAGTGTTGACTCCTTGACATCGGGCGCGATGGCGCTTTCGTAGTTAATGCTGGAGATCTTCATGACAGTGTCTGACTGGATGACAATAGTACGTGGTCTTTGGGTGGTTGCCGAAGGGTTCGTCTGAACCGTGACATCGCCTGTAACCCCGGGCGGCAGGATGACGTCGAAACTGTCGTCGTAACTTCCCGGGATATAGACGTCGTCGACATTGACCTCGATGGTAACCACGCCTGTATCTTCCGGTTCCCTGTTTACCAGCAAGTCCAGAATTTCTTTCCCTACTTTTTCCTGGTTTTTGTAGACGATGGCCGGTTTGACAAAAAAGTAGATGCCTACAGCGAAAAAGACAATGGACAGTCCCAATAATACCCGGGCAAAAGCACGGCTGTTCCATATCTTTTTGAATTTTCCGACAGGAACCGGTTTTTCATCATCATTATCATTATCGGATGGATCATCATCAACCGGTGGGTCTCCCGGAGGCTCACTGCCATCGTTTTCTGTCTCAGGATCGTCTTCAAACTGGCGGATAATCCCATCATATTCCTCATCCTGATCCTGGATCCCGGAGGGAACGGTCAGTTTAAAGGAAGGGCGCCTGACTCCGCTGGCGAAGGTCTTTTCAGCAGCTTCATCAGGAATTTCCATATCAGGCGCAGTGTCAGGCTGCTCCGCTTCTACTTTACTTGTTCTGATGATGGGCGCTCGCATCCGGGCAGAGGGTTTCTCCATCTCTTCCGCATTTACGTTGTTTTTTTCGTCCATACAGGTGGCCTTCCAGGGAAGTAGTCTCATAAGACGCTGTTATTCTAGCATAGCAACTAATGAGTGACAGCCAGCGGGACAGATATTTATTGCCTCATCTTGTTGTCGATCTTTCATACCTTCATTAGGAAGTGTGAGAGTGGATTATCAGTCTTCCATTCAGTGAGTTTATAGGCATATCCGAGCGACTCATAAGATTAAGGAATTTCGCCTTTTCATCTGGTATAGAATCTTTCGAAAATCAGCTGGCAGGCACATTTATGTCGGTGGTTTTTAAGAAATGTGATAGAGAAACACATGCTTGACCAAAGAAGAGCATCCCCGTCTATGTCGTGTCATTTGAAAATCTAATGCCCTAGCTCAGTATAGAGCACATCCCGGCCGAGCACACATCTTATTTAATCTAGAAATTCGTCTATTGTGATAAA
Source organism: uncultured Mageeibacillus sp. (assembly GCA_964606165.1). GTDB lineage: Bacteria > Bacillota > Clostridia > Saccharofermentanales > DTU023 > UBA4923. Next base: position 63,083 of record CAZSFQ010000007.1, read on the forward strand.
GTAAAAATTCAAGGAAGTTTCGCAAGGAATTGTCCAAAACGATCAAACCGTTTGGCCAGTTTGGTAAGAGTGGCTCTTGTGACGGGCAGGTGCTGTTAGTGTGGCAATGCCCCAAAATAGCAGCATTGGCTTATCATTGACTACTACAGAACAAATTTTTGTTTAAATAGAACCACATGTATCGGAGGAGGCATGGTGAAAAAAAAGACTTTCGAACAAGTTCGGCTGACTCGTTACATGAATTTCTTAAGGATTCTAATTGAAGATCCGTATCATTTTGCCAAGTTTTACCTTATTTTACTTTTACTGCAATCTCTGTTTTTTGTATCTCCTAATATGCAATCCAGCGCAAATATGGTTTTCATAATTTGGGGATCAGTGATAATAGCCTACCATTTCTTTTTCATGAAGACGTATTTCAGGGATCGGATTATTTTGGTTTTTTTGTTTAGCTCATTGTTGGCTTTGGCGACAATATTCTTGAACCGTGAAGCTGGCAACTTGGTTTATTCGCTCAAGACGTGGTATTTATTCAATTTTGTGTATCTGCTCTTCTATCCGCTATCCCAGATAAGCCGAACGCCAAAAGATAAAATGATAAGAGGCATGTTTACACCAACCGTTATTCTGCAATTTTTTCTGAGTTTGTTTTCATTGAGCTTGTTCTTTTTCAATGTTGCTGGAGTAATAAAACGACATGATGGAGGGTTTTACTGGGGAATCCGCTACATTTTTCGCCCTTCCGGCTCAATCAATGTTGCTTTATTTGGCGTTTACAACGATTCAAACTTCGCTTCCGTCATTGCTTTCAGTTCCATTGTTTTCAGCATTCTCTTATTACGTCAATACAAGCGACTATTTGCAAGAGCATTTTTGTTGATCAATATTTTGGTTCAGGCTTATTTCATCATCTTGGCTAATTCCCGGGGCGTGTGGGTTGGGCTCATCTTATTTTCGCTTTTTTACGTTGGCCTGCGTTTAAGGCAACTTATTTTGACGAAGAAGGAAAAGAGAAACAGGACGAAGGCGATCCCACTATTTTTTCTCCTTCTCGTCATTATTCTTGGTTTGGGTGATCCAATCAGAACTGTATCGTACAAATCGGCCTTGATTAATCCGATTGTTAGGATTACCGCTGCGTTCCCGGATGCTAATACTGATGTCTATCCCGACTGGGAGCAGAACGACCAGAAGGTTTCTTTAAGCGTAGTTAAAGGACAACTCAGTAAAGACTTTGTTGGCGATTTTACCAGTTTCTTCACTTCAGAGATAGCTCCTGATTTTACAGTTGATGAGATGGAACCAAGCGGATGGCTTTCACATATTTCAAGCCAAAAAACAGATTCAAACGATTCAATTGAGGGAATGGGGAATACACGTGTAGGAAGATGGATTGAATCGGTTCTAATGATTTCAAAATATCGACCTTTTACTGGCACAAGTCCTAGGGGGGTTGTATATTTTGCAGAAAAATATTCCTCTCAGGATGAAATATTTGGAAGGCTGGCCTCAGGCCAATCTCCCGTCAACAGCTATGTTACGATACTACTTTATTATGGATGGTTGGTATTTGTAGCGCTTATGATTTTCTTCATCATGGGAGGAATTCTAATTATCCGAAAAATATTTTCCAGGCGTGCGATCCAGACAGACGAGTTACTAATGATTGCTTTGTTGGCTTTTTTTCTGGTGCAAGCCTTTCTATTATCTGCCTTTCTAGAGTCCTGCAGATACTATTCTTTTGTATTGACTTTCGCTTATGGTTATTGTGTTGATTCATCAAGGGAAGCCTTACCATTTCATTATAAACGTGAATTGAACTCGTTGGAGCCAACGACGGAGTAAAAGAATAGGAGACTAATGCGTGGGTTCGTTAATATCGGTGATCATACCTTGCTATAATGTTGAGACTTTCCTTGACCGCACGTTGGATGCAATTGCCAATCAAGAGTATAAGGATTTGGATATTGTGCTAGTGAATGACGGATCCACGGACATGACGGGCACGTTATGTGACAAGTGGGCAAAAAGGGATCAGCGAATCCAAGTAGTACATCAAAAAAATCACGGCGTCAGTCACGCAAGGAATACCGGTATTTCTATCGCCAGGGGTGAGTATTTAACTTTTGTTGATGCCGATGATCTAGTTCACCCTGAAATGATTAAAAGACTTTATGACTTGTCTGTCGATCACGGCGCACAGATTACTGCTTGCTTACTGGCTCAGCTCTATGAAGGTTCTTCCAGCCCTGTCACTAAAGATGTCTATGTAAAAGAATTCAAGACGAAAGATGCAATTGAATCAGCGCTAAAGGGCAAGGAGCTCAGTTGCAGTGTTACAGGAAAACTCTTTACCCGCAAATTGTTTAACAACACTTCTTTTCGGGTCGGAGTCATTTACGAAGATGCTTTTATTGTTATTGAACTTATTCTAAGGAGTGATAAGGTAGTTTTCACCAATGAAAAGCTTTATGGTTATTACCACCGAGAGGGAAGTATCATTCATAGTGGTTTTACGATGGAACATTTTGATGTTGTTGAAGCCCATCTGCATAATCGAAACTTAGTCGTTGGGAAATTCCCCCAGCTGGAGTTTGTGGCCGAACAGCGATTGTCGTGGGCCTATCTAACCTTTTTTGACAGACTGATCTTAGCAAACCACATAGACAAAGAGTATAGAAGGTCGATACGACAGGAGATTGTTGGTCGATTTCGTTACATACGCAAAGGCAAGTATTTCAGGATAGGCAGAAAGCTCGCAGTTTTTGTACTTCACTTCTCCATTCCGCTATACAAGCTTATGGTCATTTACCGATACAAGAGCTACGCTGCTCACGAGCAAAAATAGAGGAGACAATTATTATTGATCGGAGCTTCATGGCAAAGTATATGGGGAAATAACGTAGTGCTTAACGGTTAAACCTCAGGTGAACGAGGGGGGTATTTTGTTTCCAAATTTGCTTTCCAATCGATTTACAAACCGTATCGGCAGGGAGAGAAAGGAAAAGGCGATGGAAGGACACGTTAGTGATAAAAAAATCTTCGCGGCCATTTTGGCGGCGGGGAGCGGAGAAAGAATGAAAATTTCGGAGACCCCTAAGCAATATCTTTTTCTGGAAGACAAGCCAATCATTATCCATACATTGGAGAAGTTTTTGTTGATTGAAAGTTTCGATGCGATATGTGTTGGTATAAGCCTGGATTGGGAAAATCACTTCAAGAGTATACTGGAACAATATGTAGACAGACGATTATTGAGCAGAGTCAAGGTGGTGATAGGGGGAAGAAGCAGGAGTCATACAATTGAGAAAATTATTCATTACTTGGAAGACAGTTATAAGTTGGGGGATGAAGATATCCTTGTGACCCATGATGCCGTCCGTCCTTTTGTAAGTCTACGCATTATTAAGGAGAACATAGAAATGGTCAGCAAATTCGACATGATCGATACTGTTATACCGGCTCATGATACCATCGTTGTTTCCGAGGACGGTGAGCAGATCAGTGATATACCCTTACGTCCGAAGATGTTCCATGGTCAGACACCCCAAACATTCAAGATTAGAGTTTACTCAAGATTATACGGACAGTTAGGTGATGAAGAGAGAGCGTCACTAACGGATGCGTGCAAGGTATTCGTCTTGCGAGAAGTCCCTGTCGGCCTTGTACGGGGTGACGAAGCAAATATCAAAATAACTACAGTCAAAGATTTTAGACTGGCAATGGCGCTGATTGGCGAAAAGCAGTGATCGTCCAGAGCATACAGCTTCTTCATCCAGGTTTCTTTTCCGCAAGTTACTATATGGTCGACGGGAAGGATAATGTTCTGATTAGCCCGGAATATCTCGCCATTTGTCACGCCGATCAGCGTTACTATCAGGGCAAACGAAAGCCCGACATACTGAGAGAGAAACTCCCCATGGCCTTGATCCATGAGGGCTGTGGTAGGGTAATTTATGACCCAACTGACAGTTTTCGGGTGGGACAACGGGTGGTAATGATTCCAAACCTGCCACCCGTTGGGAACCGAGAACTTTACGAAAATTATGTGAAAGGGGCGGTATTTCTTTCAAGTGGCAGTGACGGTTTCATGCGGGAAATCGTTGAACTTCGGGCAGACCGCCTGGTTCCTTATGAGGATAGTATTCCTGATCAGCTGGCCGCCATCACTGAATTTCTATCAGTCGCTTTTCATGGACTCAAAAGGCTCAAGTCACAGATTGCAAAACAGCCGACACACATTGCCATCTACGGGGATGGAAACCTCTCGTACACCATCGCTTTGGTGCTGAAGACCAATTTCCCGGAAACAACACTATCTGTAATAGGGAAACACCCGGAAAAATTGCGGCGCTTTAGTTTCGTTGACAATGTTTTTATAACAGGTCAGTTGCCCGCTGATTTTTGTTTTGATCATGCGTTTGAGTGTGTTGGGGAAGAAGGCAGTTTTCATGCGATTAACGAAATCATTCAGTTCATCGAGCCTCAGGGTAGTGTAATTTTAATGGGTGTGAGCGAGCATCAAGGTCCTGTTAACACACGCATCATATTAGAAAAAGGTCTTGTCTTTGTAGGATCGTCGCGTTCGGGCAGAGATGACTTCAAGAAAGCCATCAGTTTTCTTGAGAAAGACTCAGTACAATCGGCTTTATGGTTTATTGTCAACCTTGCAGGAGAGGTATCTTCTATAGAAGATATTCATGAAGTATTCAGAGAAGACATGGTCAGTTCATCTAAAACGATCTTCAAATGGGGCTACTGAGTGATGTCCACATCAATTTGTGAGATTCAGATCAAAGCTCTTGAGATTCTTGCCTATTTTGATGGGTTTTGCCGACAGAATGATCTTGAGTACTTTGTTTGCGGGGGTTGTTGTATTGGTAGCCAAAGATACCGGGGTTTCATTCCATGGGATGATGACGTTGATGTTTTTATGCCCCGACCTGATTACGAAAGATTGTTCGAAATTTGGCAAGAAACTGGGGAACTTGCTAATTACTCTTTATGCAGAACAAATGAAAGAGAGAATTTTCATAATTGTGGAGCTCTTCTGAAAGACAACAACACGACTTTTATTCTTCGCCACAGTGTGAATGATGATATTCATCACGGGTACATGCTTGATATTATCCCCATCGACGGATACGCACCAACGAGGTTTCGACGGCTAATGCAACTATTCTATGCATCGCTGTTCAGCCTTTATAATGCGCAGCGGCTTCCGGATAATCAGGGAATTATCATAAAAGTCCTGTCTTTCATATTGCTTAAAATGATTCCTTCCAAGAATCTACGATTCAAGATCTGGAAGCATTCTGAAAAGCAAATGTCTCGATATTGTTATCATAAAATGGACGCCGTTACCGAACTTGTGACGGGATATCGCTATATGAACATCGAATACCCCAAGAGTATTTTCTCTAAGCAACTTTATGTTGATTTCGAAGAAATGATGATCCCAATTCCTTACGGGTATCACGAATATTTGACGAAGGCATTCGGTGATTATTTGACACCTCCTCCAGAGAACAAACGAGTTCCAAAGCATGAAACAGTTTTTGTAGACTTGAAAAACTCTTATAAAAATTACAAAGGGATCTGGTACTGTAGGGATGGAAAACGCAAATAGCTACGTCATCGAACAAGAAGATGGAAGTGTGACTACTCTAAGAGACGTTCAGCTTGCTTGTTTAGAGATTTTGGAATATTTCGATGCGTTTTGCGAAAAGCATAATCTTCGTTATACCTTGTGTGGAGGATCTTGCATTGGAGCGCTCCGCGATAATGCTTTTATTCCTTGGGATGACGACATCGACGTCCATATGTTTAGAGAAGACTATGAGAAGCTATTTCGTTTGTGGAATAGAGAAGATCATGGCAGGAGATTGAGGTTAATACGTACAACGGCGATACAGTTCCACGACACACGTTTGATTCAGATCAGTGATCAAGAAAGAACTTATATAAGGGAGGGTCAGAAGCATCTGGACATCGATCACGGAATCAAAATAGATGTAATCCCTCTTGACGGTGCTCCGCAAGGAAAAGTCAGGAGAGTAACGCAACTTTGTTGGGCTCTAATTTATTTTCTTTTCAATCGGGGATTTTCTCCAAATAAAATAGGTGTTGTACCGTATTGGATAGGTAAGTTTCTCTTATTTGTCATCCCAAATGAGCATTCCAGAACACGCATATGGCAATATGCGGAGAAAAGAATGACAAGATACGCCATTGAGGACAGCTCCATGATTACAGAGGTTTGTGTTGCTTGGAAGTATATGAAAATTCTTTACCCCAAACGAATATTTGCGGATGTGCGAAAAGAATTGTTTGAGGGCCGCTACTATCCCGTGCCAATTCTAGCTGAAGAGTATTTAAAGCTTGCTTTCGGGGATTTTCGGAAATTGCCTCCTTATGAACTAAGAGTTCCAGAGCATAAGGCTAATTTCATTGATTTAGCAAGGCCATATTCAGAATATCGAAACACCCTTTACCCTCAAAAAAATCCGCAAAAAAGGTTGAAATCCAAGTAATTGAAGGACAGCTGAAAACGATGCATATGGCTTCTTGACCAAAATGCATTTATTGACTAGACGTTTTACGCCTATCGGAACTTGAATACGTTCGATAATGTGGTTTCCAGAATTTGCGTGATCGGCCGCATACCTAAGATCAAAGAACAGGATAAGGTACGCTAAGTTTCGCACAATTGAATAAAGAGGACACGGTTCCTCTCCTCACTTGGTAAAATTGAATTTACGAAAACCAACCAAGGAGAAAAGAAAACCATGTCCGAGAAAATTATACAATTGAACGAAGGAATCATCAAAGAAGAATTGGGACAGCTGGTGCGTCAAAGCGTGGAAGATACTTTGAACGCGCTGCTGGATGAGGAAGCCAATCGACTGACCAACGCGAAGCGTTATGAGAGAACGGCGCTTCGAAAGAGCACACGTGCCGGGCACTACAAGAGGAAATTGCTGACACGGGCAGGTGAGGTGGAACTCAAGATGCCCAAGCTTCGGACCTTGACATTTGAAACTGCCATCATCCAGCGTTACCAGAAACGTGAAATTAGCGTTGAGGAAGCCTTGGTGGAGATGTACCTGGCCGGAGTCTCCGTACGCCGTGTAGAAGACATCACAGAGGCCTTGTGGGGTACCCGGGTAAGCGCGGGAACAGTCAGCCGCCTTAACCAAAAGGTTTACACCCAAATCGATGACTGGCGGCGACGGCCGCTTGAGATGAGTTATCCTTACGTCTATCTTGATGGCATTTACCTGAAGCGGAACTTTGCCGGCAATTTCGAGAACGTGGCCATCCTCATTGCGATGGCGGTCAATGAAGAAGGTGAGCGTGAGGTCATCGGTGCCTGTGAGGGGTTGCGGGAAGACAAGGAGTCCTGGATGAACTTCCTTCGAGATCTCAAGGAACGGGGACTTCGCGGAACCCAGCTCTTCATCGGGGATAAATGCCTGGGTTTGCTGGAAGCGGTCCATACGACTTACCCCAATGCCCGTTACCAGCGGTGCAGCGTGCACTTCACACGCAATGTACTGTCGGTTGTTCCTCGCGGGAAGATGAAGCTGGTAGCAGCGATGCTGCGGGCGATCCACGCCCAGGAAGATCGTCAGGCGGCTCTTGCCAAATCGAGGGATGTCATCGCTCGATTACGGGAGATGAAGCTGACGAAGGCCGCACAGAAAGTGGAGGATTCAATCGTGGAGACATTGGAGTATATGTATTTTCCCCGGGAGCATTGGAAAAAGATCCGAAGCAACAACGTCATTGAACGATTGAATCGGGAGATTAAACGACGGACCCGGGTAGTGGGCACCTTCCCTGACGGGGAGTCTGCACTCATGCTGGTTTGCGCCAGGTTGAGATATATGGAGAGTTCTCTTTGGGGCTCCAAGCTGTATATGAGTATGAAGCACCTGGAAAAGCATGAGCTGGAAATTCAGTTGGAGTACGAGGGGGCTTAGGGACGAGCGGCGATTTTTGGTTCCCCCTGGCCAGGGGGAACCAAAAACATCTACCGAGTGAGACAAATGTGCGAATAACTATTGACAGTACCAAGAACAGAGACTGGCTATAATTAGTAGGATAGTGACAACAATTTTTTGATTCAATAATCAATAATAAGAAGGATATTTGATAATGAATGTTTTGATCACCGGAGGAGCGGGATATATTGGCTCACATTCATGTGTTGCTCTGGTAAATGCGGGACATAAAGTCTTGATCGCGGACAACCTTTGTAACAGCAAGGCCCAAACGATTAAATTGATTGAACAGATTACAAAACAGAAAATCATTTTCTATGCAGTTGATGTTACGAAAGAGGAGCAAGTTAACACGATTTTTTCCAATCATTCCATAGATGGTGTCATACATTTCGCTGGACTTAAGTCAGTGGACGAATCAGTTCAAAATCCACTCGATTATTACCATAACAACACTGTAAGTACGATAATTCTAGCGCGCGCTTGCGCTAGATATAAAGTAAATAAATTTATTTATAGTTCCTCAGCAACGGTTTATGGCAACAACGAAGTCCCATTGGTCGAAACAATGGAACTGCTGCCTGCGGCCAGTCCATACAGTGAAACGAAAATAATCAGCGAAAAAATATTAACTGACGTCTCTAAAACTCACAGAGGGTTTTCTGTTTCAATACTAAGGTATTTCAACCCGATAGGGGCCCATGAGAGTGGAGTAATTGGTGAATCGCCCCCAGGTCTTCCCAATAATTTGATGCCAAACTTACTCCGAGTGGCAAAAGGAAAGATGAGTACCCTAAAGATCTTCGGAAATGACTACCCAACGATGGATGGAACAGCCATTAGGGATTATATCCATGTGATGGACGTGGCTGAAGGACACGTTTTCGCCCTTGAAAAGATCAAGGAAGGAGTGCAAATCTATAATTTGGGAACAGGGTACGGCACAAGCGTGCTACAGCTTCTGAATACTTTCCAGAAAGTGAATCAAATTGACATCCCCTACAAAGTGCTTGGTCGTCGGCCGGGAGATTTAGTGGAGAGTTACGCTGATGTCAATAAAGCAAAAAGAGAGCTAGGTTGGGTCGCCAAACGCGATCTGGCCGATATGTGCCAGGATTCGTGGCGATTCGAGAAACATTTTGACGAGTAGTTGCCTTTTGGAAAATAATTGAACGGTGATTTTTGACGCTTTATGATGATCTGTTTAGCAAATTCGAAGTCAGCCTTGAGGTTGTTAACGAATGATTAAATAGGGTTGTTCAGAGATAGTGGGGAATTTTCATTTTGATGTATTATTGCTCCGGCATAACATGAGTGTTGAAGTTTGCATTTAAAATTCTTTTGTAGTTATGTGGATCTATGGAAATCGTTAGCTGTTCCAGAAAATTTGTGTATCATGTGTTGAGAGTCATTCAATGAATAATAATATCATGGTTAGTATTATCTGCTTGGCGTACAACCATGTTCAGTACATCGCTCAGACGATCGAGAGCTTTTTAATGCAAAAAACAGATTTTGCGTTTGAAATACTTATTCATGATGATGCTTCGACAGACGGTACCCAAGATATCATTAAAGAATATGAAATGAAATATCCCAGTTTAATCAAGCCCATATACCAAAGTGAAAACCAACATTCGAAGGGACGAAGAGTTGGTCAGTTGACTCGTAAACGTGCGATAGGAAAATACATCGCAATCTGTGAGGGTGACGACTACTGGTTGGATCCTCTTAAGCTGAAGACTCAAATAGATTATATGGAAAGCCACCCCAAGTGCAGTTTATGCGCACATGCTGCCTATGTTGTAGATGCTTCAAACGGAATAATTGTTAGTGATGTAAGACCCTCACATGGCAGTCGCTTGTTTAAGACTTCCGAAGTCATTCGAGGTCATGGGGCGATATTTGCGACTAACTCGGTTGTTTACCCGGCCTTTTATGTTGATAATCAACCTGGTTTTTTTGAAACAGCTTCTGTTGGAGATTTACCACTATTTAACTATCTTGCATTGAAGGGAGATGTCTATTACATTGATTGTTTTATGTCCGCATACAGGAAAAATGTTGAGGGATCGTGGACTAACAGAGTTCTCCTTAACCCGGTTAACGCAGTGGCGCATTACATGGAGATGATCGAATTGCAGGATGCAATCAACAGGTACTCAAATGGGATATACAAAGAGGATTTTGAATGGGTTAAGTCATATTACAGGCTGGAAAAGATCAAGACTGAGGGTAGCGTAAGGCTTGTAAAGACGAAATATTTTCAAGATTTGGTAAAAGATCTTGGACTCAGAAAGAAAATTGCGTTTTATGTGAAATATGGATGGCCTAAAACCTTTGTCAAGCTTACACAGATGAGGAAGAGATACTGGCGATGGAAAAAGGTATAAATAGAAACCGTATCATTGCCTCTCTGTTTTGGAAGTTTATGGAGAGGGGCGGCGTTCAGGCGATACAATTCGTTATCCAGATCATTCTTGCAAGACTTCTTGTACCGGAAGATTACGGAGTTATCGCTCTTATTTCAGTATTCATTTCGGTTGCTTCTGTTTTTATTGAAAGCGGTTTCGGTACGGCACTTGTTCAGAAAAAAGAAGTGGAAGAGGTTGACCTATCTTCGGTCTTTTACTTAAGTCTTTCAGTAGCATTGTTCCTCTATATTCTTCTTTTTTTTACAGCTCCCTTAATAGCTTCATTCTATCAGGTACCATTGATAATTCCTGTGTTTCGAGTTCTTTCCATCAACCTAGTTTTTGGTTCCATCAATTCCGTTCAAAATGCAATCGTTTCGCGGAACCTACATTTCAAACTTCTATTTTTCAGAAGTGTAGGAGGCTTGCTGATTTCCGGAACAATTGGAATCATAATGGCGTACAAAGGGTATGGTGTTTGGGCTCTCGTGGGCCAATCTGTCCTCAACCAGTTTTTTATCACTATAATCCTCTGGTTCACCTTGCGTTGGAGGCCTCGACTGAGCTTTTCGTTCAGTCGAGTGAAGGAAATGTTCTCTTTCAGCTGGAAGCTTTTAGTTGCCTCTTTATCAAGTACACTGTACAGAGATTTTAGAAGTCTAGTAATTGGAAAAATGTACCAACCAATTATGCTAGGCTACTACAATCGCGGGCAGCAGTTCCCCTCTTTAATCGTAAAGAACATAGATGAATCAATTCAAACGGTTATGTTTCCGGTTTTGGCATCTCAGCAAGATGACAAAACGAAAGTAAAGCGTATGATGAGGCGCTCCATACTTACCAGTTCTTTTATAGTCTTCCCCCTGATGGTAGGATTAGCTGTTATAGCAAAACCTCTGGTCTTGTTGTTGTTAACAGAAAAATGGTTGCCTGCCGTTCCTTATGTAAGACTGTTTTGTGCCATTTATGCTCTTTATCCTATCCATTCTGCTAATTTGCAAGCGATCAAGGGGTTGGGTTATAGTGGTACATACCTTCGACTGAATCTGATCAGACGATTTTCAGGAATTGTAGTTCTCTTGATAACTGCGACTTTCGGTGTTTACGCAATAACCTTGGGCCAAGTCCTGAACGGGGTAATTGCGTCAATCATCAATGCATTTCCGAATAAACAATTGTTGAACTATAGTTACAAAGAACAACTGAGCGATATCATGCCATTTTTTGCAATATCTGCAGTAATGGGCGCGGCAGTCTATGGATTGAATTGGCTCGGATTACAGCCTTTATCAACCGTTTTGCTTCAAGTTGGCGTAGGAGTCATTATTTACACTGCATTATCGGCCATATTGAAAGTAGAAAGTTTCAGCTATCTGTTTTCATTATTGTTCGATATCTTTCATGATAAGGTGAAAAAATGAGGAGAATCGAAATAATTGGTGCGTCAGGAGTGGGAAAAACAACTCTTTATCGTGAAATGGTTAAGATAAAAGACGCGAAAGACGACTGGGTATCATTAGAGGAAGCGAAACTGGAATTAATCAATACCGTTGCACCCGCTTTAGTGCCAATCGATAGAATGCTTCAAGCTATTTTGAAATTAAAAATTTTCCCACAATATCATGGTTTCATGATTGGAAGGATACTGGGCCAGTACGATTCGCAAGTATTTGACGCTGTTCACAAAAATTATGACATCATAGCAGATGCAGGGTTGTCTTCTATGCAGCATAATAAAGAAGAGAGCTCCATGAAGAGATTGGCTTTGGCCTCTTATCTCTATAAAATACTGATTAAAGACATTATGCCGTTTGCGTATTTTAGGAATAATGCGCTCATTTTATACGATGACGGAATCATTCATAACCTATCGGTATTTAGCGATGAAGTTGCATCAGTAAAAATTTACGATCATTCCTTGCAAAATGAGACAGGTATTGTTCCGGTTGGTGTAATTTATTGTTATACTAGCCTCCAAGAAAATTTGAGAAGAAGGAATATTAGAATATCTCAAAATAAAGGTACAGTAATTGAACGATCATTGGAAGATGGAATCCTTAAAGACCAATGTATTGAATCACTGCGTTCAGCAAGTTGTAAAGCTCAAATTCTTCAGAGCTATGGTGTTGAGGTGAAAAAGATTGATACGAGTGAATCTTTGAGAAAAAATGCAGAAATGGCGACGACGTTCATTCGGGATTTGCATTTCAATACGATGATGTAGGTGTTAGTCGCGAAAGAAAATCCTGACGGGGACTATTGGCTTGAGTTTTCAGGTGAATGCTTTGTCTTTCCATCTGAACGAGAATACGTTATGAAGAGTGGGTTGTAGATGGCGAATTTTCTTGAAAGCCTACCACACTCAAGCAAACTTCTCCCCTTTAAGTCACTATATTCTCATGTAAAGTCTCTCAGAGTACTGTTAGGTCGTAAGTGCCCTGAAAAAATGCTTGTTGTAGAATTTTCATCTTTTCAAAATTAACTGTCGTGTAATCGGATTTTTATTATGGAAACTGAGTAAATTCCAAAATGATGAAGGAAGTGACACGAAAGCTTAAACGTGGGATATCGGGCAGGATGATTCACAGTGGCGGCAGAAGAAAAAGGTACTAGGATGGTAAACAATTGGCCTAACTATCGCGGAATGTTGTAGAGTTAACGAAATCTCTGCAAGAATTTGGCGCTACAGGCTAGATATTTTTGTTAGGACGTCGCACTTTCTTTGAAGGAAAATCAATGTGATGTATTGTTAAAATAGACTGAATACCTCAAATAGAATAGTTGCACTACACAGGAAGCGACTTTTGTTCATCATTTTGAAGAGTTCGATGATGAAATGCAGATCGGGAGAAAAAGATGTCAGAGAAAAAGTTAGCGGTATTTGTTATTCATAAAAGTCAAGAAAATATTCTAAAACTTACTGAGTTCTTCTCAAGTGTTAATAGTAGTTTTACGACACCACTTAGTGCGAGGACTGAATTAGATGGTTATGCGGAAAAAATCCTGACAAAAGCGGTCGTATTGGGGGTTGAAATCGGAGAAAATCTTGTAGGATTGGCATCGTTTTATGCTAATGATTTATCACTTAGAAAAGCCTATTTGACGGTTATAGCCGTCAAACCCGAATTATTAAGAAGAGGCATTGCAACTCAACTAATTCAGGAAATGATTTCTATAGTAACTAGAAAAAAGATGTGTTCAGTTGTTGCAATCACAGACTCACAAAACATTGCATCAAAAAATATGTATATAAAAAATGGATTTGTTTTGTCTGCAGAAAGAGAAAACCGTGCAACTTTTATATACACCATAAATGAGGGTAAGTAGAATGAATATTCTGTTGACATCTGTGGGTAGAAGAAGCTATCTAGTTGAGTATTTCAAGGAAGCAGTCGGAGCTAGTGGCAAGATTCATGCTTCGAACAGCAGTAGTATCAATCCTTCCTTCATATTTGCGGATCAATATATTGTCACTCCGCTGATCCATGAGAGTGAATATATTCCTTTTTTGTTGAACTACTGTGTAGAAAATGACATTAATGCAATCATCTCTCTTTTTGATATTGATTTACCCATCTTGTCCGCCAATCGATTGCTATTTGATCAGAATGGGATCAGGCTTCTTGTATCGAACGAAAGAGTGATTAACATCTGTAACGATAAATGGGTGACACATGAATTTTTGAGAGATAATCATTTTTCTTCACCAAAAACTTATCTGAGCCTTGACACTGTTGTCGAGGCTCTTGATTCGGAGGAAGTTGGTTTTCCTGTTTTTGTTAAACCGCGCTGGGGAATGGGTTCTATTGGAATCTTTGAAGCCAATAATAGGCGTGAGCTGGAAATAATTCATCAAATGGTGAAAACAAGAATACTCAACAGTTATCTCAAATACGGGTCGGAAACAAATATGAAGCAGAACATAATTTTTCAAGAAAAACTAATTGGACAGGAGTTCGGGCTTGATGTTATTAATGACTTGGACGGTGTTTACCAAAACACAATCGTGAAAAAGAAGCATGCAATGCGTTGGGGCGAAACGGATTGTGCAGAAACAGTAGATAATCCCAAAATGGTTTCTTTGGGACAACGAATCAGTTGCAAGTTGAAACATATAGCTAACCTGGATGTTGATGCAATTTTCGCAGATGGTGAGTTGTTTATCATAGAAATGAACGCACGATTTGGAGGTGGATATCCATTTAGTCATTTGGCGGGAGTAGACTTGCCTCTGGCCATAGTAAAGTGGTTAAGAAATGAGAAAGTGGATCATTCCTTGCTCGAAGGAAGAGCTGGAGTCTTAGGACACAAGAATATTGGTATTCAGGATATATCTCGCCTGTTGTCAAGGATGGAGGCGGTTGATGGTGTTCGGTTCTAGCATATTCGTCACGCGTTCCTTCCTCCCTCCCTTTGAAGAGTATCTTAACGAAATCAAAAACATTTGGAACAGCCGCTGGCTGACGAACATGGGGGAAAAACACAAGCAGCTGGAATCAGAATTGAAGGAATATCTTGATACACCCTTTATCACGCTTTTTACAAATGGTCACCTGGCCTTGGAAAATGTGATTGCCGCCTTTAACTTGACCGGAGAAATAATTACCACGCCCTATACCTTTGCTTCGACCACCCATGCCATTATCCGAAATGGACTGGAGCCGGTCTTCTGTGATATAAATCCTGATGATTATACAATCGATGTTGAGAAACTGGAAGCACTGATAACAGACAAGACATCTGCGATTGTTCCAGTCCATGTCTATGGCAATATTTGTGATGTAGCTGAGATAGACAGAATCGCTACAAAGTATAATTTGAAGGTCATTTATGATGCGGCTCACTCCCTTGGTGTGACTGTTGATGGCGTAGGTGTTGCCAACTTCGGCGACGCATCCATGTTCAGTTTCCACGCGACCAAGGTTTTCCATACGATTGAGGGTGGTGCTGTGTCATTCGAAGATGAAAGTTTGGCTGGAAAGCTTAATGCGCTGAAAAATTTTGGTCTGACCGGACCGGAATCTGTCGAGTATGTAGGGGGTAACGCAAAAATGAATGAATTCCAAGCTGCCATGGGCCTATGCAACCTCCGGCATGTCGATCAAGAGATTGAAAAGCGAAGAATAGTCGTTGAGCGTTACTTTGAGCACCTTGAAGGGGTTAGGGGAGTCAAGCTATCCAAGCTGCAATCCGGTGTAAGAAGTAACTACGCCTACTTTCCGGTTCTCTTCGACGGTTATAAGTTGAATCGTGATGAAGTCTTTGAGAAACTAAGGTTGAACGATATCTATACCAGAAAATATTTTTACCCCCTTACCAGTGGCTTTGAATGCTTGTGAAAAATCAAGCCCAGATCCCGAAATTATCACGAGTATTTGGCCCAGGTTA
>CAZSFQ010000008.1:0-74803 GCA_964606165.1 uncultured Mageeibacillus sp.
TTTAGGTTGGAATCTCTTTTTCTACCCCTGACCTACAAATACGTTACTCGAACCATGCCAGGCGTCAGGATTGAGCCGCCCGAAAACTAGGCCCTGGCGGCAGAGTGCGGATCGATTTCTTTTATTGAAATTCTTTCCAATCCGGAGCGGACGATCCCGTCCATATCAAGATCTCTTTCTGCCCGGATGGCGTCGTCAAGTGAGGGGTGGGTTTTTGGATGTTTGGACACAAAAACAGTGCAGCAATCATCATAAGGCAGGATGGATGTTTCAAAAGTCCCGATCCTGCGGGCGATTTCGATTGTATCGTTCTTATCCATGCCGATCAGGGGTCGAAAAACCGGTTTGTCTGCCACTGCGTCAGTCGTGACCAGCGCCTCCAGGGTCTGGCTCGCTACCTGCCCCAGGCTTTCTCCCGTAATCAGAGCCTTTGCTCCTGTCTTTTGCGCCAGGCCGGATGCGATGCGGGTCATGACACGGCGCATGACAACCGTCAGCATATCCTGGGGACAAAACTCATTCAATTCCAGCTGGATATCTGTGAAATCGACGACATGGAGATTAATCCGGCCGGTATAACGGGCAAGGAGGCCCGCCAGTTTTTCGACCTTGGCCAGTGATTGAGGCCCCGTGTAAGGGAAAGTATGAAAGTAGACAGCGTCAATGATCATGCCGCGGGATGCCATCATATAGCCGGCCACCGGGCTGTCAATTCCACCGGACAGCAAAAGCATGCCGCGCCCGCTCATGCCGACCGGCAAGCCCTTGGCCCCCTCCAAAATTTCATGGTAGAGATAGATGCAGTCTCTGACCTCGACAAAAAAAGCGAGGTCGGGTTCCTGCATCCTGACGGTCAGCTGATCAGGCCAGCGCTCCTGGAGGGCGGCCCCCAGTTCACAACATATTTCATAGGAACTTAACGGGAAGGTTTTGTTGACTCGTCGCGCCTCGATCTTGAAGCTTTTCTTTCCGGCTCCCTGCAAAATATTCTGCGCATAGTCAACAAGAATCTGTTTCAGAGCCTCATAGTCCGCCTCCAGCTCAAGGGCGGGGCTGACTGAAACGATGCCAAAGATGCGGGACAGCCGGTCAATTGTTTCCTCCACCAGCGCTTCATCCTTTAAGGACGTGTCACCGGAAGCCCTGACCCAAATGCGGGAATGACTCTGCTCGATCTCAAAGCTGCCCAAGTCCGCCAGGCGTCTTTTCATATTGCCGATCAGGCGGCTGACGAAACGGCCCCGGTTGAGTCCTTTGAGAGTGATCTCCCCCAGCCGGACAAGAATCAGTGGATGGCAGGCGGTGTCGGTCATAATCCTTACCTAGCGCGATTCGATGGCATAGCGCGCGTAATGGGCGGCAATGTGTTCCGCCAGAAACCGGATGTCTTCTTGACTGTGATTGGGGTTGAAACTGATCCGGACAGCCGACAGGATGGTCTTCCTGTCATAGCCCATGGAGGCAAGGACCCTGTTCTCCCCTGCCTGTTTGGAACCGCAGGCAGAGCCTGTTGAAATATAGACTGACTCAGCTGACAGGGCGTGCATGAGAGTTTCACCCCGGATCCCGGGAAAAGCGATGGCCAGAACGTAAGGCGAGCCGTCTTCCGGCGACAGCTGCTGATGGGGAATCCCAAGCCTGGCAATCTCCTGGAGGAACTGCTGCCGCAGCTTCCTTGTCTCATTCAAATTGTCTTCCAGCCGGCTTGCATGAATCTGAATTGCTTCCGCCAGCGCCAGGGCGCCCGGCACATCCACGGTCCCCGAACGAAGACCGGATTGCTGGCCGCCGCCGTGAAGAAGCGGTGTCAGCCGGATATTCCCGCTTTTTAGAAGCAGGCCGGTTCCTTTGGGAGCGCCAATCTTATGGCCGGCAATAGAGGCCAGGTCCAGACATGAGGCCCGGAAGGAAAAGGGTAATTTGCCGCAAGCCTGCACAATGTCACTGTGGATTACCGCCTGGGGGGCCAGGCGCCGGATAGCGGGAACAAGGGTGGGGAGCTCATTGACCGCGCCTGTTTCATTACTCACGGCGATCAAGCTGACCAGTGAAGGGGCGGATTCTTTCAAAGCCGCCCGCAGCGCGCCTCCATCCACCTGACCGCTTTTAAGAAGCGGTATACAGACCAGCTCAAAACCCCGGCTTTCCCGGAGGTATTCCAGGGATGCCAGGACAGCGTCGTGCTCTCCGGCTGTCGTAACCAACCGCCCGGGCTCTTTGCGCAGCTGGCCGGCTGTACCTTTGAGGGCATGGTTGATTGATTCCGTGCCGCCTGAGGTAAAGATGATATTTTCCGGAAGACAGTCAAGGGAACGGGCGATGGACTGGCGGGCACTCTCATAAAGCCCGGCGGCCTCGATCCCGCCCGTATGAGGCGAAGAGGGATTATTGGCCGCTTCAGTCAGGCGGAGGGCATATGCCTCCAGCACTTCAGGAAGAACCGGGGAAGTTGCTGTTGTGTCAAAATCGTAAAACAAGATCTTCAGTTAATTTCAAGCTGCAATAAATCCGGACGGAGCACGACCCGCAAATGCTCACAGACAGCTCCATTTCGTCCGTAAAGCTGACCGGAAACGGCCAGGACGATGGTTCTTCTGGGAATCTCAAGCGCCATGGCCTCCCTGTTTTTCGCCGGTCTTGCCAAGAGGGCAACATTTCCCTTGACCGGTAAAAAGGCGTATTTATTGCTCTTAATTTCAATCATGCGTTTCCCCGAGGAAATGCTCTGGCCAAGATTGGGAAAAACCTGGGCCGATATGTGGGAAGTACACCAGCCGTAGACACGTTCTTCAAACATGATGGGCCATTGGAGCATCCAGTAGCCGGCATGCTTGACATCGGGAATGTTAAAAGCTGCGTCCAGTTCAGGGTCGGGGTCAATATGCTGAACCGGCTGGAGATTGATGTCATCATAAGAAGCCAGATTAAGAAAACTGAAAGTCAAGGCATTGAAATGAGGGATGGAAAATCGTTCCGGTTCAACGGCGACAAAGGTTCCTCTCCCTTTTTGTATCTCGAGTATGCCATCCGAAACCAGATCAGCGATTGCTTGCCGGACGGTCGGCCGCGACAAGTCGAGTTCCTCGCACAGTGTCATCTCTGAAGGAATACGCTCTCCCTGCCGGTAGATACCGTCCTGAATACGCTCGACAATCAATTCCCGAAGTTGTGCGTAAAGTGGAACACTGCTGTGCCGATCAAGTTTCATGGTGACGTCTCCTCCACAACTGATGCTTACATCATATCATAGACACAGGGCGCGAAAAGATGTCAGGACGGGCGGGTTTTGAAAACTCGGACGACTGGTTTAAAAGGGGATGAACTGGATTGAGATGACCTGGCCGCTGCGGTCAAGATCAGCTGCAGCGTAAAGAAAGGAAAGCGGCCGGTCGGCCAGGTCCTGATGCTGATCCGCCCACAAAGCCGCAAGGCTTCTGATTTTTTCAACCTGGGGACTTTGAAGCGCCTGCTCTACCCCCCCGAAGAAACGAGTGCCGCCCCCCCTGCCCTTGCACTCGATAATATGGAGGGTGCCGCGAAACAGGGTGATAAAGTCAATCTCGCCCACTCCCTTGGCAGCGTAACGGTGTTCCAATATTTGATGGCCCCGGGTGATCAGCTCCTGCGCGATCACGCGTTCAATTCTCAAGCCGGTATGGTAGGAAGACTGCTCAGCGGTTTTGCCGATTATCCCCGACAGAAAGCTTCTGCGGTGGATCGGGCAGGCGCCATAGCGCTTGATGGCCTCAATATGAGCGGTGGTTCCATAGCCTTTGTGGGAGGCAAATCCATAGGCCGGGTAAACCTTGTCCCAGTTTTCCATCATTCGATCCCGCGCGACCTTGGCAAGGACGGAGGCGGCCGCGATCACATTGTGCCTGGCGTCGCCTTTTGGCTCAGCGAGCACCGGATAATCAAAACCCTGCAGGGAGACCGCGTCAATCAATGCCATATCCGGCTTAAGCGGCAGTTCGGTCAAGGCTCTTTTCATGGCTTCCCTGGTGGCCAGCAAAATATTGGTCCGGTCAATTTCATCAGGACCCACCATGGCGATCGACCAGGCGGCTGCGTCCCCGCGGATCAGCTCGTACAGAAAGTCCCTTCGCCTGGCGGTCATTTTTTTAGAATCATTCAAGCCATGGAAGACCCCGTCTTCAGGCAAAATACAGGCGGCTGCGACCACAGGTCCGGCAAGGGGTCCCCTGCCCGCTTCATCAACACCAGCTATGGCACGATAACCTTTGGACCGAAGCTCCTTCTCAAAAACAGCCATGGCCTCGAAACGTTCGATGTCACGCTGGGTGATGCGGATTCTGGCTCGCCCTCCCCCTTCAGTCATCGGAAAGCTTATCTCCAAGCGGCCATTCGAGGGTCAGGCGGCCAATCCTGCCGCCACGAAAATCGTCGATCAGCATGTTTGAGAATCGTGGAAGATCAGCCACTTCCCGGGAAAGAAGACAGCCCATCCTGAGTGCCGCGGCCTCAAAATCCTTCTCCTCACCGTAACGACCGGCCATTTCCTGAGGGTAGGATTTTATCAGCTGTCCGAAGAGCCAGCCGGCGACTTCTTCCAGCGGCAGAATGCTGTCACGTATAGCGCCTGCTGCGGCCAGACACAAGGCTGCCTGCCTGTCTTCGAGTTTGGCCGGCAGTATGCCCGGCGTATCCAGGAAATGGAGATCATCGCCCGATCTCAGCCAGTTCAGGCTGCGCGTCACGCCGGGCCGCGCCTCAACCCTGGCTGAGCGCTTGCCGACAAATTGATTGATCAGGGTCGATTTGCCCGTATTGGGAATTCCGGCAACAAGAATCCTGAGCGGCCGGGCGATCCGGCCCTGCTTTTTTGCTTTTTCCAGCAAAGGCACATGAAACTGATGCAATTCACGCCGGATCCGCTTCATATCAGCCCTGTTTCGTAAATCACAGGCCAGGGCCTGTATCTCCTGTTCCCTGTAATGCTTGATCCAGTCATCATTGGCCGCCCTATCCGCCAGATCTCCATGAGAGAGGATGAGTATATGCGGTTTCAATGGCTTGAACTGTAAAAACAAGGGGTTACGGCTGGCCAGCGGAATGCGCGCGTCTGCCACCTCAATAACCAGGTCGACATGTCTCCAGGCATTTTTCAAGTCGCGGGTCGCGCCGGCCATATGGCCGGGATACCAATGAATCTGTTTAGCGCTTTCTTTACTTGAACTATTCATCACAATTCAGTATACGCTACAGCCACAAAGAAAAAGACGGCAGGCCTGCCGTCTGATCCTTGCTGTTCATATGCTGGCAATCACTTCTTGGTCGGCAGTTTCTCCCGCACGCGGGCGGCCTTGCCGACGCGGTCACGCAGATAAAATAATTTGGCGCGGCGAACCCGGCCCTTGCGTAAAACCTCAATCCTGGCGACCTTGGGCGAATGGACGGGAATGACACGTTCGACGCCGACGCCGTAGGCGACGCGCCTGACCGTGATGCTCTCATTCAACCCCCTGCCCTTGCGGCCAATCACCGTTCCCTCGAAAACTTGTATCCGTTCACGCGAACCTTCGGTGATCCTGAGATGAACATTGACGCGGTCGCCGATTTCCACGTTGTCGTACTGATCGCGCAGAAAAGGTTCTTCAACCGCTTTTAGATAGTCCATATTGCGTTCCTCCTTTACATTCATCGGATGTTCTTGCACGCAATTGCAGCGGACCACCCCTTTAAACCTCCAGCATCATAACAGATGGAGTGAGGCGGGGCAAGCACCCCGGACTCAAGTCAGGAAAGCTCCTGGTGAATTGAGGACCGACATGGAATACAGATGGAGCACATCTGCTCCGGGGTCAATATCTGCCAGGCCTGAAACAGCGCCCATGGAGATGTAGCGGAGGTCGATTACGATAACTTCCCGGTAGGCGTCCGCCAGCAAGGGGATCAGGCTGGATCCGAAGGAATCCCGAAAGACGACCAGCTGTCTTCCCTCTTCCCTGGCCTCATTGCCAATAATCAAAAGCGGTTTCGCGCCGCCCATAAAAAGATCATATGGATCAGCCCCCTCCAGCTTGTCCTTCTGATAGATACCCGTCCTTTCCCCTGTAACCGGATCGTAAAGGGTCAGATTGTTCAGGCTTTGGCTGGAAAGCCAGGACAGGCGGTCGGCTTCAACCGGCAAGGCCGCCTGGCCGGCATAGGTACCGAAGTAATCCGTCAGGCCTTCAGATACCTGGTATGATTCCGATCCGCAATCCGAAAGCCCAAGTGCTTCCAAAATATATGAAGAGACCGGCTCAAGCTTGGTCTGGTTCCAATGGGGATCGGTGCGGTAATAATGATCCAGTGAGAGATGATCCAGAAGAGATAAAAGATGGATTTCCTCATCCAGATTATTCTCAATCAGATCAAGCATCTCAGCGTAAGGGTAGTGCGGATAGCCCTCCTTCTCCGCCATGAAAACGTTCTTGTCGGGAATCAGGGCAAAGAGCTGTTTCCCCTGACCGTCAAACAGGTCACGATTCATTCTGTTAAAGTGGGCCAGGGCACCTTCCACGGCATTTGGCCGCAGCGTTGGGTCAAGCTTGGCAAGATGGCCCTCAAGCTTGTAATAAAGCTTGTAATCCATAAGTCTCAGGCCATAGACTCTGCCCGCAGCATTCAAGCTGCGCAGTTCGTCACGAAGTGGAAACTGGTCAAGCAGGTAGTTTTCCAGATAAGCCAGGTAATCGGAAAGACCTGCCCCGTAATAGGTGTCCAGGTATTGGCTGTAGCCTGTCAGCTGGGACAAGGGCCGCCTTTCAACTTCCGACAGCAGGCGGTCCGGGCTTGCCATCGAAACGATTGGAACGGCAGCCAGGATGATGATGAAAAGAATGATTATCAGCTGAGTCTTGTATTTCACGGCGCCTCCTAAAAGCGAAAGTACAAAAAGGGATTGAAGGATCCGTCGATGAGTGAGGCAGTCGAAAAAACCAATACTAGCGCCAGGCCCGCGACAGCGATCCAATCGGATACGGGCGCTGCTTTCCATTTGGCCAGGCTTTTAAGGGCACGACGGGGAAAAGGTGTCGCTGCAGCCAGGGCCATGAGCATGGCAGGCAGGTAGCTTTTCGAGTAATAGACAGCCATGGGGCCGGCCAGGGGGAGTCCGCTCAAGCCAAACATGCCCTTCAAGTTCATAAGCGCCTGGCCCAGGCTGTCGGCATTAAACAAAACAAAACCCAGATGGACAAGGAGGAAGGTATAAAGGAGAGCCAGGGCCGCGGGCAGTTTTTTCAGCAGCTTACCAAGGCCGGCGCGCTCCAGGGCCAGAAGGCAAAAATAGAAAAGGCCCCAAATTACAAAATTCCATGAGGCGCCATGCCAGAGTCCTGTCAGGAGCCAGACAATCAGGAGATTTCTGTAGGTTCTGGCCACGGATCCGCGGCTGCCGCCCAGGGGTATGTAGACATAGTCACGAAACCAGGAACCGAGCGACATATGCCAACGGCGCCAAAAGTCGGTTACGCTGCGCGAGAGATAAGGGTAATCGAAATTTTCCAAAAAGTGAAAGCCAAACATGGACCCGAGCCCGATGGCCATATCCGAATAGCCGGAAAAGTCAAAATATATTTGCAGGGTGAAGGCCAGGGACCCTATCCAAAGGGACAGGACGCTTGAAGTTCCGCCTGTGGACAGGTTGCGGGCAAACTCAGCCAATGTATTGGCGATCAGTATCTTCTTGCCCAGTCCGCAGATGAATCGTGTGATGCCAGAGGCGAAGAGCTCCGCTGTTACCTTTCTGTTTCGAATCTCAGAGGAAATAGTCTGGAAACGGACGATGGGCCCCGCGATCAGCTGGGGGAAAAAAGCGACATACATGAGGAAATAGAAAGGGTTGCGCTCAGCCTCAAGGTCCTCCCGATAGACATCGACTACATAAGAGAGGATTTGAAAGGTGTAGAAACTGACACCGATCGGCAAGGTCAGCTTGAGAGGTGTCAGGGCAGCCGGGAATAGCTGGTTAAAATTATTGATGGCGAAATCGCCGTATTTGAACAAAAAGAGCGGAATCAGGCAGATGATCAAACCGGCCGACAGCGCCAGCCTCCTCAAGGAATTTCGCTTCAGCTGGTTGATTGCCAGGCCAGCCAGATAGCCGGCCAGCGCCGTTGTCACCATGATGACCGAAAACCGCGGTTCCCCCCATGTGTAGAACAAGAGACTTGCCACGAGCAGAACCGCGTTTTTCAGCCGCGATGGCACCACGAAATAGACGGCCAGAACAGCCGGAAGAAAGTAGTAAAGGAAGCTGATGCTTGAAAAGAGCATGAGCCGGACGCTTAGCCAACCGCAGTGAACTCTGCCGCCTTCGCGATGGCATTTACCTCATCCGTGCTTCCCATGACGAAAAGGACAAGCTGGCCGCGGGTCGCGACATGAAGGGCATCGGCTTCAACACAAATCCATTTTCGGAGATCGGCTTTCTCTTTCAACTCACTGGCGAACGAGACCGGGTCTTCTCCTTCAGCCAGTCTGAACAGTCCCATGGCGAAGGGGTGGACATTGATCATGGGTTGGAGTGAGTAAGCTTCTGCATAAGTGCCATCCACCTGACCGGCTCCGATCAGAAACCCGGCTTCCCCGGCTTTGATTTCTTCCAGCATGCCGCTCTCGAGCAGGTCTTTCATTTCAGCTTTTTCGACCATCTCCGAAAGCGCCTCTTTCAAGTCACCGATTTCTTCATGGGTCGGTTCTGTCTCCTTCCCGGGTCCTGCCGTTTGACAGGCTGATGCGAATAGCAAAGTGAACAAGAGGGTGATTGTAAGTAGTTTTTTCATTTCAGACTCCAAATAAATAAATGATCGCGGACAAAGTCCGCCCAAGTATTGGACGCCCATATTTTGAAAAGGTTACGTGAATGAATAAAAGCCTGATATGAACTCAAGCCATCAATGATAGTCAGGATTGATCCTCTTTTTCTTCTCTCTGCATGGCTTCGGCCAGAAGTTCCCAGATAGAGGGATCTAGCCTTCGATCCAATAGCAGGGAAGGTTTTTTCCTCAGGGTCTCGAGCGCTTGCATCAGTTGTCTTTCGCGCGCAATCCTGGCCTCATGACCCGAAAGAAGTACCGGAGGCACCTCGTGTCCCCTCCACAGGGAGGGGCGTGTGTATTGGGGCCATTCCAGGAGTCCGTCTGAAAAGGATTCAAGTTCCCAGGCCTCCTGGTCAGGCAAGACGCCGGGTACCAGGCGGCTGATCGCGTCGATCATGACAGCGGCTGCCAATTCCCCTCCTGTCAGTATGAAGTCACCGATGGATACCTCTTCGGCCTCTATTTCGTCAATGACGCGGCAGTCGATGCCCTCGTAATGGCCGCAGATTAAGATGACATGCGGCTCCTTGGCCAGAGATTGGGCCAGGGCCTGATCAAATACCTGGCCTGCGGGTGTCAGGAAGATTGTCCTGACAGCTTGATCCGCACCATCGCTTTCAGCTTTTGCATGAAGCCAAGCCTGGTAAACAGGTTCACACATCATGACCATTCCGCGCCCACCACCGTAAGGCGCGTCGTCGACCTGACCGTATTCGTTGATGGCGAAATCCCTGATATTTATAGCTTCCAGATCAATCAAAGCATTTTCCATGGCCCGCCGGGTCATGCTGAAGCGCAGCGCTTCCAGCACCTGATCAGGGAAAAGCGATAAGACTGAAAACTTGATCGGCATCAATCTTCCTTGGTATTGCCGTCTTTCGGCTGACGGTAAAGCTCAAAGAGTCCTTGCGGCAGGTCAACTTTTATAAGAGTGCATTCCGGATCGACCGCCCTGACTATGGTGCGCAGGAAAGGGATGAGGATATCCGGTTCACCTGGCTGGGAAACGAGCAGTATGTCCCCGCTTCCAGCGTTCAAAATATCGGCCACCGATCCAAGCAGCCCTCTTTGGCGGTCCTCAACCTCCGCGCCCAGCAAGTCGCCATAATAAAACTCGAATTCGTCGGCCAAAGCCAGCGCGTCTTCTCTTTTCACCGCCAGAGTCTTTCCGGTCAGGCGGCGGGCCGCCTCACGCGTAAAGATGCCGTCAAAAGTCAGCAGCAGACCCTGGGGAGTCGGGCGGCAGCCGGACAAGGTCAGCCTTTCGACCGGCCTTTCCCCGGCTCCATCCATGGTATAGCAGACCAGGCCCTGGAAGAAACGTTCCTGGCCTTCTGTCAGGCTTTTGACCAGAACTTCGCCCTTGATGCCATGCGGGCGCTGACAGGCGCCAATCAGCAAATAAGGACGTTTCATGAAAGAATGTCGACGGAAACGCGTTTGTTGTCCATGGCGCCCTTGGCTTTCATTATGGTTCGAACGGCGTGGGCACGACGGCCGCCGCGTCCGATCACTCTGCCAATGTCATCAGGATGGGCACTCACGGTAAGAACAATCTCGCGTCCCCGGACTTTCTCGTCGATTACGAGTTGATCCGGATAACGGACGAGCGGCTCGATGACCGCTTTAAGCAGTTCTTTCATTCTTTACTCCAAAATTCCGTTGTACTTGAGAAGTTTCTTTACCGTATCGGTCGGCTGGGCGCCCTTCGCGATCCAATCCTTGACCTTGTCACCGTCGACCTTGAATGTGGACGGATCAGTGTGGGGATTGTAGGTTCCGATCTCTTCAATGAAGCGGCCATCGCGCGGGAAGCGCGCGTCGGCGACGACGACCCGGTAATAGGGTTGCTTTTTCTTGCCTACTCGCTTGAGGCGGATTTTTACTGCCATAAGTACCTCCAAAAGGTGATCTATCTTTGCCGGGCCCTGGCCCGTCATAAGCTGTT
Source organism: uncultured Mageeibacillus sp. (assembly GCA_964606165.1). GTDB lineage: Bacteria > Bacillota > Clostridia > Saccharofermentanales > DTU023 > UBA4923. Next base: position 10,777 of record CAZSFQ010000008.1, read on the forward strand.
AGAAGCCGAGGCCTCCGAACGGCATCCTGCCACGGCGGCGCTTGCCGCCCTGCCCCAGCATACCGAACTGTTTCATCATTTTTATCATGTCATCGTAGCGGCGGACAACCCGGTTGACATCCTGGACCTCAAGGCCGCTGCCCCTGGCGATGCGCCGCCTGCGCGAGGCGTCCAGAATACGGGGGTTTTCCCGTTCACGCAAGGTCATGGATTGGATAATGGCCCGGGTCCTGGACAGGTCGCTTTCGTCAAGATCCATGTCTCCCAGTTTTCTGCCGGCTCCCGGAATCATGGCCAGCATCTCTTTCATTGAACCCATGCCCTGGATCTGTTCGAGCTGCTCCAGCATATCCTGCATGGTGAAGGTATTTGCCTTGAGGCGTTCCATGGTCCTGCCGGCCTGCTCCTGGTCAAAGGCATCGGAAGCCTTCTCAATCAGGGTCAGGACATCGCCCATGCCGAGTATCCGCGAGGCCAGGCGGTCTGGATGGAATTGCTCAAGGTCACCCAGTCTTTCGCCTGTTCCGATCATTTTTATGGGTTTGCCGGTCATCCGTCTGATTGACAGGGCGGCGCCCCCCCGTGCGTCGCCGTCCAGCTTGGTCATGATGAAGCCATCCAGGCCGACCTGGCTGTCAAATGTCTCCGCGATATGGACCGCTACCTGGCCGATCATGGCATCAACAACCAGCAGGCGCTCGTCCGGCTTGATCTCCGCCTGGATGGACTTGAGTTCATCCATCAATTCCTCATCAACCGTCATGCGTCCCGCCGTGTCAACAATCAGTGTGTCGCACATCATGTAGCGGGCACGCTCACGTCCTTGCCTGGCCAGGGCAACCGCGCTCGTTTCCTCCTGGTTGGTGTAGGAGTCAACGCCGATCTGTTCAGCAAGTATCTTCAGTTGTTCCCGGGCCGCGGGCCGATGGACATCGACCGATACCAGCATGGGTTTTTTGCCCTTCTCTTTCAGATGAAGCGCCAGCTTGGCTGCTGTCGTGGTCTTGCCTGTCCCCTGCAGGCCGTAGAGCATGATGGTGGTGAAGCCGCTGGAGGAAACAGCCAGTTTTTCTTCCTCCCCCAGGATGCCTGTCAGGGCTTGGTGCACGATCTTGATGACCTGCTGCCCCGGGGTCAGGCTTTGCAGGATTTCAGCGCCACGCGCCTTTTCACTGATTTCCTCCGATAAGTCTTTGACGACCTGGTAGTTGACATCAGCTTCCAGCAAGGCCAGCCGGATTTCCCGCATCATATCCTTGATGTCTTTTTCCGTCACACGGCTTTTGCCGCGCATGGCATCGGTGATCCGCGTCAGCCGGGAACTGAGATTCTCAAAAAGTGCCATCTTGCTCTCCCCGCCCGCCTGCCGCCTGCCCCAGCAAGCTGGTCATGGCAGCCAGCGATTGGCGCAAGCCCCCGTCATCACCTGACTGGTGCTGGTCCAAAGCGGTTTTGATCAGCTCCTCCATCAACCGGTCACGCCGCGCGAGCTCAAGGGAGCTCTCCAGGGCACTGAGCCTGGCCACACCCCTTCGGATCTGGTCGTGGATCCCCTGCCGCGACAAACCTGTATGTTCCGCAATTTCGGAAAGTGACCAGTCCTCATCAAAATAGAGAGTCAATACCTCGCGCTGGCGGGATGTTAGAAGATCACCGTAATAGTCGAGCCAAAGACAGACGTCGGTGTGCAAGGGTTCCCTCAAATGATCTTCCTGGTTTTGCATGGAGTCAGTATAAGCACAGTTTGCCTAACTGTCAAGTAAAATGATTGACAGCCTCTTCAGTCTTGCGGCAGCAAGGCCGCCAAAAAGATCGACCGGTCAAAATCCTGCAGATCTTCGGCTACCTCTCCCAGTCCGGCAAGGCAGAGGGGCAGCCCGGTTTCCCGGGCAACCGCAATGGCGACGCCGCCCTTGGCACTGCCGTCCAGCTTGGTGATGGCCAGGCCTGAGACATGAGTAGCCTCGTGAAAGGCACGGGCCTGGACAATGGCATTCTGGCCCGTTGTGGCATCGATGACCAGAATCGTTTCAAGGAGGGCTTCCGCTGCCTCACGGTCGATGACGCGCCTTATCTTGCCAAGTTCATCCATTAAATTCTTTTTCGTATGCAGGCGGCCGGCCGTATCAATAATAAGGAGTTCAATTTTCCTTGCCTTGGCGGCCTGGATCGCATCAAAGACAACAGCGGCCGGGTCGGCCCCCGTCTGGTGCGCGATGACTGCTGTTTGGGTGCGTTCACCCCACACTTTCAGCTGCTCAACCGCAGCAGCCCTGAAGGTGTCCGCGGCAGCCATCATAACACGCAAGCCATTGGACTTGGCCCTTTGCGCCAGTTTAGCAGCTGTTGTTGTCTTGCCTGTACCGTTGACGCCTACCATCAGGTAAATGGTCAGCATGCCTTGATCGGCTGTCAGGCGTTTTTCCGTGATCATGGCGGCCAGGGATTGATTCAAAGAGGCAAGTACGCCTGCCCGCGTCGCGTCTCCCGTCAGCCGGATATGTTCACGGATGGCCTCGATGGCTTCCCTTGATGCCGTAAGTCCGCAGTCGGCCTGAACCAGCATCATCTCAAGATCATCGAGCATGTCGTCATCGAAAATGCCGAGTCCCGCGGCCATCCTGTTGATGCCGGCCGTCATGAAGTCTCGTGTTTTGGCCAGACCTCTTTTAAAAGTTTCGAACAGCGTCACCGGAACACCCCGTCCCCACTCAATCACCGTAAGGCAGCGCGGAGGAGAGGACCATGGACAGAACACGGGAGATGCCCCGCTCCTGCATGGTCACGCCATAGAGCCTGTCGGCTGCCTCCATGGTACCTTTGCGGTGTGTCACAAGAATAAACTGCATGGACCAGGCGTAACGCCTGACATAATCTGTAAACCGCTTGACATTGGCGTCATCCAGGGCAGATTCCACTTCGTCGAAAACACAAAAGGGAGCCGGTTTCAACTTCAAGATGGCGAAAAGGAGCGCGATCGCTGTCAGACATCGCTCCCCGCCTGAAAGCAGAGAAAGTTTTTGCAGCTTTTTGCCAGGCGGCTGAGCCCGGATACCGATGTCGGCATGCAGTACATCCGCCTCTCCTTCGAGAACAATCTCTGCCTGCCCTCCCGAGAACAATTCAGAAAAGACCTGATTGAAGTTCTGGTTGACGGCATGAATGGTTTCGCTGAACTGTTCGCGCATGGACTGGTCGAGCTGGTGCACAACGCTCTCAAGTTCTGCCTGGGCCCTTTCAATGTCCTGTCGCTGTCCAGCCGTGAAATCGATCCTGGCCTTCAGGGATTCATAATCGCGGATGGCATTGTGATTGATGGGACCGAGTTCATCAATATTGCGCTTCAACTCGGCGCGTTGAGCCGTTGCCTTGGCGACCGAGGGGATGTCGGCCGCCTCTCCCTGCGCTTCGGACCGTGTCAGCCCGTGTGTTTCCCAAAGTCTGTTCAGCTGGTCGTCGATCTGTTGTTCCGTTCGTTGGATTTCCGCCTTGCGCCGTTCCAAAACGCTTTGAAGTGAAGCGACAAGATCACTGGCGCTGTTCATCGAACCTGTGATGGCTCGCTGCCTGGAGAATTCTTCTTCCCTGCGGGCCATCAATTCCTCCAAGAGGGCGCGGCTCTCTTTGATCCGCGAATTGACTTCTTCCAGGGCTTTCACATTCTCCTGGATATCAATTCTGGCCTGCTCCATCCTTTGATTCTGGCTTTCCCACTCCCGTTCGACAGAAGAGCGCCGCAACCGGGCTGCTTCTATTTCCTGATCCGTGCGCGCGCTCACCGCGTCGAACTCGTCCAGGGAGTCAGTGATCGCAGCAACCGACAGATCGAGTTTGGTCAAGCCGTCCCGGCAGGCATGGTATTTCGTAAGCTCCTCTTCGTGGTCCGACCGCAGCTTGCCCATCTTTGCTTCCAGCTCCAGCTGTTCCTTTTCCGCCTCCGTGATCTCCTCCTGTCCCCGGGCCATCAAGTCACTGAGTTCGGCAAGCCTGACCGTTACAAGAGCCTCCTCCTGCTCAAGCTTCCCCCTGTCATCACGGACTCTTTGCAGCGCCGCGAGGCCAGCCTCCTCCTCGGTCTTGAGCCTGACATAATCGCGTCGTGCCGAGGCCAAATCCTCCAGGATGGCTTCCTCCGAAGCGGCCCTCCCGCGGAGTTCTTCTTTGGCGGCTTCGAGTTTGTCTTCTTCACCCAGAAGCCTTTCTTTACTGGCCTCCGCCTCATCCCTGGCGGCCTGGATGCGGCCGGGGCGGCCAAGGACACCCGTAGACCGCGCCATGCGGTAGCCGCCTGTCATCGATCCACCCCGGTGCACGACGTCACCGGCACGGGTCACAATCGAATATCTCCGCCTGGTTTCCCTGCTTAGCCGTGCAGCGTCCTCCAGCGTTTCCACCAGCAGGGTTCTTCCCAGGCTGTAACGGACCGCCGGCATAACCGCTTCGTCGCAGCTGACCATCTCACTGGCCAGACCAATCCAGCCCGGGCTTTGCATGGCCGTTTTCAGGCTTTGCTGATCGACGTTGCTGACTGTCAGGGAGCGGACAGGTAAAAAGGTTGCACGGCCCTTTTGGGACCGGCGCAGCCATCCAATCCAATTCTCGGCCGTTTCCTGTGTATCGCAAACAAGATGGTGTGCGGAAGCGCCGAGCGCCACTTCAATGGCCTGACGGAGCGGGTCGGGAACGGTTAGCAGGGAGCCGAGAGGACCGTATAAAACTCCGCGGCCGGCCTTTTCTTCTTCCTGCATGATTTGCCGGACCGGCTGCGAATAACCCTCATAATCCAGCTCCAGCCGTTCCAGGGTATCAGCCTCGTAAGCCAGCTGCCCTATCTCCCTTCTGAGATCCTCCATGGCCTGCTCAATTGCATCGGCCTTATGGTGGCCCTCCAGGGTCTTCCTTCTGGCTTCCGCCGCCTTTTCTTCCAGGTCCGCAATCCGGCGCTCACAAGCAGCGCGTTTGCCGCCCAGTATTTCAAGCTTGCCGGCGTCAGAGTCGACTTCACCCGACAAAGTAGTTTTCTCTGTCTTTAAGCGTTCGTAGCGCGCTTCCAGTGATTGTCTTTCCCCATGCTTTTCACGCAGGGACGCGCGGATTCCCGCAAGCTTGCTCATGCCTGCTTCCCGCAGGCCGGTCAAGTCAACAAGGTCATTGCCATAAGTGTCAACGACTTCTTTGAGGGACTGGAGCAGATTATTTTTCTCCGCCAGTTCTTTTTCAAAGGATGACCGGCGCCGCAGCAGTTCTTCACGCCTGGACGCCCGGCCGGCCAAATCCTGCTCGGCTGACATGACCTGCATGATCAGCCTGTTCTTTTCCTCCAGCATTGATTCCGCGCCTTGTTTGGAGCTGGCGTATTTTTCATTGTAAAGCGCTTCGAGGCCGATGTGTTCTGTCTCTTTTACAGACAGGGTATTGAAGCGGGTCTGCTCCTCTTCTATCTTTCGATCGAGTTGATCAATCATCAGCATGGAGGCTTCATGGACGGTCCGTTCCTCACGCTGGGTGTTTCGCGCGTCTTCCAGGTCCGATTCCATGAGAGAGGCTTCATCCTCCCGTTTCGCCTTCTGTAATTCCAGGGACTCAATCTGACGTATAATGAGCGCTGTATCGAGCTTCCGGAACTGAGATGCAAGGCCAATATGGGAACGGGCGTCTTCTGCCTGCTTTTCAAGCAGGACTGACTGGTCCGCCAATTCAGCGAGCAGGTCGTCGACACGGAGCAGATTCTGTTCACTTCGCTCCAGCTTGCGAAGCGCCTCCTCCCTGCGTGACCGGAACTGGACAATTCCGGACGCTTCTTCGAAAATGGCACGCCTGTCTTCTGACCGGTTGCTCAGGATCTCATCAACCCGTCCCTGGCCGATGATTGAATAACCATCCAGGCCCACCGCCGTGTCCATCAGGAGCCTGTTGATGTCTTTCAGCCTGCAGGGTGTCTTATTGATCAGGTACTCGCTGTCACCCGACCGGTAATACCTGCGGGTGATCGAAACCGTCTCGTAATCCAGGGGAAGTATCCTCTTGGAATTGTCAAGGGTAAGTGTTACTTCAGAAAAGCTGACAGGGCGGCGCTGCGCCGTCCCGTCGAAAATGACATCCTCCATCCGCTGGCCCCGGAGTGTCTTGGCACTTTGTTCACCCAGTACCCATCGGATGGCGTCAGTGATATTGGACTTCCCTGCTCCGTTGGGGCCGACAATGGCAGTGATTCCTTTGTGAAAGTTAATTTGAGTGTAATCGGGAAATGATTTGAAACCCTGAATCTCAAGCGATTTCAGCATGGCCTTGGTTAATCTCCTGTCCTGGCTTGCAGAAACCGGCACGAGGCGTCCTGCTCGGCTGCCTTCTTGGTTTTCCCGCTGCCAGTCGCCTTTAACTGGCCGTCTATGTAGAGGCCCATGGTGTATTGCCGGTCATGATCGGGTCCGCTTGTCTCATGTACCAGGAACTCCAGGTCCATCCCCTTATGGGACTGGGCCCATTCGAAAAGCCTGCTCTTATAATCGTAAGCGAGCCCGCCGCTGGAGGCCAGTTCCCAATAAGGCATAAGCAGTCCTTTCATGACCAGCCTGGCTGACTCCATACCCCCCTCAAGATATACTGCGCCAAGAACTGCCTCCACCCCGTCGGACAGGTTGGAAGGATTGGCTCCGCCTCCTGACAAGGACTCGCCATGACCCAGGCGTAGAAAGCTTCCCAGATCTATCGAAAGCGCTATCCGGGTGAGTGTTTGCTCGCAGACCAGGCCAGCGCGCTTTTTCGTCATCTCCCCCTCCGGGGCGTCCGGGAATTCCGCGAACAGATCTTCCGTTACAATTAACTGGAGAACGGCATCTCCAAGGAACTCCAGCCGCTGATTGTCCCTGGTCTCAAGATCCTGCTCGTAGGCAAAAGAAGGATGCGTCAAGGCTTCCAGCAACAATTGCCGGTTCCTGAATGAATAACCGATACGGTTCTCCAAGACGGTAAGATCCATGGATGTGACGCCCAAACAGGATGTCCCGTCCGCGAGGGACGGGACGGGATGGCATTACAAATGAGCGTGAATGAAGTCGACGGCATCTCCGACAGTGCGGATGCGCTCGGCCTCTTCGTCCATGATCTGCATGTCAAACTCGGATTCCAGCGACATAACCATTTCAACGATATCGAGGGAGTCTGCGTTCAGATCTTCAATGATACTTGAAGTCATCTCAATCGACTCTTCGTCAATGCTTAGCTGATCCGCCAATATGGTCCGGATACGTTCCATGATTTCCTGTTTTGTCATAAAGGATCCTCCATCATCAAATTCAAGGAGCTCTGCCGAATACAAACCGCTAGACCCGGAGCGCGCCCGACAGGAACTCTCTATTTTTCAGCCAGTAGTCAAGGCCTGAAAACACGGTTAAGAGCAATGTAACAGCCACCAGTACATCACCGGGGATTGTCCATGGCTGACCATAGCCCAAAAAAGGCAGGGATGGATCGAACCACTGGACAATAATGGGCTCAAACATCAAGGCACCCAGGGTAACAATCTGGAATATGGTCTTGATTTTTCCAAACCAGCTCGCCGCGATAACCTGCCCCTGCTCAACGCTGATGACCCGGATGCCCGTTACGATAAACTCACGGGCCGCGATCAGAACAATGACGTAAGTGGAGATCCGGCCCAGCTGGACAAAGGCGGTAAAGACAGCTAGTACCAGGAGTTTGTCGGCGATGGGATCCACCAGCTTGCCAAAATTGGAAACCAGACCCTGCTTGCGCGCCATCATCCCGTCCAGCAGGTCAGTCATGGCCGCAAGGACAAAGAGGACGAAAGCGATCACACGGCCCGGAGCCGATACGATGAAGCCGGAAAAAGCACAGGTCTCACAATAAGGCAGCGGCAAAAGGAAAAAAAGAATAAAAGGAATCATGATGATCCGTGAAAGCGTCAGTTTATTCGCAATATTCATTCAAAGACACTCCTATGAGCTCATAGGGCCGGGCATCCACGATGCGTACGGCCGGCCTGCTGCCTATCACAAGGTCAGGGCTTGTGGCTGCAACAAAAATAACGGGATCAATGTCCGGCGCCTCGCCGTAACTTCTCCCATGAAAGAGTATACCACGCTCGTCGACCCCTTCGAAAAGGACGCGCGTTACCTGGCCGATCCTTTTTTTATTGGCGGCGAGCGCGATTTCTTTTTGGGTTTCCATAATCAGGGCGGCACGGGAGGATGCTGTGGCCCGGGAGACCTGATCCGTCATCCCTGCCGCGGGAGTCCCTTCCTCGGGTGAGAAAACAAAACAGCCGAGGCGGTCGAAGCGGATCATCTTGACATAATCAAGCAATTGGCGAAACTCCTCCTCGCCTTCCCCGGGAAAGCCTGTGATAACGGTGGACCGGATGATAACCCGGGGGATTCTTTGGCGGAATTTTTCGATGGTTCGTGTGATCTCCCCGATGGTCTCGCGGCGTCTCATGCGCGCCAGGATGACGTCGGAGGCATGCTGGATGGGAAGATCGACATAGGGGGCCAGCTTGGGATTGGAACCCATTTCTTCTATCAATTCATCCGTTACGGCATCGGCGTAAAAATAGAGGCAGCGGATCAGTTCGATGTCCGGCAACTCTGTTGTCAACCGCCTCAGGAGCGAGGCAAGTGCCGGCGTCCCCATAAGGTCCATGCCGTAGCGTGTCGTGTCCTGGGCGACCAGGATCAATTCACGGACACCCTGCTCAGCTAAATGACGCGCTTCATTCACGATGGCCTGCGGCTGCCTCGAACGCTGGGGACCGCGCAGGCGGGGGATGGCGCAGTAGGCACAGGCATTGGAACAACCTTCCGCGATTTTCAAATAGGCGTAAGTACCCGCGAGGGCGGACGGGACCCGGTTGACATCAAGGTATGAAACATCTCCCGGCGGCCCGGGGCGGTGCGAGCGCAGGTCATCTCCCCGGACCAAAGCTTTGAGGGCACCCACAATTTTCCCGTATTCTCCCGTGCCCAGGATGGCGTCCACTTCGGGAAATTCAAGGAAGATTTTTTCCTTGTATCGCTGTGGCAGACAGCCGGCAACAATCAGAAAGGAATCTTCTCCCTTTTGTTCAGCCAGGTCCAGGATGGCTTCAATGGCCTCCTCGACTGCGGGCTCAATGAAGGCGCAGGTATTGACAATCAGAAAGCGGGCCGAGCGGGGGTCACTTTCAAAAGAATAACCCGCCTTTTTTAAAAGGGCGCTCATGCATTCAGAATCAACTTCATTCTTGGGGCAGCCAAGTGATAAAAGATAAAAGGACTGATTCATGATTCCAGCAGGTTTTTAATCACCTCTCGGGCCAGACCAGCCGGATAGCCGCGCCGCGTCAGGAGTTTCATCAAGTCCATCTCCTGGTCCGGCGAAGGGTCGGAACAGACCTGCTGACAAAGCCGCGCTGCCGTGTCACGGTCCTCGTCAAGGCGCAGAACAAAAGCTTCCGCCACCCTGGGTTCGATTCCGTTTTGGATGAGCACACCGACCATACTGCGCCGCGATCTGGTTTTCCGCCCGCGGTAGCGGGCCGCGACCGCGGCTGCCGCCCGTTCGTCGTTAATATAATCGATCCCGATGAAATAGGCGACGACTTGCTCAGCGGTTTTTGGATCAACTCCCTTGCGCAGGAGATTTCGCCTGACGCGGCCGGACGACTTCGCGTGATCGATCCCTATGAAGGCCGCCGCTTTTTTTCGTGCTTCCTCAAAGATTTCCGACTGGCTCATAAATCCAGCCCGAGCATGGCGTCAACGTCGGCATCAAGCAGATCGCCGGCTTCATGATCCGGCTGTCCGGAATCAACGCTTTGGCGGCCGGAGTCATCCAGGTAGTAGCCGCGGACCTCCTTCTCGATCTCTTCATAGAGTTCACGATTGCCTTCCTCTTCCAGGAAAGCACGCACGTTGTCACGCCCCTGTCCCAATCTTTGGTCTTTGTAGGAAAACCAGGATCCGCTTTTTTTAATAATGTCCGCGTCAACGCCCATGTCGAGGATACATCCGGTTTGTGAGATTCCGCGGCCATAAAGAATGTCGAACTCCGCTTCATGGAAGGGAGGCGCCACCTTATTTTTGACCACCTTGGCCCGTGTCCGCGATCCGACCAGCTTGTCCCCCATCTCGATCTTGCCGATGCGGCGGATGTCCAGTCTGACGCTGGCATAGAACTTAAGCGCCCGGCCCCCCGTCGTCGTCTCGGGGCTGCCGAACATAACACCGATCTTTTCACGCAACTGATTGATGAAGATCACCATGGTGCGGCTTTTATTAATGACCGCCGCCAATTTTCTCAGAGCCTGCGACATCAAACGGGCCTGGAGGCCGACAACGGCGTCTCCCATTTCCCCGTCAATCTCAGCGCGCGGCACAAGGGCGGCGACGGAATCGATCACGATGACATCGACGGCGCCCGACCGTGCAAGGGCTTCGGCGATTTCAAGCGCCTGCTCGCCGTAATCGGGTTGGGAGACAATCAGGTTTTCAATATCGACACCGAGATTTGCGGCATAAGACGGATCAAGTGAATGCTCCGCGTCAATGAAGGCGGCGATGCCGCCCAGTTTCTGGGCTTCGGCGATGCTGTGGAGCGCCACCGTGGTTTTTCCCGATGATTCAGGTCCGTAAACCTCAATCACCCTCCCGCGCGGCAAACCGCCGATACCCAGCGCCACATCCAGAGAAAGCGCCCCGGTCGGGATCGATTCCACTTCCATGACTTCCGTGTCGCCCAGAGTCAAGACGGCTCCCTTGCCGAAATCCTTCTCGATCCGGTCAAGAGCCGCTTTCAACGCGACCTGACGATCTTTATCTTCTCTTGGCTTAATATCCTGTTTTGATTTGGCTCCCTTGGCCATGGCAACCTCCCGCTGATTATGATTCAAATTTCTGTCTGACAGTTCAGAACTTTTGTTCCTTCTCGATTAATTCCATCTTACCGAAAGTGTCCGGCCGCGTCAATCGGATTGCCATTCCGGGTCTGCTTTTGATCGCCTTTTTGACCCGGCCCGTCCCTCCGGTCACGAATGGGCAGGAGACAGCTTCAGGAAGCGGCGGATCATACCCTGCAAATCCTTTGACTCACGGAAATTGATGGCAATTCCCGTCAGATAGTAAGTCACCATAGCCAGAATGGCCTTGATGGCGTAAAAGATTAGCTGCATCAGCTTGTTGGCCGGTTCAAGGGGCAGGGTATTCAGGCCCAGGATGACGATGACCGTTGTCGCTGAACACAGTGCCAGTCGGAGATAAAAAGGAAACATCCGGTAAGGTCTGGCCCTTTTTATGTGAAGGCGATAAAGTGTGGCGATCATGACCATATTGATGGCGCTGTTCACGATGTAGGCGAGCGGCAGACCGTAAATCCCCAAGTCAAGCACCTGGGTGAACAAGACACAGAAGAGAGGATTGAGCACCAGTGAGATAAGCGATGTCACAAGCGAGACGCGGGTCATGTGACGGGCGTAAAATGCCTGGTTGGCCACCTCATAGAAGGTCAAAAAGAAGATGGCCGGGCTGTAAAGGCGAAGCAGGCTCCCTTCAATGAGAAGATTCTCGAGGGGTATGGCGCCGCCCCATTGAAAGACCGCTTCAACTGTCTCTTCCGCCATGACCGCGAAAATAAGGATGAAGGGGGTGACATAATAAAGCGCCCGGCGAAGCGATTCGGTGTAGATCTTTCTCATGTCTTCGTAACGCCGGTTTGCAAAGGCCCGTGTCAGGTTGGGTGACATGACGCTTGCGACCGCGAGCGCGAAGATTCCGTAAGGCAGTTTCCACATGGTCTGGGCGTGGCGCAGCGAGGTCACGGCCCCGGTAAACTGGTTGGCAAAAGCGGTTTGAATAATGGAGTTGAGCTGGATTGCCGTACCCGAAATCAAAGTGGGGACCGCAAGCCGGATCAGGTGGCGGTAGCCCCGGTCCTGCAAATCGATGAGCGGCTTGTAGTGAATGACACGCCTGGCCATGAAAGCCAGGTAGAAGAAATTGACGGCTGCTGAGATCACGACGCCGAGCGCGACCTTGGAAGGGGCTCCCGGGCTTTGATCACCCCAGCGGACCATGAAGAAGATGCAGACAAGGTTGTAAAGGGTTGTCGTAAAAGCAGCCCGCTGAAAAAGTTTGTGCCCGTTCAGGACACCCACGCACATGCCGGCCAGGAAGAGGAAGATGGTCTGGGGAAAGAGCATCCGGGCCACGGCGGTGGCGCGCTCGATAATGGCGGCATCCTTGTTGGGGTTGTAAACACTTATGATAGGTCCCGCAAATATCTCTCCCAGCAAAATAGCGATCAAAAAAGCGATCAGGAAGACATTGATCAGGGTGCTGAGACTTCGCCAAAGCTTCCTCTCCTCATCCCGGGCCAGGGCCGAGGATACGGCCGGCGTGACCGCCGCGGCGAAAGTACCGCCAACGAGGAGCTGATAAAAGAGGTCCGGGATCTGGAATCCGATGAAATAGGCATCTGTATTGACACCGTAACCGAAAGTCGGCGCGATCAGAATCTCTCTCGCGAATCCTGTCAGCTTGGCGGTCGCAAGTGAAAACATAAGGAGGGCCGTTGCCCTTCCTGAAGATAAAACACGCATGCCGGCCTTTCTCGGATCCGTTAAAAGCCGGCCGTATTCTTCCCTGCGCCTCCTCATAAGCCGAGCAGCAGCCTCCGCAGAAGATCATAACCGCTGTAAACAGCACGTGTACGTACCCGGAAGCGGTCTCCCGTAAAATGGTATTTCCTGGCCACCGTCGTTTTTCCTGCCCGGGCGCAGGCAATCCAAACTGTCCCGGCCGGAGTCTCAGCGGTTCCGCCGCCCGGCCCGGCAATCCCTGTATAGGACAGGGCAAGATCCGCTCCCGTCCTGGCCAGGCAGCCTTCGGCCATGGCAATGGCGGCGGGACAGCTGACTGCCCCTGCGGATGACAGAAGCTTGAAGGGTACTCCCAGCAGACGGTGCTTCATTTCGTCATTGTAGGTAACCATCCCGCCCAGTAAAGACGCAGAGGAACCAGGAATATCCGCCATGGTTGAAAGAGCCATACCCGCCGTTAAGGACTCGGCAAAGGCGATGGTCAAGCGCTTTTCGACCAGAAGATCCAAGAGGACAAGCTCCAGCGGACGGGGGCCGATTTCAAAAACACAGGAACCGAACCTCTCCTCCAATTCCCCGACCAGCGCTTGCGTGAGATCTGTGGCATCGCCTTGCTCCCGGCGCTGGGATACCCGGATCACAACCTCCTTCAAGGAGGCATAAGGGGCGATGGTTACCTCCTTTTGGTTTTCCAGCAAATCCTTGATTCTTTCTTCCGCTTTCGATTCTCCGATGCCGAACAAGCGGACATAGCGGTGGATGAAATGATAATGACTGTAATTCTCCAAAAAGGGCCGGACGGAAGCAAGAAACATTGGCTCCATCTCATCGGGCGGTCCGGGCAGGATCAAAATAGCCTTTTTATTGCCATGTACTTGAATGAAAAGGAAAGAACCGGGCGCAGTTCCCCATTCATTTTTGAAAACGACCGACCCTTGTGGAACCAGGGGGTAAGAGGCAAAATCTTCAGGCGGCCGGTCAGGATACCGTCTCCGGAGCTCATCCTCCACGGCCCTATCTTTGACAAGGGGAAGACCGGCCAGGGCCGCGACCACCTCTGTGGTCACATCGTCGGCGGTCGGTCCCAGCCCTCCTGTTGTGACAACCAGGTCATTTTCGGCCAGGGCCGAGCGGATCGCTTTTTCCAGGCGTTGCGGGTTGTCTCCGACGACGGTGTGGCGGTAGGTGGAAATACCCAGTTCAGCCAGCTGGCGGGACAGGAAGCAGGCATTGGTATCAAGGGTTTGTCCCAGCAAAAGCTCAGTGCCAACCGAGATCACTTCAGCTGAATCTGCTTGAAAAGACATCTCACGCAAAACCGTCATGGTCTTCCTAGCCAAAATCTTCCGGTGAAAGGCGCTCGTATTGATCTCGCGTGATGAGCAGCTTTCTCGGTTTGCTGCCCTCGAAAGGCCCGACATAACCGAGTTCGCTCAGGCGGTCAACCAGTCTTGCCGCCCGGGGATAGCCGATCTGAAGCTTTCGCTGTAAAAGGGAAACCGCGGCGTAGTCGGCCTCCACAACCACCCGCAGCGCCTCCATCAACAACTCATCCTCCCCGTCTTCCGAAAGGGAGGACTTATCCTCGACATCTGGATTTTCGATGGCGTCGGCCACCTTTTCGTCATAGTCTTCCGGATAATAACTCTTGATATAGGCCAGTATCCGTTCAACTTCCCTGTTGCTGACGAAGGCCCCCTGTCCCCTGACTGCCTTGATTGAACCGAGCGGAAAATAGAGCATGTCTCCCCTGCCCAGCAATTTTTCGGCGCCGCCTGAATCGATGATGGTCCGTGAATCGACCTGGGAGGCGACAGCAAAGGCAATCCGCGAGGGAATGTTGGCCTTGATGACGCCGGTGATGACATCAACCGAAGGGCGTTGTGTCGCGATAATGACGTGGATGCCCACCGCCCTGGCTTTTGCCATCAGTCTTGATATGGCACTTTCAACCTGGTGCTGGGTAATGGCCATCAAGTCAGCCAGTTCGTCAATCACGATCAGGATATTGGGTATAGCCTCTTCCTGGTCATCCGACTTCCTGCTACGGCGTACCGCATCATTGTAAGACGTGATATCGCGTACTTTCTTGTCGGCGAAAAGGCGGTAGCGCCTTTCCATCTCGGCACAGGCGTAGTTAAGGACGCCATAGGCTTTTTCCGGGTTGGTCACAACGGGTTGGAGCAGATGGGGAATCCCATTGTAAACATTGAGTTCCACGATTTTGGGGTCGATCATCAACATGCGGACATCTTTTGGAGACGAGCGGTAAAGAATGCTGACAAGGATGGAATTGATGCACACCGACTTGCCCGAACCGGTTGCCCCCGCGATCAAAAGATGGGGCATCTTAGCCAGATCACACAGGATGGCCTCACCGCCCACATCACGGCCCAGGGCTGCGACAAGCGGACCGCGCGCCTGTTTGAACTCTCTTGACTCAAGCAGGCTTCTTAAGAGTACGGGACTCATCTTTTTGTTGGGGATCTCTATTCCGATGGCTGCCTTGCCCGGGATGGGCGCTTCGATACGGACGCCCATGGCCGCCAGGCTGAGCGCGATGTCATCTGAAAGGTTGACGATCCTGCTCACCTTGATCCCCGGTCCGGGCGCTAATTCGAAACGCGTGATGGTGGGGCCGGTTGTGTAATTGACGATATGGGCGTCCACACCGAAATTGTCCAGTGTTTCCTCAAGTTTGCGCCCCAGTTCGCGGATCTCCCGGATCTCCTGCGGCGTCTTTTTCATGCCGCTGTCCTCTTTCAGAAGTGTGAGGGGGGGCGGCCGGTATTCAGATAAGACACTCAGCTGTTCAGCACGGTAGCGCTTAACCGGTTTTCTGCGGCTGCCTGCCGAAGGATCAGCTGCCTGCAGGGCTTCAGGCGGCCTCATGGCCAGCTCCCGGGACTCCGCGCCTTCCCGGGCCTCCTCCTGTTTCAGGTCCTGTAGCGGAGGAAGAGGTGCCGTCGATGGGGGGGTAAAGAGGTAAGGGACACCTTGCAAGGGCATACGTGGCTTGACCTCACCGTCAGCTGACTGGTATCCGGGCGGTGGTTTATGAAACTGGATTCTCCCGCTTACATGTCCCGACTCGGTCTCAGCGGGCGGATAAAGTGTGTTCCAGCCTGGAGGTCCTGTAATCGCCGGAATAGGCGGTTCAAGGAGAGGTTCAGCTTCCTCCTCCGTAACAGCCTGCGGCCTGCGTTTGAAGAGTCTGGCAAAAATACCCTGCCGCTCTTCTTCCTCCTCCAGACTTTCTTCCTCTTCTCCATCCGTTTCAGCAGGGAGACCGGGATCCTCATCGCGAATTAAAGCGGGCCAGCCGGCCATCCGGGAGGGTGACAGGCCAAAGGCGAAGACAAGAACTGTAACAAGGAGGGCAAAAAGGATGATCAGGGCGCCTGTCAATCCTGCGACACGTTCCAGGGAATTGGCAACCAGTCCTCCTGCCAGGCCGCCGCTCCAGTGATTACCTGTCTGGATTGCCTGGGGGAAGCGGCCAAAGTTCCAAAGTTCACGGATCAGGCGGAATCCGGCAATTTCACCAGGAGCCACAGATCCGATCACTTTCATAAGCTGCCCGTAAGGTAAAACGAAGAGTGAAATCAGTGAGGTGGCGATCAGGTAGATTAAAAAGAGCGCGCCAGCCTGCTTGGCAGTGACTGCTGCCAGGCGCTGGAGAAAAAACATGAGGGAAAAAACCAAAAGAATGACCGGCAGAATCAAGGCGGCCGTACCGAAAAGGCCGGAATTGACAGTGGAGAGCGCACGGCCGAGCCAGCCTGTCCAGGATGCCGGAGCGTATAAGGCAAAGGCCATGAGCAGGGACAGGGCCAGAAACAAGGTCCCCAAAATATCCCGCTGCTGGCGCCTGGTCAGCATCTTATCCGCTTGTCCTTTTGATTCCGGCATGGTGCTGCTACCTCAACAGGCCTGTGGCAAGGGCAGTCAGGAGAATGCCCAGACATGTTTTCCCATCAGTAAGGATCCCGTCCCTGATCTCATCGAGCGCCGTTTCGAGGCGGATACGCTCACAGGAGATAAACTCGCCTTCGTCCGGGCTGGCAGGACCTTTCATCAATTCGCGGGCCAGATAGATATGAATGACTTCATCTGTATAGCCCGGTGAGGGGTAAAATCGGATTAAAAGATCCCACCGGTCAGCAGTCAAACCGGTCTCTTCAGCCAATTCCCTTCGCGCGCAGGTCAAGGCATCTTCGGGCGGATCCAGCTTGCCTGCGGGAATCTCACGCGACGGGCCGCCGGTCCCCACCCTGTACTGATGAACCAGATAAATGGATCCGGCCTCATCAAGGGCGACCACGCAGGAACCGCCGGGGTGCCGGACCACTTCGCGGGTCGTATGCCTTCCGTCAGGCAACTGGACTTTCTGAACTTCCACTGAAAAGATCCGTCCGATAAAGCGCGGATCAACGCCAAGTACTTCCTCTGACAAAAGAGGCTCAGCCGCGCAGTGTGGCAGCTTTTTCCTGTCTGCGCCCTTATTCGCTTCCTCAGGCAAAACACGGGGCGCACGGACATCAGGTATGCGTTTCCAGCTGTTTTTATCCGGCTCCTGACTCATCCTGCCTGATCCTCCGCTTCAGTTCCCTGTCGTATTTCGAAGTATTTCATTGACCGCCATTTTATCACAGCGATTGTTGTATTCATTGTCAGAATGACCTTTGACCTTGTGCCAGCTGATATCGTGGCGGAGGTGCTCCTCCCAGAGCGACTCCCATAAATCCTGGTTGGCGACAGGCATTTTGGCGGCATTTTTCCATCCCCTCTGCCGCCAGTTTTCAATCCATCGCTCGTTAAAGGCAGAAACCAGGTAAGCGCTGTCACTGTATAAATCGACACGGCATGGCCGCTTAAGCGATTGCAGAGCCTTGAGCGCCGCAGTCAGTTCCATGCGGTTGTTGGTTGTGTCTGGGTGGTAACCGGAAATTTCTTTTTCGACATCCATGGCGCGGACAATGGCGGCCCAGCCGCCGGGGCCGGGATTGCCCGAGCAGGCGCCGTCGGTGTGGATAATGACCTTGGTAAGCGGTTGTCTCTTATGTTTTTGAACATTCATGCCTTGATTATACATGAGGGCCCGGGCATTCAGCCTGACAAAAAGGGACTGCTCCTGACGAAGCAGCCCCTTTTCCATGGTCGGAGTGACAAGACTTGAACTTGCGACCTCTTGCACCCCAAGCAAGCACTCTAGCCACCTGAGCTACACCCCGATCTTGTGTGGAGAACCCCGGCTTGGCAGCCGGGGCCCTCATCTGGCAGGGGAGACAGGATTCGAACCCGCAACCCACGGTTTTGGAGACCGTTGCTCTACCATTGAGCCACTCCCCTATCAGGTGACGCCTAAGCGCCACCGGACGGCGTTCATCATAGCAAAGGGATGAAAGCCGTGTCAATCGACCTGTTTAGAAATGGCGTCCTTTACGCGGTTCGCCCTTTTGTCCGCCGGACTCTTCCCCGTCACGCTTCTCGCGGCGTTCGTAGTTGCCTTTGGAGTAAGAGCCGCGTGAGCTGTCACGGCTGCCACGGTCGCCGCCGCGATCACCACGATCTCCGCTGTTGCGGTAGTTTCTCCCGCCGCTGCCGCGCTGTCCGTCAGAACGTCTGTCGCCGCGTCCGCTGGAACGTGTCTCTTCTCTTTCAACATAACCTTCTGGCTTTTCGGTCAGGTCGCGCATTGAAAGATTCAGCCTTCCCTGGTCATCAATTTCAGAGACAACGACTTTGACATGGTCGCCGACCGAAAGGACATCTTCAACCTTGTTTACACGGTTCCAGGACATTTTCGAAATATGAACAAGCCCTTCCTTGCCCGGGGCAATCTCAACGAAAGCGCCAAAGGTCATCAAACGGGTGACCACGCCATCAAAGACAGCGCCCGGCTCGGGATCAAAGACGATGGCGCGAATAATCTCCATGGCCTTATTCCGGGCTTCCGTATCGGTTGAAGCGATATAGACGTGGCCAAGCGAACCTTCTTCCTCCACATCGATCTGGGCGCCGGTCAGCTCAACGATCTTGCGGATCACCTTGCCGCCCGTGCCGATTACGTCACGGATCTTGTCAGACGGAATATCGATTTGGTCAATCTTGGGCGCGTAAGGTGACAGATCCTCTCTTGCCTGGGCGATAACGGGGTCCATGGCCTGGTCCAGAATCTGGAGCCTGCCCTTTCGGGTAAGTTCGAAGGCGTCGCGGACCATGTCAATGGTCAGACCGTCAACCTTGATGTCAACCTGAACGGCTGTAATTCCATCCCGGGTTCCCGCTACCTTGAAGTCCATGTCGCCGAAAAAGTCTTCGATGCCCTGGATATCCATGAATACCATGTAGCGATCCCTGTCTTCAGGGTCGATGATCAGGCCTGAAGAGATACCGGCGACGGGCTTTGTGACCGGGACGCCGGCAGCCATCAGGGCAAGGGAGCTGGAGCAGACCGAGGCCTGGGAAGTCGACCCGTTTGACATGGTCACTTCCGAGACGCAGCGGATGGTATAGGGGAATTCGTCCAGGCTGGGCAGGACGGGAATCAGGGCACGCTCCGCAAGGGCACCGTGACCGATTTCGCGCCGGCCGGGCGAGCGGTTGGGGCGGGCCTCGCCGACACTGTAGGCGGGGAAGTTATACTGGTGCATATAGCGTTTGCTATCCTGGGTGTCGACCCCGTCCAGGCGCTGCGCGTCATCAACGGTGCCAAGGGTGCAGATGGTCATGACCTGGGTCTGGCCGCGCGAGAACAAGGCGGAGCCGTGAACGCGCGGGAACAGGTCGATCTCCGCTCTCAGCTCCCTGATATCCTCAAGGCCGCGCCCGTCGACACGCCGCTGTTCATTCAGCAGGTAGTGGCGTACCACCTGCTTTTCCAGAGCATCGACCACTTCGGGTGTAAAAGCGGCCATCTCCTCATAATCCTCATTGATGAAGAGTTTGATTTCGTCGGCCAGAGCGTTGACCGCACGATCCCGCACGGATTTATCGGCCGAAAGGACAGCTTCCTTCATGCGGTCAAAATAGCGCTCGCTTACACGACCGAGCAGTTCCGCCGGCGCCTTCCTTGATTCATAGCTGAATTTCTCCTTGCCGATTTCATCGCGCATCCGCTTGATCAGCCTGCACACCTCGCCAATTGCCTGATGACCCTGCTCGATGGCTTCCAGCATCATTTCGTCGGATACTTCATTGGCCCCGGCTTCGATCATGCAGATCTTGTCTTCTGTCCCGGCCAGGAAAAGATCCAGGTCGGATTGTTTCAGGTTCTCCAGATCGGGATTGACCATGACCTGGCCGTCCACAATGGCTAGCTGGACGCCGGCAACCGGTCCATTCCAGGGAATGTCGGAGATGGCGATGGCGGCGGATGTTCCGACCAGGGCCGCCACTTGCGGCGAATGATCGTGATCGACCGAAAGGATCAGGTTATTGACGACCACATCATTGCGCAGGTCGTCGGGGAAAAGCGGCCTGATGGGCCGGTCAATGGACCGGGCGGTCAGCACCGCATTTTCGGTCGGCCGTCCTTCGCGCTTCAAAAAGCCGCCCGGGATCCTGCCGACACTGTACATTTTTTCCTCATAGTCAACTGACAGCGGAAAGAAATCGATTCCTTCACGCGGTTCGGCTGATGCGGTAACGGTTGTTAAAACCGCTGTATCACCGTAGCGGACAAGGACCGCTCCATTGGCGAACTGAGCCAATTCTCCTGTCTCCAAAAAGAGAGGGGATCCAGTCAGCTCCATTTCATAAATTCTTTTTTCCATGATTGTTATTCCTCCATAACAGCTGGCGCGCCTCCGGCCTTCATCTTCTTAAGCTAAAGGCGCCATCTTTCAATTTTTCACTTGGAGACAGATTTCAGGCAATAGAGTGTAGAGTCCGCATCCCTTCTTCATGAAGAGCGGCGCAATCTACGTCCCACTGCCTGTATACGGCCTCCCAACCTACAAGAATGACGGCGGTCACCAGGCCGCCGTCAAGCTTGATCTCTTTAACGTCTGAGTCCCAGCCGGGCAATTAGAGTGCGGTAGCGCTCGATCTCCAGCTTGGCAAGATAATCGAGCAGGGCGCGCCTTTGGCCGACCAGTTTTAAAAGTCCTCGCCGGGAATGGAAATCCCCCTTGTGAACTTTCAGATGCTCCGTCAGGTGATTGATCCTCCATGTGAGAAGGGCCACCTGAACCTCCGGCGATCCAGTATCGTCCGGATGCGTCGCGTACGCGTCAATAATGGTTTGTTTTGTTTCTTTGTCCATTTTTCCTCCTATACTCCCGTATCAGCGTCAAGGCCGGACAAGGCCAAAGACCATGACAGGGAATGAACCGTCGCTCATTGTAACACAAGGCGCCTTCTTATACCATACCGGATCCGCCTTCACGCCGCCGTCCTGCAAGCTCCCAAAGCAATATGGCGCCTGCCGAAGCGACATTAAGCGATTCGGCACGGCCCGGCATGGGAATGCGCAAAACCCTGTCCGCTTCCTCCAGCGCACCGGCAGAGAGGCCGCTTCCCTCATTGCCCAGCATCAAAGCCAGACGCGGCTTGAAACTGGACCAGGCCGCCAGGTCCTCCCCTTCCAGTCCCGCTGCCAGGATCTCAAAACCGGTCTGCTTCAGAAGATTCAGCGCAGGACACACCCCGCCGGCTCCTTCAATGATGGGAATATGAAAAAGAGATCCCATGGAGGCAGCCACTGTTTTGGGGTTCCAGACCGAAGCGCAGGAATCAGTCAGAATAACGCCGTCCAGGGAAAAGGCGTCCGCTGTCCGGATCAGGGTACCCACATTGCCGGGATCCTGGATGGCTTCCAGAATCAATAGCCGGCATGCATCCGCTTCACTTCCCAATGATTCCAAAAAGGGCTCCAGTTGCCCCATCCGGTAAGCTACAAGCGCAATCACTCCCTGGGGCGTCTTTTGTACCGAAGCGCGGTAAAAGAGCGGGGCAGAAAGCCGGACAAACCGCATATCCCCCAGATTCTCACCTTTTTCTTCCAGGCTCACGGTGATTTGCCGGCAGGCTTCAGCTCCCTTTTCGTCCTCGCAAAAGAAGATGTACTCCGGCTTATGACCGGATTGCAAGACATCAAGGGTATGCCGCAGCCCCTCGACTGTTATCAGTTGATTCTTCCGCGCATAGGCGGCTGACTGAAGCGCGACGAGCTTTTTATAAAGCGGATTGTCTTTGGATTTTATCTCTTTCACAAGCCTGTTTTTCAGGTTGCCTTGGCGAGGCAAGGGCGGATTGTTCCGCCCCTCTGCTGTCTTACTGTTTCGGGTCCGCCTCTTAAGAAACCTTCAAAGCGC
Source organism: uncultured Mageeibacillus sp. (assembly GCA_964606165.1). GTDB lineage: Bacteria > Bacillota > Clostridia > Saccharofermentanales > DTU023 > UBA4923. The sequence goes on from CAZSFQ010000008.1 coordinate 32,689, forward strand.
TCTTGGAAATACTCACCAGCTCGCTGAAGCCGTTCTTATCGTTGACAGCCAAATCGGCCAGCGCTTTCCTGTCGAGCGCAACACCGGCAAGGTTCAAACCGTTGATAAAACGGCTGTAACTCATACCATTGGCGCGGGCAGCGGCGTTGATGCGGGCGATCCACAAACGGCGGAAATCCCGCTTTTTCCTGCGGCGGTCGTTGTAAGCGTATTGACCTGACTTCATAACCGCCTGGTTGGCGACACGGTACTGTGTTCCCTTGCGGCCGAAATAGCCCTTGGCCCGCTTTAAAACTCTTTTATGGCGCCGGCGCAAAACCGTGCTTCTTTTTACTCTGGACATCCTGTATCCCTCCCCTTCTTATCAAATCACCGATCACTTATAAGGCAAGAGCCGGCGCAACCGCTTGGCGTCCTGCGCCGAGACCAGGGTGGTTTTGCGCAAATTGCGCTTCCTTTTCGGTGTCTTCTTGGTCAAAATATGGCTGGTGAAAGCCTGCGAGCGGAGATACTTCCCCGTGCCGGTCACCTTATAGCGCTTTTTGGACGAACTGTGTGTTTTCTGCTTAGGCATAAATAGCCTCCCTTCAGCCTTTGTTTCTTCTATGGATCATCGGGGGTCAGCCCCCGATTCTAATCTTTCAAGGGCGACAAAAACATGATCATGTTGCGGCCTTCGGCCTTGGCCTGCCGGTCGATGGAACCGACATCCGACACGGCATCGGCAAAATCCTCCATCACCCCATAGCCCTGGTCAGTATGCGTCATTTCCCGGCCGCGGAAACGGATGACCACTTTAACGCGATCCCCTGCTTCAAGAAAACGCCGTGCGTTGCGAACCTTGACATCCAGATCATGTTCCTCGGTCGTCAGCTTCAGCTGGACTTCCTTGACATTGACTGTTTTCTGGTTCTTTCTCGCCTCGCGCTTCTTCTTTTCCTGTTCAAAGATGAACTTCCCGTAATCCATGATTTTGCATACCGGATTGTCCGGGGAGGGTGAAATAAGCACAAGATCGAGATTGGCGTCGTAGGCCCTTCGCTGGGCTTCTTCGATGGGAACAACACCTACCATTTTTCCCTCTTCATCCACGAGCCTGACCTGAGGAAAACGGATTTCCCCGTTGATCGCGTGGGCTCTGTTTGATTGTCTGATATCGAGCCTCCTTTTAGGGCAACAAAAAAGCGGATCTGTTCCGCTCGACAAAAACCGCCTGCCCCGGCCGGTATCTGTAAACCTTTTCGCTTGCGCTTGAGGTGAGAAGCGGAACTTCTACTTGTACGCCAGTGAGTATAGCCCTTCCGTCTCCCGCCGTCAAGTGCCGGCCGTCCTCCTGGCTCTCCTGGCAGAGACCATTTTGGACAATTCCCCTGAGAAAAAGGGAATCATGACAAGAACCAGGATGATGGCCCAGTCGCGCAGGGCCAGAGGGATGGTCCGAAAATAGATTTCAAACAAGGGCAGGTAGAGAACTGCCAGGGTCAGGGCAAGGGACAACAAGACCGCCTTGTTCAGGCTTTTATTGGTGAACAGCCCCAGGCGGAAGACGGAGGAGTGTTCGGATCTTCCCGAGTAGACCCGCAGCAGCTCGGACAGGATCAAGGCGGTAAAGGCGTAAGTATGGGCACCCCATGAAGGCATGGCTCCGGGCAGGGGCATCAGGGAAAAAGCCGCCGGAGAGCCGGCCTGGATGTCCGGATAAAAATACCGGCCGATATTGAATGCCGCAAAGACGGTAATGAAAATCGCAAGGGATTGAAAAACAATTGAACTCATCATGGGGCGGTTCAGAATTCTTTCATTTTTCTTGCGCGGCGGGTCAAGCATGATGCCGTCTTCTGATACTTCCCTGCCAAGCGCGAGGGCAGGGAAGCTGTCCGTCACCAGGTTAAGCCAGAGAAGCTGTACTGGGATCAGGGGCGCGTAGGCAGGACCAAACAGCATGGTGGTAATAAAGATGACCAGAATTTCGCCTACATTGCAGGAGAGGAGGAAACTGACGACTTTGCGGATATTGGCATAGATGACCCGGCCCTGTTCCACGGCCTTGACAATGGTGCCGAAATTATCGTCAGTCAGAATCATATCGGCAGCCCCCTTGGCCACCTCTGTTCCTGTAATCCCCATAGCAACACCGATATCAGCCCGTTTCAGGGCGGGCGCGTCATTGACGCCGTCACCGGTCATGGAGACAATCCGGCCGGCCCGTTTGAGGGCTTCGATAATCCTGACCTTGTGCTCAGGTGATACCCGCGCGTAGACCGATGTAGTCCCGCTTCGGTCATAAAGTTCCTGGTCGGTCATTTCCTGAAGCTGCCTGCCGGTCAGGACTCCATCTCCCTGGTCCCGCAATTTAAGCTGATCAGCGATGGCCGCGGCTGTTTCCTCATGGTCACCCGTGATCATGACAACATCGATTCCCGCCTGATGGCAGACTTCGATGGCCGCCTTGACTTCCGGTCTGGGCGGATCCATCATGCCCATCAAGCCGGTGAAGACCATGCCCTGTTCCGCGTCATCGAAGCGGTCGCTTTCATGTGTTTTGAAGGCAAAGCCGAGGACGCGAAGTGCCTGGCGGGCGTAAGAGGAGTTATGCTCCAGAATCATCTGCCGCCTTTCGTCTGTCATAGGGATGACCCCCACAGTTGTCATCTCCCGGTCGCATCGCAGCAGGATGTGGTCCGGCGCGCCCTTGGTCATGGAGTAGAACTGCCCGTCATCGAGCAGACAGCCGACTGACATCATTTTACGTTCCGAATCGAAAGGCATTTCCCAGATGACGGGATAAGAGCGGCGCAGCTCTCCCGCATAGATGCCCCCTTTGGCCGCGGCTGTCAGCATGGCGCCTTCGGTCGGGTCCCCAATCATGGTAACCTGGCCGCTTTCTGAGGATTCGACCAGAACCGCGTCATTGCAAAGCGCGCCGATGGCCAGCATCCGGTCAAGAACCGGTGAAGAAACTTCTTCGGGCCCGCTTCCATCCTCCGGAAAGATGGCCCCTTTGGTTGAGTAACCGGTTCCTGTCACAAGGAAATTCAGCTTGTCGGCATAAAGGCGGGTAACTGTCATTTCATTTTGTGTGAGGGTCCCCGTCTTGTCAGAACAGATGGTGTTGACGCTCCCCAGGGTTTCCACTGCCAGAAGGCGCTTGACGATGGCGTTTTCCCTGGCCATCTGTTTCATCCCGATCGCCAGCAATATGGTTACAACGGCTGGCAGCCCCTCGGGGATGGCGGCAACAGCCAAACTGATTGCTGCCATGAAGAGGGCCAGCGGCTCACCTCCCTGGAGCAGGCCGACACCGAAAATAATGGCGCAGACCAAAAGGCAGAAGATCCCCAGCACCTTGCCCAGTTTATTCAAGTTGACCTGGAGCGGTGTCATTTCGCTTTCAATGTGCTTCAGGCGATCGGCGATCCTGCCAATTTCTGTTTGGGCGCCCGTCGAAACGACCCAGCCTTCTCCCCTGCCGTAGGTGATTTCCATGCCGCTGAAAACCATGTTTGTCCTGTCACCGATACCGGGAATCTCGTCGAAAAGAACCGACGCGTCCTTGGCCACCGGGACGGACTCGCCCGTCAAGGCTGATTCATTGGCTTTCAAGTTGACGCTGGCCAGCAGCCTGATATCCGCCGGCACCACGTCGCCGGCCTCAAGCTCAACCAGGTCTCCGGGGACCAGCTCCGCTGCCGGCAGCTCGCGGGTTTGTCCCCCGCGGATGACCCGCGCGTAAGGCGCGGACATTTTCTTCAAGGCGTCCAGGGCCTTTTCCGCCTGATTCTCCTGGACGGCTCCCAGCACAGCATTGATCAGGACAACCGCGAAGATAATTGCCGCGTCAATGGTCTCACCGAGAGCAGCGGAAATCGCGGCCGCCGCGATCAGGATGATAATCAGGAAATCCTTGAACTGGTTGAGAAGCTGCACGGCCAAAGGAGTCCTCTTCTCCCCTTCCAGTTCATTCTTTCCGACCTCTTCAAGCCTGGCTTTCGCTTCAAGGTCGTCCAGACCCTGTTCCGGGTCGGTTCGAAGCAATGCCCCGACCTGGTCGATGGCGGTGATGGAAGCTGCTTCGCCGGAAATGAAGCCGGCTTTCTTTTCATCTTCCTGATTCGGAGTCATAGGGCTTGTGGGAATCCCGGATTTTGTCGTCACTGTTTTTGCTTTCCTCTGCAGTCGGCAGAACTTCCAGTTTAATCCTGGCGATCCGCCTGTCTTCCATCTCCAGGACTGTGAATTTCAGATGGTTGAAGATGACTTCCGGCTTTTCATCCTGCAGGGGGATGTGTCCCAGCAAAGAGAGAACAAAGCCGGCGATGGTATCGAAATCATCGTCTTCTTTCAAGGCGTCAAGCTCAGGCACATAGCGGCCTGCCTCAGCCGGTGTCAGAAGGCCGCTGAAGAGGTAGGACCCGTCTGGATTGACGGTTACGCTCTCTTCGGGCGCGTCGTATTCATCTTCAATCTCACCGACGATTTCTTCAAGCAGATCCTCCAGGGTGACGATACCTTCCGTACCGCCATATTCATCGACAACGACTGCCATGGTAATCTGGCGCCGTTTCATCTCCCTGAAAAGGACATCAATCTTCTTTCCTTCCGGAACGAAATAGGTCGGTCTTAATATATTCTTGAGGCTGAACCCTTCCTCCTGCTGATCCCTGGCGACCCGCAGCAGATCCTTGACCGTCAAAACCCCCACGATATCGTCAATATCTTCCTCATATACAGGAAACCGTGAATAGCGCGCGCTTGCCGCGATCTCAACGGCCTCGTCGTAGCTGGAATCCAGCGGGACCCCCGTCACCGAAACGCGGGGCGTCATAATCTCGGAAACATACTTGTCATCGAAGGCGAAAATGTTATTGATCAGGACGGCTTCCTCCGCCTGGAGATCTCCGCTCCCTGCCCCGGCTTCGACCAGAATCCGGATTTCCTCCTCCGTCACCTGGCTGGCCGTCTCAGACAGGTCAATGCCGAACAGGCGGATGATGGCGTTGCCGGATAAATCAAGCAGGCGCGTAAAAGGATAAAAGATAAAATCGAATCCCCGCAAAATGCCCGCGATTGACAGGGCAAGCGCCTCCGGTTTTCGCAGGGCCAGCCTTTTGGGTACCAGCTCACCCAGGACCAGGGTGACATAGGAAAGCAGCATGGTGAGGCCCACCACTGAGACGGTTCGCAATGAAGGCGTCTGAGCGAGCGGGTCAATGGCCGCGTAGATCCTCCCGGCGATTTTATCAGCCGCAAAGGCGCTTGACAGAAAGCCGGCAAAAGTGATCGCGACTTGAATGGTTGACAGAAAGCGGCTTTTGTTATCGACGAAGCGCAGCAGGCGGCGGGCCTTTTTATGGCCCGCATTGGCCATCTGCCTGATCCGGTTGTCGTTTTGCGTCAGCACCGCTATCTCGGCAGCCGAAAAAAAGCCATTGATCAGAATGAGAATGAAAATCAGGATCAAATCGAACAGAAGTGAACCGCGATTTGCTGCGACTATTGTTTGTTTTTCCAATATTGCCCTCATCAGAGGGCCGGTACAGCTGCTGCCGTCCAAAAGGCATTACCTCCGCTTGTCCACAGGGACCGACGCCATGCTAGCAAATAACGCGCTTGTTTTCAATGGGATCTAAGATGAATAAGCGAAAACAGCGCGCCAATTGACTCGCGTGCAACCAGGTCTGCCAAGCCGTCACAGGCTGTCGCTTCCAGGTTGATAAGCACAAGCCTGGATCCTGGCCTTCTGTAGTCAATCAAGCCGGCGGCAGGGTAAACTGTCATGGAAGAACCCCCGACGATCAGCAAATCAGCTCCGGAAATGGCATCCACTGCCCCGGCCAGGACCTCCTGATTCAGCGGCTCGCCGTACATGACAATGTCCGGCCGCACCAGGCCGCCGCAACCTTTTTTCCGGCAATAAAATGCGCCGGAACCAGATGCAACTTCAGCGAAACTGTAAACACGGGCGCAGCGCTGGCAGTAAAATTTAGTCCCGCTGCCATGGAGTTCATAAACACGGCGGCTCCCCGCTGCCTGGTGAAGCCCGTCGACATTCTGGGTAATAATGGCAGAAAGCATGCCTGCCGATTCCATTTCAGCCAGCTTCATGTGCGCCGGGTTGGGTCTTATACCGGCCTTCATGAAGTATTTCCTGTAAAATGAATAAAATTCCTGTGGCCGGGCATTCATAAATTCCAGGGTCAGGTAACTTTCCGCGCCACCCATCTGGGAATAGATGCCGGTATCGCTTCGAAAATCCGGCACTCCTGATTCCGTCGAAACGCCGGCGCCTCCGAAAAATACCGTAGCCTCGGATTCATGAATCCACTGGGTCAGTTTCTCGATAATTGTCTGATTCGTCATCTTATCCGCTCTCAAGGCATTCGCGGGGTTTGGAACAAGCGCCCCCAGGCATCTTGCATGATAGCACAGGCCGTCATGCTATCATGTATAAAACTTGATGGGGAGGTAAATGCGAGCGCCTTGACCAGGACCGGCTCGCATCTGAACTGGATGAAAAGAACAGTTGCTCTACTAATGATCGTATGCCTTACCGCGACACTCCTGTCGTGCGGGACAAGTGATTCCACGGAATCGGAAACCGCACCAACCGAACAGTCAACGGAACAGTCAACCGAAGCGGTGACAACGATCCCCCCGGCTGAACCAGGCAATACGGAGCCAGATCCGGTCGCGGACGCCGCGCTTCTTTTTCCTGACCGCTTCCCCATCGCCTTTATGATTAATAATGTTGCCGCCGCCAGGCCTCAATCGGGTCTTTCAAAGGCCAAGCTCATTTACCAGTTGATGACGGAAGGAAGAACTACCCGCCTGCTCCTTGTGACAGATTCCGAAGATGGTGTCGTCGGTCCCGTCAGGAGCGCACGGCCAGCCTACCTTGATCTGGTTGCCCAGCACCGGGCTTTTTATTGCTACGCGGGCAACTGGCGGGTCATTGAGGACAGTCCTCATGTCAATGAAATCCGGATCCTGGACGCCCTGAAAGGAGATTATTCCATCTTCTACCGGACAGACCACCGTGTGGCGCCTCACAATCTCTACATCAAGCTTGAAAATGCCTATGCGCGCGCGGAAAAGAAGTTCGGGTCAATCTCGCCTGACGAACCGGTTCAAGGTCTTCGCGTCCGGGACCAGTTCGCCAAACCCGGTATCGGTGAGCGAGTGACAGAAATCCATTATCACTACAGTCAATTGAAAGAATCTTTCAAGTATGACGCCGAAAAGCAGGTTTACCATAAATACAACAACGACGTGCTCTTGGTGGATGAACAAACAGGCCAGGCTCTGGAAATTGCCAATATCATTGTCCTTTACCGGCCGCACAGTCTGATGCCCAACGGCGTTCATAACAAGATCAACTGGGTTGACGAGGCGGAGGCAACTTATCTGACGGCTGCCCGTAAATACACCATCGACTGGGAAAAAACTTCGCGCACCGACCCCATCGTCTACTACCTGGATGGCCGGGAGCTGATCCTGAACCCTGGCCTGACCTGGGTGATCGTGGTGGATGACAGCGCGCTCAAATCAGTGGAATACCGCTGAGATCCGGTTATTTAAAAAGAACAGGGGCGCCGTCTGCGTACAGAAGGCGCCCTTTTTGGTACACCATCGGGGATTCGAACCCCGGACCCACTGATTAAGAGTCAGTTGCTCTGCCAACTGAGCTAATGGTGCGAACACCGGTCATTATAAGAGGACTTATTTCATTTGTCAAAGATTGAATTTTGCCCTGGCCCTGGCAAAACAGTCAATGGCAAAATCAAGATCCTCCTTTGAGTGGGCGGCTGACACCTGAGTCCTGATGCGCGCTTTGCCCTGTGGTACGACGGGAAATTTGAAGGCGATGACGTAAAGACCCAATTCAAGCAGATAATCAGCCACATCAATCGCCTTGACGGCGTCATATACCATGACAGGAACAATGGGGTGAAGGCCTGGAATGATATCAAGGCCGATCTTTTCGACTCCCTGGCGGAAATATTGGGTATTGTCATTCAAGCGGTCGATTAAGACTGTATTGCGCCTCAGCATCTCCAGCACCTTGAGCGATGTCGCGGCGATCGCGGGAGCCAGGGTATTGGAAAAAAGGTAGGGCCTGCTCTTCTGGCGCAGCCAGTCGACAAGCGGCTTTTTCGCCATGGTAAAGCCGCCTGACGCGCCGCCCATGGCCTTGCCCAATGTGCTGGTCATGATATCGATCCGGCCCGTGACACCGCAATATTCCGGTGTTCCCCGTCCCGTCCCGCCGACAAAGCCGGAAGCATGTGAATCATCCACCATAACCAGGGCATCATAGCTGTCAGCGAGATCGCAGATGGCTTTCAGGTCTGCGATGATGCCGTCCATGGAAAAGACACCATCGGTGGCGATCAGCTTGATGCGGGCCCCTGTTTCGTCCGCTTCCCTGAGGCGGGCCTCAAGCTGTACCATGTCATTATTGTCGTAAACGTAACGGGCGGCTTTGCTCAGACGGATGCCGTCGATGATGCTGGCATGATTCAGGCGGTCGCTGATAACAGCGTCACCGTCAGTCAGAATAGTCTCAAAGAGGCCTCCATTGGCATCAAAGCAGGAAGAATACAAGATGGCATCTTCAAAACCGAAAAATTCAGCCAGCCCCTCTTCCAAATCCTTGTGCAAAAGCTGGGTTCCGCAGATGAAGCGGACAGACGACAGGCCGTAGCCCCACCGGTCATAGCTGTCCTTGGCCGCCTGCTTCAATTCGTCATGATTGGACAGTCCCAGATAATTGTTGGCGCACATATTGACGACAGCCTTCTTGTCCACCGTATCAATCCTGCTGCCCTGAGGAGCTGTCAACACGCGTTCTTCACTGTAGACACCCGATTCTTTCAGGGCATCCAATTCCTCTTCAATAATCCTGATCCCTTTTTTCATACTCCACCTCGGTTCTGCTCTTTTTGTCACTGCCTTCAGCCTGGATAGTACAGGTTCATTTCCCTGGCCCGGGCGATCGCGATCAAATGCTGGTTATTGGTTAAATAGACAATCTGCTGTCCCGTCTCCATGGACCACTCTTCCAGTGCGCTGAGGATGTTCTCAGCTTGTGAATAGCCGGAAGGAATGGCGGGTTCAAGGAAAAACAGGGGTGTCCCCCTCAAGCCGCTCTTTTGTTGAGCTGCGGCCAGGCCCATTCTGACCGCAAGGTAACGGGTGGACTGGGGGGCGGTTGAAAAGGCAGAAAGGTCGGTAAATTCAGCCTGCCGGCCCCTTGGAAAGCCGGCTGAAAACTTGGGCACGCGCAATTTTTCACGTGGGGTCACGCCCGGCAGGGACTCGGGCTGCCCTCCCGGGCGCCGCCCGGTCAAGCGGTTGATGTAGCTTGACGACAGGGCCATCCAGGAGGCGACATCGATGTCTTTCCACTGATTGAGCAACTCTCTCAGCCAGGCGACTGCCCCGTTGGAGCAGAGGTAATCATGGACAGCTGAACGGTAGGATTCCGATAAGGCCTCATACTTGCGTTCAAGCCCTCCCAGAGTAACAGTTGATTCTCTCGAGGCACTCAGATCCTTTACATTCCCGCGCAAGCTCTCTTCCGCCTCATCGATCGCCGCCGCAAGAGCAATCCGCTCTCTGGAAATCTCCAGGGCCCGCTCTTGAAGCCTTGCTGTTTCATCCGTTGCTTTTCCGTCTCCCAATTCCCTGCAGGCATGGCGGTATTCACGAAGCATCTCCTCTTCGGAGCGGCCATGCTTGAGCTCAGCTATGCGGCGCGTCAAGTCGGCAACCATCTCATTGTAATGAGCGCTTGATTCACGCTGCCGGGAAAGGGTCGTAATAATGTCATCTGCATCCGCGCTCTCGCTTGGCCCTGCATATTGCCTGATCAGGCGCATCAACTCATTTTCCAGCCGCCTGTATTTCCTCCCGATGGTGCCGGCCTCTGACAGGAGCCTGGCTTCCCTGCCGTCCAGTTCACTGATATAGTTCTCCATACGGTCCAGATTGATGGAGCTTGTCGCTATCTGCGCGGACAACCGTTGGACATCACTTCGCAGCAGGCTCAGCTGTTCCTGGCCGCTGCCTGTCCCCAATGACCGGATCCTGCTCAAAGGTCCAAGCCAGATAAGCCGCAAGCCAAGCGCAAGGAGCAACAAGGCACCCAGACCGGCCAGGATGGCACCCGCAGTCCGGTTGAAGAGCAACAACAAGAGGCCGGCTGTGAACAGGAGCAAGGCGGCCAGCAACCGAAGCTGCCCCCTTGTCGGGAAGACCCTTCTTTCTTGCGGCCGGCTTGCATTTTTTTGACCCATGCCTTCCGCCTGCCTGATTTGTTCAGCCAGCCTGTCCTTTTCCTGATCAAGATCCTGGAGCCGGCGCGCCGTCATGACCCTCTCCTGCTCCGCCCTGATTCTCTCTCCCTTTGTGGTCTCGAGCCCCTGCTCGACAGATCTGGCCTCCTGCTCAAGGTCGGCCACCTCTTTTCGCAGCCCGGTCAGGCGGGTCATTTCGTGAACCGTAATATTGTGACCTTTTTCGGTAATACGCGAACCAAAGATACCTTCCCGTTCCACGGTTTCGTCCAGCTCACGCTGGAGTTCAGCCATGGTTTCATATTCCGCCTTGGTCAGCAGCTGCTTGATCCGCCGCTGTTCGCCCGCCAGATTCTGATCTTCCGCTTTCAGGCCGGCGAGATGCTTTTGCGCTTTCTCAATGACTTGCTGAAACCCTGGCCATGTCGCCGCCTCTTCCTTGAGCTCTTCAATTTCGCGGCCGCACTGACGGATCTCTGCTTGCAGGTCGGGTATTTTTCCATGGCCCGCGGACCGGTCGTGGAGATAGCGTCTCGATTCGTCCAGTCTCGAAAGCAAGAGTTCCAGCTGATCCTTTTTTGCGTCAGCTGAATCCTCCTGGCCTGACAAAGCGGCAAAATTGATCCGGCTGCCAAGCACCCCGCCCTCGCAGCCTACAATGGTCCGTCTGAAAAACTGATCGCGTTCCTGGCTGGCCTGGTCGGTGGAATACGAGTAGAATCGATCCTTCTCCTGGAAAATGAACTGCCAAAAAGGGAGGGAGGAACCACCATCCCTGTCAAAAGACTCGTCTGGAGGATAGATAAGTTCCGTCTGAAGCCTGGGAAAAAAGGAATCGGCTTCCGCAGTTGGCCTGCAGCGGATAAAAGTGATTCCACGCCGGAGCGGCATACGATATCGTTGCGCGCCTTCGCCGGGGTGCCCGGTAGCCCATCGGATTTCCGTAATCTGCATGGTCGCCCCGCCTGCCTGTCCCACCGTCCTTTTTCCCTGCCACATTACTTTACCATGAAAAAGGGAGAGCCGCTCATTCTGTCAGTCCCCAAAAAGGCCTGAACACCGTGGGTCTCAGTAACACGCGAAACAATATGCTTTGTCCGGAAGACTATAATGGGACGCGTAGCAGTCAAGTCAACTTTTGATGGCTGATGAAAGATCAAGCCACCCTGATTACCGTCTGAAAGTGAGATTTACGGCGATGAAGATGACAAAAAGATTAAGAAAACTATTTAATGAACAGATCAACAAGGAATATTATTCAGCCTACCTTTACCTGGCCTTGAGCGACTGGCTGAACCAGAACGATTTGCCGGGAGCGGCTAATTGGATGTATGTCCAGTACCGGGAAGAGATTGTCCACGCTGAGGGTTTTATACGCTACCTGATGATGCGCGGCGAGCCGGTTGAGCTCCTGGCCATTGACGCGCCAGAAGGTGACTGGGCGAACCCGCTTGAGGTGTTCCAGGCAGCCTTATCGCATGAGGAATACGTTACGGACTCCATCGATAAAATGGCGGTCGCGGCGGAAGAAGACGGTGATCGCGCCGCCAGGCTCTTCCTCGACTGGTACATCCTTGAGCAGATTGAAGAAGAGGTCAACGGCAACGACAACGTCATGTTCTGGAAGAGGGCCGGCGACCATCCGGGTGCTGTCCTTTCCCTTGACAGGCAGTATGCCGCGCGCGAGTTTGTTCCTGATGAGATCCCCTACCTGGAGGACTAGGCAAGGGAGATAAGAAGGCGATTGGGCGGCTCCTCACAAGGGGGCCGCCTTTGCTTTCTCCCCGCCGCTTCGCAAGCTTGACATGCTTTTTGTTGCCTTGTAAGATAGGTATCGTCCGCCGAAGTGGCTCAGCGGTAGAGCAATTCACTCGTAATGAATAGGTCGTGAGTTCGATTCTCACCTTCGGCTCCAACGGGGAGGGTCGCCCAAAAGGCGGCCCTCTTTAATTGCAGTACCCCGATGGGAACCGGATTCCCTCAGCCTCCAACAAGCCGCCGTGCTGTCTCCGCGACCGATTCGGGGGTAAAGCCATACTCTTCCATCATCCTGGCTCCCGGCGCTGAAGCGCCAAAACGATCAATTCCCATGACGGCGCCGTCCAGCCCTGTATACCGGTACCAGGGAATCGAAGAGGCCGCCTCCACCGCCAGGCGCTTGCGCAGCCCGGGCGGCAAAATCTTTTCACGGTAATCCGGATCCTGCTTCTCGAATACTTCCATTGATACCATGGACACCAGACGCGCGCTTATTCCCTCCCCTTCGAGCAGGTCAACTGCCTCCAGGGCGACTGGCAGCTCGGAACCCGAGGCCATGATCAGGATATCCGGGTCTTCGCTGTCGCGGACCAGATAAGCGCCTCTTTCGACACCCAGTGCGTCTGTTCCCTCCGCTTTGATGGTCTGGCGCGACAGGGCCAGCACAGACGGTCCTTCATTCTGAATAGCCCAGTACCAGGCAGCAGCCGTCTCATAGCGGCCTGCCGGCCGATAGACCGTCAGGCCCGGAATGGAGCGAAGCATGTTCAGATGTTCTACCGGCTGATGGGTTGGCCCGTCTTCACCGATAGCAATACTGTCATGTGTAAGGATGTAGATGACCGGAAGATCCATCAGGGCCGAAAGCCGGACCGATCCCTTCATATAATCGGCAAAGACCAGGAAGGTCGCGGCGTAGGGTCGCAAGCCGCCATAAAGCGCGATCCCGTTGGCCATGGCAGCCATGGCCGACTCACGGACGCCAAAGTGGATGGTCGCGCCTTCCGGATGGGCATGGGAAAAAGAGATGCCTCCTTCGATTCTGGTTTTGTTTGACGGCGCAAGGTCCGCGCTTCCGCCGAAAAGATAGGAGCTTTTTGTTGAAAGATGGTTCAAAACGCGTCCTGAGGTTACCCGCGTTGCCTCATCTTTCTGAGCCAGACCGACAAGCTCCGTCAGCGTGAGGTCGCGAAGATCCCTTCTTTCCAGGGCAGCCTGAAAGGAAGAGGCCAGTGCGGGATTTGCGCTTGCCCAGGCACGGTAAATCTGCTGCCAGTCGTCCTCGGCCTTGCTGTGATCTTGAGCGAGCGCCCTGCAATAATCGAGAATTTCCTCCGGGACCGCGAAGGCCGCAAGGTCCTCCGGCCAGCCAAGTTTGCGCTTGGTGAGCTCCACATTTTCAGATCCCAGCGGCGCGCCGTGTGAATCTTCCGATCCCTCCAGGGGGGACCCGTAACCGATCCTGGTCTTGATCCGGATCAGAGACGGGCGGTCATCCCGCGACCTGGCCTCGTCGAGCGCCCGCGATACAGCGTCGCGGTCGTTACCATCCGGTACTTCCAGCACATGCCAGCCGTAGGACTCAAAACGCAGGCTGACATTTTCAGTAAAGGCCAGTTCCGTCGACCCTTCAATGCTGATGTCATTGTCATCGTAGAGGACGATTAATTTTCCCAGCTTGAGCGAACCGGCCAGCGAAGCCGCTTCACTCGATATGCCTTCCATCAAATCACCGTCGCTGCACAGGACATAGGTCCGGTGATCAATGACACGGTGTTCCGGGGTATTGAGCATGGCGGCCAGGTGCGCTTCTGCCATGGCCATGCCGCAGGCGGTGGCAAAGCCCTGTCCAAGGGGGCCGGTTGATGTCTCCACCCCCCCCGTGATACCGTGCTCGGGGTGGCCGGGCGTCAGGCTGTCCCATTGCCGGAAAGAGGCCAGCTCCTCTTTTTCCAGGCCGTAGCCGAACAGATATAAAAGTGAGTACAGAAGCATGGAGCCATGCCCTGCCGACAGAACAAAGCGGTCACGATTTAACCATTTTGGATTCATCGGGTTGTGCTTCATGTGGTGGGCCCAAAGCTCAAAGGCCATGGGCGCGGCTCCCAGGGGAAGCCCCGGGTGGCCTGAAGCCGCCTTTTCCACTCCCTCGATCGAGAGAACCCGAACTGCCGTGACGGCCCGGTCATCCATCCATCTGTTTTTCATCTGACATCCACCTCAATTCATTTCTGCCTCATCCTGGGCCAGATGGCAGTTTTTATACTTTTTCCCGCTTCCGCACCAGCAGGGATCATTGCGCCCCGGACGCTGCCTGACACGCACGGGATCCGGTCTTTCTGCCGTGTGATCCCCGGCTTGCATGGCCTGGCTCTCTCCGGTGAGCTGCCGGGCAGCGCTCATGGCAGCTTCCCGTGACCAGCCGCTGGATCCGCGACCCTCCTGCAAGCGTTTGGGCACACGCCGTTTTGCCGGTCTTTCTTCACGGGTCAGCCGGGCACGCATGATCATCCGGACCGCGTCGGCCTGGATGGCGTCATTCATGGCCTCGAACATCTCAAAACCTTCGCGTTTATACTCAACGACCGGGTCATGCTGGGCATAGCCCCGCATCCCGATGCTGTCGCGCAGGTCATCCATGAGATCAATATGGTCCATCCAGTGACTGTCGACGGCCTGGAGCAGGATGACGCGTTCCGCAACCTCCAGCAGTTCCTGGGACCCGAGTTCCCCGGCGCGGGCATCCAGCCGGGTGAGCGCGTCCCCCTCAAGCTGCTGCATGAGTTCGTGGCCGTTAACCGGTTCCTTTGTCCGAAGGAAGCGCTCAAGTGAAGGAAGCGGTCCGAACAGATCAAGCACCCGGGTTGAAAGCGCTTCCAAATCCCAAAGACTTGTATCCTCAGAATCCGCGATAAAGTCCACCAGTGTTTTTTCCATAATGGCCGGGATGATCCGCTGGTAGTAAGGGTGCAGATTCTGGCCTTCCAAAACTTCACGGCGCTGGCGGTAGATCAGATTGCGCTGGATGTTCATGACATCATCGTATTCAAGAACATTTTTGCGAATGGCGAAGTTCATCCCTTCCACCCGCTTCTGGGCAGCCTCAATACTCCGTGACAGCAGGGGGTGGGCGATCTCCATCTCGTCATCGACGCCGAGTGTGGAAAATATCCGGTCCATCCGCTCGCCCCCGAACAGTCTCATCAGGTCGTCCTCAAGCGAAAGAAAGAACTTCGAAAATCCCGGGTCTCCCTGGCGGCCGGCCCGGCCCCGCAGCTGGTTGTCGATCCGGCGGGATTCATGGCGCTCCGTTCCGACAATACACAGGCCCCCCGCCTCAATCACCCGCTTTTTCTCCGCCGCGATCTCCCCGGCATACTTGCCTTGCAGGGAAGCAAAGAGCTGCCGCCCCTTGATGATTTCATCATCATCCGTGGCATTGTGAGCTGTCGACTGTTCAATGAGCTCATCTTCATAGCCTTGCCGGCGCATTTCCTGTCTTGCCAGGAATTCAGGATTGCCTCCCAGCAGGATATCCGTACCGCGGCCAGCCATGTTTGTGGCAATGGTCACGGCCCCGAACCGGCCGGCCTGAGCAACGATTTCAGCTTCGCGCTCATGGTGGCGTGCATTCAAAACATTGTGCCGGATCCCTTCGCGCACGAAGAGGCGTGACAGCAATTCAGACTTCTCGACGGAAACAGTGCCGACCAG
The DNA here is from genome assembly GCA_964606165.1 of uncultured Mageeibacillus sp. Taxonomy (GTDB): domain Bacteria; phylum Bacillota; class Clostridia; order Saccharofermentanales; family DTU023; genus UBA4923. The sequence goes on from CAZSFQ010000008.1 coordinate 48,459, forward strand.
GATCGGCTGCCCCGTCTGGTGGATTTCCCTTACCTGTTCCAGCAGCGCCTGGTATTTGCCCTGCTCTGTCCGATAGACAGCGTCGGGGGCGTCAAAGCGGATCATGGGCATATTGGTGGGAATGCAGACTACGTCCAGGTTATAGATCTGGCGGAACTCATTTTCTTCCGTCAAGGCTGTCCCCGTCATTCCCGACAACTTTTTATACATGCGAAAGTAATTCTGGAAAGTAATGGTCGCAAGCGTCTTGTTCTCGTCCTGGATCTCGACGCCTTCTTTCGCCTCGATGGCCTGGTGGAGTCCGTTGCTGTATCGCCTGCCGAACATGAGGCGGCCTGTGAAGTCGTCGACGATGATAACCTCGCCGTCCTTGACGACGTAATCCTTGTCGGCATGCATGGTGCCACGCGCTTTCAGGGCGTTTGTGATGTGGTGGTTGATCTCATAGTTTTCCTGGTCGGACAGGTTCTCAAGTCCGAAATAATCTTCTGCCCTCTTGACGCCCTGTTTGGTCAGAACTGAACTCTTTGCCTTTTCATCGACGATGAAGTCAGCGCCCGACTCCACCTCTTCCAGCTCCTCTGCCGTGCGCATGGCCTCTTTTTGGATGACATACTTGGGCTTCAGCTTGCGCACAAACTGTTCGGCGCGAAGGTAGAGCTCAGATGAATCGGTTCCCGCGCCGGAGATAATCAGGGGCGTGCGCGCCTCATCGACCAGGATGCTGTCAACCTCGTCGACAATGGCGAAGTTCAGGGGACGCTGGACACAATCCTCAATGGACATGACCATGTTGTCACGCAAATAGTCGAAACCGAATTCATTGTTGGTTCCGTAGGTCACGTCAGCGGCGTAGGAGCGCCTGCGCTCTTCCCTGTCCAGACCGTGGACAATCAGGCCGACCTCCAGGCCCAGGTAGCGGTAGATCTTTCCCATCCATTCGCTGTCACGCCTTGCCAGGTAATCGTTGACCGTTATGATATGTACACCCTGTCCTGTCAGGGCATTGAGATAGGCCGGCAGGGTAGCGACCAGGGTCTTGCCCTCCCCGGTTCTCATCTCCGCGATACGCCCCTGGTGCAAAACGATACCGCCTTGTATCTGAACTGGGAAGTGTGTCATGCCCAGGACCCGCGTGCTGGCTTCCCGGACGGCCGCAAATGCCTCCGGAAGCAAGTCGTCCAGGGTCTCGCCCTGCTTCAGCCGCTGCCTGAACCGATCCGTCGAACCGCGCAGTTCCTCTTCGGCCATCTTGCGGAAACGATCTTCCAGCGCAATGACAGCGGCCGTCGGGGGACGGATTTTCTTCAGTTCACGATCTGAATACGTTCCGATAATGCTTTCGATCAAACCCATATCAATTCATCCTGAGCAACTTCATACATAGCTTATCTTACTCTATTTTGGGTCAGGGTGCGTCCGCTGGCCAGTCAGGCGGCAGATGGGCATGGCTGGTACCATATTCCCTGATATCGAGCCTAATGCCCGCCATTTCTGCCTGCTTGGTCCATTGACGCAGAAGCTGAGGAGTCTTCCAGGCGATTTGATTGACCGGAATGACCAGGATCAATCTTCTTGATATGATCTGCCCGGGTGCGGGACCCTCCCCGCCGATACCTTCGAAAGCGGCCAGACTGTTGACAAGCTGGTTGACGCGGCTCTCCGCCGCGGCAGCTGACGACCAGCTGGGCGCTGTAAGATCCATGCTTTTGATCGAGACCGCCTCAATCCCGTTCCAGCAGGCGATGACCGGATAGAAGAGCGGCAGATGGCCGCCAAAGATCTTTCTGAAGGCCTGTCCCCGTTCGAAATTGCTAAGCTCCCAGATCCCGTCCCTTTCACTGTCGTCCCTTCCCCCTTCCCGCCGGGACTGAAAAGCATTCCATACAGGAACCCGCGACTTGATCTCAGTCCATTCCCTGCTTAGAAGTGTCGTCTGTTCAAAGGAAAGGCAAAGCCAGATGGTTTTACGGTCATTGTCGAAATCGACGGCCAGCCGCCTGGCACCTCCCGGCGGCTTTCTTCCCTGGCTGCGGGCTGTCGCCTGTGCCCACCGGTCCAATCGCTGGAGAATAAAAGGTGAAGCCAGTGCGGTCGCGGCGACATCGGACAAGCCGTCCAGCGCCAGTCCGGCCAGGTTCTCATCCGGGATAATCTCCCTGATCCGGGAGGCAGGATCGGCATGGCTTTCAAGCAGATCCGCCAGAGGCAACAAAAGAGCGATTTCGCGGGATGTCTGATCGAGGGCATGCGAAAGAATCATGGCATCCTGCACGCCGTGGACAGCCCCTAAAAAAACCATTACCAGTATGAGAAGAAAAGGAAAGACAAGGGCGGCCTCCAGCGACAGCATGCCGCGCAGGCCTATATCCCCGTTCCTCCCAACCCCTGACTTCATGGCAGCGCCGGCGCGTAGTCACGCCTCAAATAAGAGGCAGTGTGCGTTACACTCACATCCCCCCAGCTGCCGCGGCATGTAACTTCCGTGTAGTGGGGGCCCGTTACGACACGGCCGATGATTGGGGCAATCCGCTCCGCGATCACTTCAGGTGCTTGCAAAAAGATGAGAAGCCGCAAATAATCGCGGTAGCGCATGGGAACATTAAGACTGCTTGACCCGGGCCACAGATTGACTTCATAACCGTTTTGCAGCTGCGCGGTGTCCTTTGCCGCCTGGCCCAGGACGGCTGAGGCGATCAGCACCCACATGATCACTTCAGGGGACAGAACCACCTCTCCCGAAGTGATGGCGGCAACAGCAGCGGCGACAATCCCGGCGGCAATTTCAAAACCAGCAAGCTGCTTCTCATCGGTCAATACATGAAGAAGCCGCATGACAAAGCGGATCGTCCCGATAAAAAGGCTCATGGCGTAGGAGCTTCTTGCTCCCTCAAAGCCGGTTGCGATCTCCTCCGCTTCATGATCGCGCAGGGATGAAAATGAGGAAATAACCCTGCCGTCCGGTGTCCTGTCTTCAGTCCGCACCCCATGGCGCACGACGAAGGGAACGTCATTCTTGAAGTAGGCCATTGTGTATTCGGTCAAAATGATCCGGTCCAAAAATCCTTCCGGGGCCACCAGGAGGGCATGGTCGACGACGGTCCCAAGCCGGTCGAGCCCGCTGTTGTCGAAAGGATCATAGTTGAAAATTTCCATGCTTCCGTCCTCCGAGGGAATCAGGGCGGGAGCCAGCTTGGATAGTCCCTGCTGGTAGGCGGCGCGCAGCTCATCGTCCATGTAGGTGTTGTATTCATCGAACCAATCAGCTTCGGATTGCCGGCTCAGAAACGGGTCGGCTGATTCATAGCCGCTGCTTGCGGCGCCGGGGATCAGCTTATTCAACTCGGAGAGGGGTATCTCCTGTTTCAGCTTCCCGATCTGTCGGAATTTATCAACCGCGTCCGCGATCAGGGAGGTCGCTGACCGCAATGTCATGTGACGCGCGATTCCATCCCTGGTGACGGAAGGATCGCTCAGGGAGCCCTGGGGAGTGAAATGATTGTCCGCGCTGCTGCCGGGTCCGATCAAAGATGAAGATGCGCGCTCTGCCGACAGCAGATCGAAGGCAAAGAGTCCGAATTGCCGGTAGAGCTCACGGTCGTAAAGGGAGAGGATCGATTCGGCGGTCAGTGCGGTCCCGCGGACAAGGTCAAGCTCAGCCCGGGTCCGCCTGCTGTGAACAAGAATACTGTGAAACAAGATCAGGACAACCGGCAGCACCAGGCACAAGGCAAGGCTGATTGACCCGCCGTATTTCAGCATAGGGGGCTGTTTGCCATGTATCCGCATCAGGGAGGGTCTTCCTTCTCTCCGCCAGGATTGATAAGTCCGGCCAGGTCTTTTGCAAAAGAAATCATTTCAACCACCTTCTGAGGACAAGTTTCAACGGCCGGTATCCAGCTTTCTGCTCCTTCAATTTTGTAGTGGCGGCAGGTTGACCCGCAGTCCTTGATCCTCAGGGCGGCATGGGCTGAAATTACCCCTGTCCTCTTTACTCCTGCCGCGGCAGGTCCTGCCAGGCCAGTCAAATGTGCCAGGATTGAAAGACAGCATGGAATTGCTACCAGGGCCTCAAGTGAAAATCCCATCTTTTTTCCCCCTTGGGCCATCATGGCGCGGCCGGGTCAAAAAAAAGCGGCCTGCTTCCGACGAAGGCCGTCCCACATTGTCTTTTTGTCCCCGTCAGGAGGAGTACGGGTCAGCTGGAAAAACCGCTTGCCAGAAGAAAACGGCAAGCCTGGGAAGCAGTAGTGGCGCTGCCGTGCCCCGGACAGACAGGAAGGCCGGGCGGCATATCCTTCAGCAGGCGGCATAAGCGCTCCAGCGAAAGGCGCATCAGCCGGTCATCACCGGTCACGAAGTCTGTACGGCCCCAGCCGCAGTCAAACAGGGTATCGCCTGTAATAAGGGCCAGGGGAACCATCCGCTTCCCTTCTTGTTTTTTGATCAAAAAGCAGGACGAACCCATGGTATGGCCGGGTGTATGGATGACTTCCATGCCATAATCTTCAGCAAGGGCTAACTCTTCGCCGCCTTCGAGGGCCTGGTCAGGATGGCAAAAGGCCGCGGGGCGTCCAAAGAAAGCGGACGCGTTTGCCAGGGTATCGTCCAGCATTGGAATATCCCCCCTGTGCATAATGAAGGGCCTGGCAGGCATCTCTTCCTTCCAGACATTGACGGAGCCGATGTGGTCATAATGCGCGTGTGTCGCGTAGATGGCCTTGACAGCCGCAGCATCCGGGACCAGGTCAGGAGCAAGGGAGGGATCGAAAAGTATGGACTGATCGGCAAGGGTCAGCAGGTAAGTGTTGCAGCGCCGAAATCTTTCAGGGAAACAGGATAAGTTTTCTGTTATCTTGACGCATTTCATGATGAGCGCAATAACTCACGCCAGTCAAGGTCGCCCCGATTGATGGCATGCACGAGAATCTCAGCCGTTGCCGTATTGGTCGCGAAAGGGATGCTGTTTACATCACAAGCCTGAAAGAGCCGCAGCTGGGATTCAGAGGGTGTTTGAACGGGATCGCGCAAACAGATCACGGCATCAATTTCATTATAGAAGGCCAGGGAAGCGAGCTGGCTGTAAATGCTGTCAATATCGGATGAGTATGTTTCCGGCTGGAGCGATGTCGCTTCCTTGATAAGGCGGGCTGTGCTGAGCGGAGAAATAAGATCATGCCTGCTTAAAATCTGTTTATACGCGATACAAAAATTGACGAGTAGTTCATTTTTGGTCATATCGGATAACAGAACGATTTTCATACCGCGCACCCGGACGCGCTGCTGCAGACGCGTCCCCTCTTCTTCCTATTGCACATTAGCTAAAGCGTTATTGCTTATTCTAAACGATGGGAGGCATGAGTACAAGAGCCTAGCGTCCCCTGTACGCATCATAGGAGCCCATCCGCGCGTGGCCGGGCTCAACACCGAAATACTCGCACAGTATCCGGTAGGAGATATCAGCTGAATACTCACCATAGGCCCCATCCGAGATGGCGTGCACAATGACAATCTCAGGATCGTCAGCCGGGGCGTAACAGACAAAGACGGAATTGGAGATGGGCTCCATTCTTTCATTGTAAGATTCAGCGGTTCCGGTTTTACAGGCAACCCGTACCGGAAAATCGTGGAGGAGGACACCCGTCCGGTTGCTCATTTCTTTCGAGAGGCCAACCATGCTTTCACGCAAAGCAGCCACATTCAAAGGATCAAATCCAAGTTCGACTGATTCGATTTGTTCGGGGATGATGATCTCCCCTTCAGGCGAAACTATTTCCTTGATGAAGTGCGGCGTCGTGAGCCGGTTCGTCGCAAGACCGGCAATGGCCCGTGCCATTTGAAGCATGCTGTAGCTGTTATAGAACTGACCGATTGACGTCTGGCAGGTATCCGCGATGAACCAGGTCTGATCTTCAGCCTGGGTATTGAGCTGCTTTTTAACCTCCCGCGAAGGGCGTACGCCGGCCGCTTCTCCGGCAATATCAAGGCCTGGCATTTCACCGAGCCCCAGTGACCGGGCAAGTTCACTGATCCGGTCAATCCCCGTTTCAACCCCTATCTGAAAGAAATAGAGGTTACAGGAGGTTACAACGGCCCGGGTCAGCCCGATGTCACCATGCCAGCCGTAACAGCGCCAGGTAAAGCCGCCGATTTCCTCGATCCCCCTGCACCTCAACACATTGCGGTAGGGTGTGATGACTCCGGCTTCCAGCGCAGCCATGGCAGTCACCGGCTTGAAAGTCGACCCGGGCGTATAGACCTCCGCGATTCCCCTGTTCAGCAAGGGCCGGTAGACGGTATCCGTCAGCAGGCCAGTGACGCGGGCGGCGGCCTCGGGATCCTTGTCCTGAATGAGGAAGTCGGCGGGATCATAGTCGGGGTAGTTGGCATTGACGAGAATGGCGCCTGTCCTGGCGTCCAGGACGATGACACTGCCGCCGGGGGCTTCCATCTGCCGGTCCTTGTGGGTGCCCCCCCGAAACTCCATGATCTTGAGCTCCAGCTCCTCCCGGGCCACCTTCTGCAATTTCATATCAAGGGTCAGCTTGACTTCATTGCCTGCCATGGGCCTTACCGAGGTTTCTCCGGGAAAAGTAACCGGGTTGGCTGAATCCTCACTGTACCAGGAGCTGAGAGTCTCCGTTCCGGATTCGCCGCGAAGATAGCGCTCAGCTGCCTGTTCAACACCTGTCTTGCCGATCAGGTCATTGATGCCATAGCCTGCTGTTTTCAGACGGCTGTATTCCGTTGATGATATCCGCCCCAGATATCCGAGCGTATGGCCGGCATAGCGGCTGTCCTCCGTATAGCGCCTCTGGTAATGCTTGGTCACAACGACGCCGGGATACTTATAGTTTTGTTCAATCAGCCTGGCTGCCAGTCCCTCCGGGACCTGGTCAGCCAGAACAAGAGGCTGGCGGCTCACAAAGAGCCAGTTATTCTCAAGCAGAAGATAGCGCAGCTGCATGATCAGGAAGGCTTCGCCATCGGTGTAAAGCCTGCTCCCGGAAGCCCGGTCCGGCTCTATCTTAAAGTAGTCATCGAGCAGGAAGTCAAAAAACTCATCCGGATCGTCCCGGACCATACGGCGTTTCTGCCTTTCCGTAACCGCCTTGTCCTGTTCGATCAGGTTAAAGAGATCCTTGTCTGTCTGCCAGTAGGTGATCTCGTCAGGCGGCTGGCGGAAGACAAAGCGGAGGTTTTCTTCCGTTGTGAGAAGGTTTTCTTCCCTGTATTCCTGGGGTAAATCAAACCATTTCAATAAGGGGCTGTTGAAGTCACAATGGTACTCATCAAAAAGTATGGCCAGATCAAGCAGGAAACGGTTTAGCTGTTCGTTGGTCATCTGGGTCGAAACCAGCTCAACCCGGTCAAGGGCATCGGAAACCGCCAGAGGAATCCCGTTCCGGTCCACGATATCGCCGCGCGGTGCCTCCAGCTCGATCTCGCTCATCTTGCCCGCAGTTTCCGGAACGAAGGCGTCGTGCTTGCCGAAGAGCTGCAGCGAGCCGGTCCGTATCAAAATGAGCAGAAGGACTGCAGCAACCAGGCCGGCCAGAAGCGCGAACCGCCGTCCCCCGGGGAAGATAGAGGGTGACCGCCCGCTTTCTGACTTCCTGAAAGTCATGGCGGGCAGAAAAGACGATCCGGGCGACCCGGACGGACCGGTCCGATCACTCATGAGTCACCTCCTTTGCCCTGACTGTCAAATCCGGTCCCCCCTCTCCGGTCTGCCTCTTCAAAAAGCCTAGCCAGAAATAGCCGCTTATCAGCAAAGCTCCCCCCACATTGACCAGCAGCTGCAATGGTATCGATGCAAAGGCGATCCTTATGACGGTGCCAAAAGTTGAAATAATCTGATCAAGGGGAACCAGCCAGGCAAAAACCGCCAGGGTCAAGGTATGGACGACCGTTGCGCCTGCGACCAGGAGACTGGCCCGGATGGCATAGTTTTTCCAGCCGTCGCGCGCCAGGGCATTTCCGCAAAGGCAAAGGATCATTACCACCAGCATACCCAGTCCGTACCCTCTCCCGGCTGCATAGTCACGGATAAAACCCGCGGCCAGGCCCAGGATAAAACCGTCATAACCGGGTGTCCACAAAGCCGCCAGCAGCGGAAATAATAAAAGGAAGTCCGGCGTGGGAAAAGCTCTTTCCAAAGACAGCATGAGCTGCAGGAGGGCGAGGAAGATAAAGGCGGGACCGTAGACTGCCAGCCGTCTTCCAAGGCTGGCTTCACGATTCATGGTCAGGCTCCGACAAGACAAAGACGTAACGGAGATGGTCGAAATCAGCAGCAGGCGCCACCAGGCAGGACATTGTCTTACCGCTCGCGTCAGGGATGGTTTCCGTCACAGTTCCAATCAGGATCCCCTCGGGATATATGCCGCTGTCGCCAGAAGTGACCAGCCGGTCCCCCACACGGACAGGAATTCCCTCCGCGATATTGTCGGCCAGGCACAAACCCTGCTGCTGCAGCTCCAGATCACCGCGCACCCGGAAAGAAGACCGGTAGCTGCCTTCTACCTGCGCGCTGACGGCAAAAGCCTCATGGAGAAGCGGCAGGACTTTGCTCGATCCCAGTTCGGAAGAATGAACGCGCCCGATCAGGGCCATGTTCTGATCGACGACGGGCAAGGTCAGGTTTCCCGCAGACGAGACACCGTGCAGGCGCCCCGCCTTGATCCGCAACAAGTCAAAGGCCTGGCCCAGATCACGGTTGATAACCGCAGCCCCATGAATCTCCTTGTCTTCAAAGACAGTTGTCAGCTTCAGCGCCTCTTTCAACTCGTCGTAGGCGCGCATTTTATTGAGGTTCTGAAGGATCTGCAAGTTGAGATTGGCTTTTTCTTCCTCCAGTTTCTCAATCTGGAGGAGCAGTCTTCTGTTTTCACTGACGGCACCGAAATAGCCCCGTATCACTGAAATCCCCTGCTGAAATCCGGACGCGAGAGGATCGAAAAGCCCGCCGAAATAATCGCCGATCCGGGAGCGGGTCGTTCCCGGAAGCGCTGTCAGTATGAAGGCCGCCAGAAGAGCGACCGTAACAAGAACGATAAGCATGACCCTGGGGCCGCGTCGTTTCACAGGCTGGCGCTCCTTTCACAATGGGCCCCTCCGGGGCACCCGATGACGGAATCAGTTTAGCATAATCTGTTGCGGGCTCCAGCTAGCAAAGCCCCAATCTGCTAAAACTGGATGATGATTCTGCCCCGACTATGACATGGTCAAGTACGGGAATTCCCATCATTTTCCCCAGTTCAGTAAACTTCCTGGTTGATTCGATATCAGCCTGTGACGGTGATGAGTCACCGCTCGGGTGGTTGTGAACAAGGACAATGGAGGCCGCGTTTGCCTTGACCGCTTCGCGGAAAATATCGCGCGGATGGATGACAGCCGCCGCGAGCCCCCCTTGTGAGATCCGGACCGTCTTGATGATCCGGTTGCGGGTGTCAAGCAGGAGGACGTGAAACTCTTCCCTGGGCAGATAGCGCATGGTCGCCTCCACATGCCGGATCACATCGTCCGGGCCCTGGGCCTGCACCCTGACCTCCGACCGGCGGTCCGCGGCCACGCGCTGGCCGAGCTCGACGGCCGCAAGCACCCGGACCGCCTTGACCCGTCCGATGCCTGGTATCTCCTGGAGCTCCTGAGGGCTCATATCAAGCAGGCCTTTCAACCCTTCACTTTTCACAAGTATCTTCTGGGCAATCTGAAGAGCGGTCTCCCCGCTCCGTCCCGATGTCAGGATGATGGCCAGCAATTCGGCGTGGCCAAGCGTTCCGACACCCTTTCCTTCTGCCTTTTCGTAAGGCCTCTCGGATGAGGGCAATTCCTTCATGGTCAGGGAGGCGGTTTCAAGATTTTTCCCCCTGTTTCTTCCTTGTTTCTCCTGCATTCCTCTTCAACCTTTCTTCGATTTACACGGCGAAACAAGGCCTGAGAACCAGGTCGGGCTTGGCAGTAAAAAAGATCAGAAATTTGAAAGACAGGCTGCTTGTCAAGCGATTTCGCAAGCTCTTATGACCAGGATCGCCAGGGCTTGCCCGCTGTCGATTTTTCCTGTTTTTACAGCAATATCTGCCTGAAAGCAGTTTTCCATCATGGATTCCAGACCCTCCACGGTGAAGCGTTTCGCCTGCCTCGCAAGCTTGCGGGCGAAAAACTGGCTTTGGGTGATACCGCTTTCAATGATCCGGTCACTTGTTACGCATTCGCTGGCAATCAGCAAATCACGCGACTGACGTGCCAGCATGGTCTGGATAAACAAGGGCGCTTCCCTGCGGGCCAGCAGTACATCGAGCCGCTCCAGCGCCTCATCAATTTTGCCGGTCGCGATCGCGTCGGTCAGGTCAAATATTTTACCCGTCAGGTCATCGCTGCACAGGTAATCGATGTCAGCCAGGGTAATGTCGGTCCGGCCTGTGTATCGAAAATACAAAAAGACGGTTGTCAGTTCACTGAAGATCGCGGCCATGGAATGATCACAGCGTCTGATCAGGGAGTCGGCGGCTTCCCTGGTGATACGAAGTTTTTCGCGGCTGCACAAGGCGGAGATCCAGGTCAGCAGGTCGGAGGGTGTCTGCCGGTCGAACCTGGCCGACAATGCCCCCTGCTTTCTCATCCTGCGGAGCAGGGCATGGGAGGAATTTGCCGACGCCTCCGTAAAGATCAGATGGCAGTTATCCGGAGGATGGGCAAGCGCCTGGTCCAACTCATGGGGGATTCCTGATGAAGGCGTTGTGGAAAAGAAGCCGCTCTGATCGATCAGGATTACCTTGCGGGCCGAAAGAAATGGTGGCGTCGCCATCTCAGCCAGCAGACGGGCCGTGTCAATTGAAGACGGCTTTCCGTCGCCTGTCATCTTTACAAGATCCATGGCTTCCGCGCCCGGAGAAACAAGAGCCGCGACAATCCGGTCACGCACCTGCCGGACCAGAAACAACTCCTCACCCGTCAGGATATAGGCGGGACGGTCAACTGACCTTTCCAGGTCCCTGCCTGTTTCACGGTAATTCATCCATTTGTCAGCGACCGGCATCATGCTCCCCTGCTCCCCTTACAGTCTGCTTCCGACTCGTCAGCCACGATGTTATCCTACCCTTTCCCCGGTGGATCTTCAAGAAAACAGCCCCGCACTCATCCGTCCGGAATACTTCGACGGCCTGCTCGAGCAGCCTGTCCAATACATGGGGATGGGGGTGTCCGTAGCGGTTGTTGCGGCCCGCGGAGATCAGGGCGGTTCCCGGGTCTGCTGCCTCCAGGAAAAGGGCCGAACTTGAGTGCCTGGAACCGTGATGGGCGACATGCAGGAAATCCGCACTGCAATCAATTTTGGACCGGAGGATAACCCCTTCTCCTTCCTCGGTCAGATCCCCTGTCATGAGAAGAGACAGCCCATCCAGGGTCACACGCATGACCAGCGACGCCTCGTTCAAATCGACCCGGCCGCTCCTTGTGTCCGGGTGCAATACTTCTATCAGGCAGCCGCCAAGCCGGACGGCGTCACCTGTCCGCAGTCGCGTAACCGGTACCTGCGATTTTTCTGACAATTCAAGCAGAAAGTTTGTCATGTCCTCCTCATGCTGTGAGCCCTGATGATTGTCCGCATCAACCGCGGGTAGACAAAGATGCCCGATGAAACCGGCATCAATCAATTCCGCGATTCCGGCCGCATGATCACTATGGGCATGTGTGACGATGGCGAGATCGATGTGGCTGAGCGCCTGCGTCCTTGCCGCAGGGATGACCGTATTGTAACCGCTTTTTTTATCGCCGCCGTCGATCAAAAGCGCCTGACGGCCCTCCGTGATAAACAAAGTCGCGTCGCCCTGGCCTACATCAAGGAAAATAACCGTGGCTTCCCTGGGCGAAAAGGCAAGAAGGCGGACAGCGGCAAGCCAGACCAGGGAAGCGATGACAAAAGCCGACAATGACAGGAAACTCTTTTTTCTTTTCGGAAGATACCAGGCAAAAAAGGCAAAAAGAGGTAAGAGGAGCAAACACCAGCGCAAGGGAATAAAAGCATGGTGTGTCTTGGCGACCATCTCCGACATCCACATGAGCAGATCAGCGGCGGGAGTCAGAAGAAAGGTGAAGAAACGGACAGTGAGATTGAAAACGGCCGAAGACCGGGGCAGCAGGGACAAGATGAAAATGGCGGGATAAGTGGCAGCCATCAGCCAGGCAGCCAGGGGCAGGGCAGCCATGTTCAAAAAGGGCGCCAGGAGGTGTATGCCCGGCGCTGTCATGATTTGGTAGGGCAGGATTACCAGCTGGGCTGCTGCGGAAAAAGCCAGGGCGGTCAGCGCCTTTGAGCGGATCCTTGTATCCGGCCGCCTGGCAAGGCTTTTCGCCGTATAGGAAACAGCGCCGGCCGCTGACAGACTCATCCAGAAAGAGCTGTCAAAAAGCGCGTAGGGGTTGAAGGTAAGCATAATGGAGCCGGCAAAGAAAAGAAGATTGAAGACATCGCGGCGCCGCCTGGCGGCCAGGTCCAGCCTTGACGCGAAAAGGGTCAGTGACGCCCGGCTGATGCCGCATTTCCAACCACTCAGAACGCCTGGCAGCAGGATCAAGGGAAAGGTGAGCCATTGCCTGGCCCGATGAGGGAGCCGCGTCTTCCGTGTTATCCACAATACCGGGCTGAGAAGAAAGATCAGATGGGTTCCCGACACACTGGTCAGGTGTGAGAGGCCGGATGAACGCAGAAAAAATGTCTGCCTGTCATCGAGCAAGCGCGTATCCCCGACAGCGAGCGACAGAAGCAGGGAACCGCAGCCTGTCTCCCACAGGGGGAAAAGTTGCTGACGGACATGATCGCGGACCCGGTCAGGCAGCCTTCGCAGCCACAGGAGAACCCCCTGGCGGGGGACAAGACGGTATATGCCTGTACGGCCAATCCACACAGCCCCTTTGGACCATAACCAGTTGCGTTCCGAGAAACCGCCGGGGTTGCGCGTGCCCTCCGCGCACTCAAAGAGGGCCCTGCCCTCGATCCGGTCACCCCAGCGTGCCGGAAGATCTGTGTGAATAAGGACGGGCGTCCCATCGGAAAGGCGGATCTTTTGTGCCCGCATGCCTTGCGGATCGCCGGGCAGTGCCTTACCGGCTTCCACAACCAGGCCCGAAAAGTCAGTGCTTCCCGCCGGAACCCTGCCTTCCCATCGCGTGATTTTCAAATAACTTGTCAGAAGTGAAAAAGAGACAAGCAGGACAAAACAGACCGCTCCCGGCTGCAGCACGGTGATCTCTCTGATCTCCCACCTTCTCAACCATTCAGCCATGGCTGAATTATGGGGGCATAAAGGGGCCTATCCAGGCTTCTTTTGCCCTTTGCCCATCTGCCCTGCGTCAAATCGACGCGAACGCGCCGTCAGTCAGTTCCGTAATCCGTTCTTCCAGCAGCTTCATACGCTGGTCTCTGGGACTCAATCCGGCTGAAACGGAAAGGGGCGTCAGGACCGGCCTGCCGTCGCGGGCGTACCGCCGGATCACCGACAGGGCCTCCTGCTCCGCTTTGGCAACCTGCTGTCTTGAAAGTTTGTCGGCCTTGGTAAGGATAACCTGCCAGTCGATGTCGTAGTGATTCAGGTATTCCAGCATTTGAAAGTCTGCCTCCCCGAAACCCCGCCGGATGTCGAGCAGCACCAGCACGAGGGCGACCGGCCTTTCCGATTCAAAGTACTGATCCGTCACTTGGGAAAAGGCCTCTTTCTCCCCTTGTGATGTCCTGGCATAGCCGTAACCCGGCAGGTCAACAAAATAGAAGTCAGGTGAGACATCGTAAAAAAACACCAGCCGGGTCTTCCCTGGCGTCTTGCTGGTTCTTGCCAGATTCTTTCGCTTGCTGAGTGCGTTGACCAGGGTGGATTTTCCCACATTGGACCGGCCGACAAAAACGATTTCCCGCCTGGCGGGCTTTGGAAATTGCTCGTACGAGGCTGCCGCCACATAGGCGATGCCGGCTGTTTCACTTCTTCTTTTTTTTGCCTTGGCCATCTACGCCACCCCCTTCATCTGCTATACTTGTGTCACCGGAGGATCCTGTATGTCTAATCATGCTTTTCCGGCCGATCAATCCGTTAAAAACCTTTTCGGAGATGAACCTGTCCTTGACTCAAACGGACCCATCGGCCTGATAACGGAGCAGCTTGACCCCGCGCTTGCGGAACGCATCAACCACCAACTCGGCTTAAGACGGCAGGAGGCTGCCAAACTGAACCCCGGCTTACTCGATATTCCCGGTTACGTCCGGGGGGAGTACCGGATAAAAGTCGATCTCTCCCGGTTCAGCTCCGGCGAGGGCAAGGCGCAAATCATCGATTCGATCCGGGGGCACGATCTTTTCATCCTGACCGATGTCCTTAACTACGGCGCCTATTATAGTCGATACGGCGTCGATGTGTCGATGGCACCTGACGAGCACTTCCTTGACCTTGTCCGCCTTATCCTCTCCTCGCGTGACTCGGCCGCCCGCATTCACGTGATCATGCCCTTCCTTTTTGAAGGGAGACGGTTTCGAAGGTCTACCAGGGAATCGCTTGATTGCGGTGCCATGCTTCGTTACCTTTTCAGCCTGGGCATTGATAACTTCATCACCTTTGACGCGCACGATTCCCGTGTTGCCAACGCGGTCCCCAACTCGAATTTTGAGTCTTTTCCCACCTCCTACCAGAGCATCAGAACCATTCTTGAAACAATACCGGGTCTGAAGATCGATGGTGATTCTCTCATGATCGTGAGTCCCAATGAAGTCAGCATCAACCGCTGCATTTTCTTCGCGTCGGCCATGAAAGTGCCCCTGGGCATCTTCTACATGCGGCGGGACTTCCAGTACGTGGGCGATGAGCTTCGCCAGGTGACGACCAGGACCTACCTTGGCGACTCGGTTGAGGGAAAAGATATCATCATCGTGGCCGACATGCTTGACAGCGGCAGGGACCTGGTTGCCAGCGCCAGCGAGCTGAAATCGCGCGGCGCCAACCGCATCATCTGCTCCGTCTCCTACACCCAGTTTACTGAGGGGATTGACAACATCAGGCAGGCATGGGAAAGCGGAATCATCGAACGGGTCTTTTCCACCGATATGTCCTACAGGCCACCGGAAGTCCTGTCATCACCCTGGTATACCGACATCCCCATGGCAGACGACCTGGCCCTGCTCATCTCTGCCTTGAACCACGACGCCTCCCTGTCCAGACTCCTGGCCCCTGCTGCCCGCATCGACGCCCTGCTCAAACAAGGGGGGTATCGCTCCTTGCGGGAGGATGGGGCCGATGACATTGAGGACAGGCAGCTTTCTTTTTCGGATTTTGCCGGACGCTAAGGACTTGGAGAAATAAAATGACAGCTGAAGAATTCCAAAAAGCCTTCCAACGAAGTGACGCGAATTATTACACCTATGATCAGTACGGCAACAATCCGATGACGCCCATTGCGCCTGTCGCCCTGATTGCCCTGAAGGGAGCGGTCAACTTCTCTTTGGAAGTTAACAATGCCTTGATCTCCCGGCGAAAAGACTATCTGTCGGGAGCCTCGCCCGGGAAAATCGCCGCAGGCTTCATGCGCGACGATTTTCATGTACCGGTCAATACCTTCCGCTTCTCCTCCGGAGAGGGCAAGGCGGTTATTGAGAGCACTGTCAGGGGGCATGATCTCTACATCCTCTGTGATGTGACCAATTACTCGGTCACATACAAGATGCGCGGTTCCTATAACAGGATGAGTCCCGACGACCATTACCAGGATCTCAAGCGCGTCATTCTGGCAGCGTCAGGCAAGGCGCGCCGGATCAATGTCATCATGCCTTATCTCTATGAAGGCCGTCAGCATCGGAGAAATGCGCGTGAATCGCTCGACTGTGCCCATATGCTGATTGAGCTTGACCAGCTCGGCGTTGACAACTTCATCACCTTCGACGCCCATGACGACCGCGTCGCCAACGCCACACCCACCTCGGGCTTTGAAAATGTTCCCACAACCTACCAGGTCCTGGAAACCATGATCAGATCCTTCCCCGAGCTACGTTTCATTCATGATGAGATGATGATGATCAGCCCGGATGAGGGCGCCATCTACCGGGCCATGTATTACGCATCCGTCCTGGGCATACCGCTTGGGACCTTCTATAAACGGCGCGACTACACAGTCATAAAAAATGGGCGCAACCCCATCATCGCCCACGAATTCCTGGGCCAGCCCGTTGACGGACGTGATGTGATCATCGTCGACGATATGATCTCCTCGGGAGAGTCCATGCTGGAGATCGCCAAGACCTTGAAAGCGAGCCGCGCCAGGCGGATATTCTGCGTGGCGACTTTTGGTCTTTTTACCGATGGTCTCGATGCCTTCAACAAGGCCCATGAGGACGGGATTATTGACGCCGTTTTCTGTACCAACCTGATTTACCGGACACCTGAACTCCTGGCAGCCCCCTGGTACAGAGACGTTAGTGTATCGCGTTTCGTTGCCCTGATTATCGACGCCCTCAATCACAACGCGTCCCTTTCTTCGCTCCTGGATCCGACCAACAAAATCCGGACCCTGCTTCGCGCGATCGACGAGGGCAAAGACCGGCGCTAGATGATACGGGGTCCCAGCGGAATCCCTCCGATCAGATGAAAATGCACATGCATGACGGTCTGTCCGGCATTTTCCCCGCAGTTGTTGATGAGCCGGAAACCGTCGGCTTCCAGGCCGCAGGCACGCACAATATCCGGCAGTCCCTGGTAGACCCGGGTAAGTGCTTCCAACCCTTGCGCCGTCGAGGACATTTCATAGAGATTGGGAAAATGTCTTTTGGGGACAAGCAGAAGGTGAACAGGCGCGACCGGATTCAAATCTTCAAAAGCCACCAGGTCTTCATTCTCAAATACCTTCTTTGAAGGAATCGCTCCTTCGATAATTTTGCAAAATACGCAATCGTCCATGATCCGGTCCTTTCTCTTATTCAGCGGCGGATTCGACCAGCTGGCGGATGGCCGAAAGTGCTTCTCCCACCCGGCTGACGTCATGGCCGCCGGCCTGCGCCATATCGGGCCGGCCGCCGCCGCCCCCGCCGGTAATCCTGGCGGCTTCCCTGACCAGGTCTCCCGCCTTGATGCCCCTTTCAATGGCTCCCCTGCCTGCCATGGCAAGCCAAACCACCTTTCCTTCCGCCCTGCCCGCCAGCACAATGACAGCCTCCTCTCCCAGCTTATCCCGGAAACGATCACCGGCTTCACGCAGTTCGCGGGCTCCGTAGGCGGGGAATTCGTGGAAAAGGGCGCGGAATGTGCCAATCCTCTGTTCTTTCGCGCTCAGATCTTCGACTGAACCCGCAAGCTTTTCGCGTTCCAGCTCTTTCAGCTCATCGCGTAAAAACCGGACCCTGTCTTCCAGGGCGGTCACCTTGTCCATCAGCTCTTCCCTGGCCGCCCGCAAATGCCGGCCGAGCTCATAGACCGTTTCAGCGTCACGCGCCGCCTGGTCCAGGGCACGCGCCCCTGTCACCGCCTCGATACGCCGGATCCCCGAAGCGATACCGGCCTCCGACAGGATCCGGAAGAGGGCGATCTCCCCTGTCGAGGTCAAATGGGTCCCCCCGCACAACTCACGTGACAGAAGACCGCATGAGACGACTCTGACACTGGCATCATACTTTTCACCGAAGAGGGCAACCGCTCCGGAAGCCCTGGCTTCTTCAACCGTCATCAGCTCGACCTTGACCGGATGGTCATCCAGTACGGCCTGATTGACAAATGATTCGATGGCCCGCAGTTGCTCATGCGAAACGGGCCCGTCGTGTTGAAAATCAAAACGGAGCCGTTCGGGAGAGACGAAGGATCCTCTTTGTGTCGTGTGCTCTCCCAGAATTGAGCGGAGCGCCGCGTGAAGAAGATGCGTAGCTGTGTGGTTGCGGGCCGTCGCCTGCCTTTCCCTGGCGGCAACTGAGAGACGGACCGGTTCCCCCGCCCGTAAAGAGCCCTCGGTCACCTTGGCCTGATGCAGGACAATCCCGTCCCCCGTTCTTTCAGTTGAGATAATTTCGGCAAGGCCTGTGTCCTGACGTGCCACACCTGTATCCCCCGTCTGACCGCCGCCTTGCGCGTAGAAAGGTGTCGTGTCGGTAACGAGATAAATCGACTCACCCTCCGCTGCCTGATCAGCGGCGACAAGGGCGGAGCCATCAGCCCTCATCTTGAGAATGAACCGAAGCCTCACCTCGTCGTCCAGCCTGTCGTAGCCGTCAAAACGGGTCGGTTCCAGCTGGCGCACCGGATCCGGGAGCGCGACCCTGCCCCATGCTGTCGCGGTTTTTTCAAGAAAATCCTCACGCGCGCGCAGCCGCTGCTCCTTCATGGCCTCTTCGAAGCCATTCATGTCGACGGCCAGACCCTTCTCGCCCGCCATTTCCACTGTCAGTTCGATGGGAAATCCGAAGGTGTCGTGCAGCTGGAAGGCGACTTCTCCCGAAAGAGTATCGGATCCACTGGACTCTTCTTTCCGGCAGGCTTCATCCAGAAGTGCCATGCCTTGGCGGATGGTCCGGTCGAATCGCTTTTCCTCCGTTTCGAGAATCGAAATAATCAGCTCCTCCCGCTGGAGCTCAGGGTAGTATTCAGAAGATTGCCTGATCGCTGTCCGCATGATGGGTGACAGGAAAGGCCTGTCAAGGCCCAGCAGCCGGCCCTGGCGCGAGGCCCGCCTGATCAGGCGGCGGAGCACATAGCCACGCCCTTCATTGCCTGGAATAATGCCGTCGGCAATCATCATCATGGCCGAGCGGACGTGATCCGTGATAATCCGGACGGCAATATCATTTTTTTCGGAATCGCCATAAACCGTTGAAGTCTCCTGGCAGACCCTGTCCAGGATGGCCCGGATGGTGTCGACTTCAAACATTCCACCCACCTCCTGCATAATAGCGGCGATCCGCTCCAAGCCGGCACCCGTGTCGATATTCTTCTTTTCAAGCGGCACATAGGAACCGTCTTCCAGTTTGTTGAATTGGGTGAAAACCAGATTCCAGTACTCCACGTAGCGGTCACACTCGCAGCCGACGGCGCAGTCAGGACTCCCGCAGCCATACTTCTCTCCGCGGTCAAAGAAAAGCTCGGAGCAGGGACCGCAGGGGCCTGTTCCGTGCTCCCAGAAATTTTCTTCATCGAAACGTGAAATTTTCTCAGGCGGGACACCGGCATTGATCCAATGGCCGTAGGCCTCCTCATCATCGAGATGGATGGTTACATAAATATCTTTCATTGGCAGCTCCAGCGTATTCAATGAAAAATCCAGAGCCCATTCGATGGCCTCTTTCTTGAAATAGTCGCCGAAGGAAAAATTGCCCAGCATCTCAAAAAAAGTGCCGTGCCGCCCTGTTATGCCGACTCTTTCAATATCAGGGGTCCGGATGCATTTCTGGCAGGTCGCGACCCGGGGGGATGGAGGTGTTTCCGCCCCCGTGAACCAGGACTTGAGCGGCGTCATGCCGGCATTTATCAGCAAAATGGACGGATCGTTTTCCGGGATCAGGGAAAAACTTGGCAAAATAAGGTGATCTTTTTTTTCGAAGTAGTCTAAAAAAAGATCACGGATTGTATTCAGGCTTAAAGCTTTCACAGATGGTCTCCTTCGAATTGTTTGATGTGCAAAGGCCCGGATCTTCCGGGCCTTATTATAGCGCGCTTTGCAAAAAGCGGTCAGTCGCCCAGGAGTTCAGACAACGGCGGAATCGCCACTTTGTTGCCGACATAAAGGTTGGTGACACTCATGTCGTTGTACTCGGCCAGCCGTTCACAAAGCGACTCGCTTGCCCTGTCATAGTATCTCAGACAGATGCCCCACCAGGTATCGCCGGCCACGACAAGATGGATTTGTCCCTCCGGTTCTGTCGGCTGGGTTTCCGTTGTCGTCGGCGCGGATGTGGTTGTCGGCACGGTCGTTTCTACAGGAATAACAAGAGGTGCGCTGGTACTCGGTTCAGTTTCATCCGATGGCTTCTTGCCGCCCGTCAGCAGCTTGATCAGGGCGACGATACAAATGACAATAATGGCCAGCAAAATTGCGTAGAAGACCAGGCGTCTTTTTCCATCCGGCCGCCCTCTTCGTTTTTTTCCGTATCCGTCATCAAAATCGTCATAATCGCCATAGGGATCGTAATCGCGGCCCGCCCCGTCCAGGTCATCGCCGGTATCCCAGCTGCCCTGCCTGTCATAGTCGTCGTATTGAGGAGAGTCACCCTGGCTTCTCTTTTGTGCTGCTGCCGAGTAGGCAAAGACCGGCAGGTCTCCCTCCCCTGCCAGGGGCGGGCTGTCCTCATGATAGCCTCCGCTTGCCAGAGTGTCCCAGCCAGAGACCGCATCGGATGTCCCGTAACCGTCCTCGTAATCATCTTGATAGGCCGGTCCGGCGTGGTGCCCCATCCCGGGGGCTATCGCTTCAAATGGCTCGGTAGCTTCGCCCACCGGCGGCAAGGGAGGCAAGGACCATCCGTCCGGTCCGTCCTCATCGTCCCGTTCAGACGCGTGCTGCCTGGCGCGATCCACCATATCCTGCCGTTCGTACCTTTGAGTCGAAGCCAGCACGGGTTCAGTCACTTCCCCGGCGGGCGCAATGACAGGCTCCATGGCCTGGGTCGCGAAACGGCCCAGACTGAACTTCGAGACCTGTTCAACCGTCTTGATATTGTCAACCTTTGATACCGTGATTTGAATCGGGATCCCCGGCATTTGGGAAGCTGCCGCAGTCATAAGCAAACCTGCCGCATCCATGGGATCTTCTGCTTCCGCCAGGTGCCTCATGAATTCTTTTTGTCCGATGACATCGAACATTTCCCCATTGCACAGGACGATGACATCGCCTTCCTCAACCTGGGCGATGTTGGAGTAGCGGATGGCTCCGGCTTCGCCCGCGATGAAGTCTTCCATTCCTTCAACCGCGTCGCCGTAAAGATCAACCGCCTCCATTTTCCCGGAATTACCGGTCAAGGGATAAAGAACATCCTGCCTGTATATAAAGGCCAATCCTTCACCCACCGTAACAGCCGCCATCTCGCCGTCTCTGAGGATAACTCCTGCGAAATAAGGGGCGCGGGCTGTCTCTTCAGAGAGCTTCAGGCCGCCCGTGACATCAAGGGCTGTTTCAGCCAGGTCATTGATATCGGTATCGATATCTCCCGACTCGGAAGCCACCTGATCGGCAAGCCGCCCGAGGGGTTCCTGCCAGGCGAGCTGGCGTGACCTCGTGTCCGACGGATAGGCGAATACAGAAACCAAAAATCCCCGCGCTTCGCGGTCAATGCTGTTATTAACCGCGCGCAGTTCCCTTTTTCCTGGAAATCTCCCGTCAAGACAGTATGCATCCGCCACGCCTTCAACGGGATAATAACGGGCGTTGACCGTCGTGAGTAAACGTGTGGTGGTCGGCGCCGGTGCCTTAGCCATAAGATGCCTCCTGCATATGATTAGATGTCTAGCCTGGTGTGCGTTCCTGCTGTTTCTGACAGTTTAACACAAAAAACGCGTCCAAGACCCCTGGTAACCCAGCTGAGGGCATCACCCGGTTGGGGGGACGCAACAGGCCTCTGCGAACAGGATATCTTCAGGTGTCGTTATCTTAATATTGCGCGGATCACCCTTGATCAGACGCACCGGGAAACCGATCCGGACCAGGAGCTCCAGATCATCCGTGACCTTGACATTTTCTTCTTCAGCCAGTTCAGCCGCGCTGAGAAGAAGATCGAGATCAGCTCCCTGGGGCGTTTGCATGGCAAGCAGGCGGCCGCGCGGCATGGTCTGCACGACTGTTTGGCCTGATTCATCCATAAAACGGATGGTGTCCTTGACCGGAACTGCGGGAGCAGCCCCGCAGTGGGAGTGCCCGATTGTTTCAATCAGGCATGTAATCGTTTCGGCCGCAAGAAAACATCTTGCCGCGTCGTGAATCAAAGCGATGACCCCGCCCGCGCCGGCCTCGTCTGCCATTTTCCTCGCCGCCCTCAGCCCCCGCAAGGCCGAGGCCTGCCTGGTCCCGCCCCCTGAAACAACAAGGAACCGTTGGCCGGTGAATGACCCTGCCAGAAGCGAACCGATCCGGTCTTTCTCCTCCGGGGCGCCAACGACGATCATGGCGGAGACCCCGGGGTGATCAAGCAGGCATCGTGCCGCGCGCTCCAGGATCGTGATGCCGCCAATCTTCCGGAACACCTTGTTTCCCCCGCTGCCCAGGCGGCTGCCACGGCCGGCCGCAAGCAAGATCGCAATCGTTTTCACAGCCTTGTCTTCCGTCACTTTTGCAAACTGCTTTCCTTTGAAAAAAGCAAATCGTAGGCCTCATTCAGTTCACTCACGTAATAGACTCTGACGTCTTCTTTCTTTTCAAACTGGCGCAGCTTGGCTTTGGCCGAGGCAGGGACAACAAAACGGTTCCTTCCGGCTCTGTAAGCTTCCTCAAGTGAGTCAGCGATCCGGGGGACGGAACGGATCTCTCCTGTGAGCCCTACCTCCCCCAGCACCACAGCGTCAACCGAAACCGGCTCGTCGCGCAGGCTGGAAAGCAGGGCAGCCAAAATGGCAAGGTCGACGGATGTCCCTTTGACCCGAAGACCTCCTGTTACGTTGACATAGGCGTCAAGGGCACTCATATCTATCTTCGTTTTCTTTTCGGCGACCGCCATCAGCATGACCAGCCTGGACCTGTCAATCCCCTGGGCCATCCGGATGGGGGTTCCGTAATTTGACTGAACAGTTAAAGCCTGTATTTCGATCAGGAGAGGCCGCGTCCCCTCCAGTACAGCGCTGACAACAGAGCCGGAGACATTTTTCGGTTTGCCGTCCAAAAACAGGCTGGTTGCCTGGTCGACAGAAAGGAGGCCTTTTTCGGTCATCTCAAATATGCCGATCTCCCCTGTAGAAGCGAAACGGTTCTTGACCGCGCGAAGGATGCGGAGCGGACTTTCTTTTTCCCCTTCAAAATACAAAACCGTGTCGACCATGTGCTCGAGCACGCGCGGCCCCGCGATGGCTCCTTCCTTGGTCACATGGCCCGTCAGAATGATGGTGATGTCATGCGTCTTGGCCAGTCTCAAAAATCCCATCCCCGCCTCCCGTACCTGGGCTACTGAACCGGGAGCAGAAGGCAGCTCATCCGAGTATACGGTCTGGATGGAATCAATGACCGCCATGGATGGCTTATGCAAGGTCAATGCTTCTTCTATAGCAGAAAACCTTGTAGTCGTAAAAAGAGGAATATTTTTATCTGAAAAACCCAGCCTTTCGTAGCGCAGCCCGATCTGGGAGGCCGACTCCTCCCCACTGACGTAGAGCAGATTCGTGAAATCACAGTTACCTAAAATTTGGAGTGCGAGCGTTGACTTGCCGATCCCCGGATCACCGCCGAGCAGCACCAGCGAACCCCGGACCAGGCCTCCGCCCAGGACGCGATCCAGTTCCGCGATTGAACTGCTTTGTTTCACCTCCTCTTTGGTCTGGATACCGGAAAGATCAATCAGTTCATTCTCCCCTGCCTGCGGTTGAAGCCAGCTTCCAGACTTATCCGCGGCCTTCGCGACCGCTTCCTTCATGGCGAAAAACGAATTCCAGGCGCCGCATGACGGGCACTTGCCAAGCCAGCCGCTCGTCTCGTGGCCGCATTCCTCACACACGTACAATATTTTTTTCTTTGCCATTTCCCCCCGGTTCCCTGCCCAATTCACTTAAAGTATAGGGGATGCCAACCATAAATGGTAGAATACCCTCATCGGCATTGTAATCTCCGCGGTATCATCCAGACAGCAGCCGCGGGCCGGAAGGAGGGTTCCCGTGTACAAACAATTTCCCGACCCGTCCATCGTTGATCCAAGCTTTCAGGAGTCATTCGAAATACCCGACGAGACCATGTATTCCATCGTGGACAAAATCTCCCGTGAACGACCGGATGAACGGGCCTTGTCCTATCTTGGCGCCCGCATGACCTACCGCGAGCTGGGCCGCCAGATCGATGACTGTACCCGCGGTCTTCTGGCCCTGGGATTTGAGGCGGGCGATATTTTTGCCATCTGCATGCCCAACACACCGGAGACGGTCATCCTTTTTTACGCAGTCAACCGGATCGGGGGCATCTGCAACATGATCCACCCCCTGGCCCCGGCAGCCAATGTCATGGAGATCGTCAGGGAGACAGGCAGCAAATACCTCTGCTTTCCCGAGCTTTTCCTCGGCCGGCTCGCCTCTCCCATTGAGAAAGAACGCGCGCAATTACCCCTCGAACATATATTAATCGCTCCCATGGCCCGGTCGGCAGATCCTGTCAGCCGCGCGGGACTCTGGCTGACCAAGGCGCGCAAAGCCAACAAATTGATGCCCCGGAACAAGCTATGGGTCCGTTGGGATGACATGATCAGCCAAGGCCGGGGAATAGACCTCGATCAGCTTGAAGAGGCATCCGACCCCGATCGCGTTTCTTCCTATCTGCACAGCGGCGGCACTACAGCCGAGGCCAAGACCATCATGCTGTCGGACCGCAATTTCAACGGGATCGCCTGCCAGGTTTTCAGTGCCCTGGGTTATCCGATCGGCTCGCCACGTCCCTACGGCCAGGCATTTGTCGATGTCCTCCCGCTCTTTCACGGCTTTGGCCTTTGTATCGGCATGCATGCCATGCTGGTCAACGGCGCCTGCTCCATCCTGGTGCCCCAGTTCTCGACCAAGGGACTGGCCTCCATCATCAAAAAGCAAAGGCCTACCCTGATGGCCGGCGTACCGACCCTTTTCGAAGCGGTCCTCAACGACCCCGTCATGAAAAAGGTTGATTTCTCCTGCTTCACCGCCATGTTCTGCGGCGGAGATTCACTGACGCCGGAACTCAAAGAGCGCTTTGACCGTTTCCTTGCCGAGCATGGATCATCCGCCCGCCTGCGTGAAGGCTACGGCCTGACCGAAACCGTCACCGTCTGCTGCCTGACCCACCATATATCCTCCGACCGCAACGGCATCGGCCTGCCCCTGGCCAATATGGAAATGAAGATTGCGGACGTGGAAACGGCTGAGCTCAAGCCCGACGGTGAGATTGGTGAAATATTCGTCACCGGGCCAACCGTCATGAAGGGCTATCTCCATCAGGAGGAAGCGACCTGCGAAACCCTGGTCCGTCACGAAGACGGGAAAATCTGGGTGAAAACAGGTGACCTGGGCTACCGCGACCCGGACGGCTTCTACCACTTCACCAGCCGCCTCAAGCGCATGATCAAGGTCTCCGGGGTTAATGTTTATCCCCTGCAAATTGAAAATGTCATCGCGGAAATCCCCCAGATCCTGCAGGTAGCAGCGATCGGAATACCCCATCCCTACCAGATCCAGGTGGTCAAAGTCTTTTTGAGGGTCAAGGAAGGAACTGACAAAAATTCACTTGAGGAGCTGGTCAAGGAAAAAGTCAAAGAGCGGCTGCTCCCCTACGCCGTTCCAAAAGAAATCGAGTTTATTGATGAGTTTCCCCAGACCTTAGTGGGGAAAATTGATCTGAAAGTCCTGGAAGAGCAGGAAAGGTTAAAACGCGAAGCCCTGCATTAAGCCATCACCGATTGCCGCCGATACAGTTGACAATTTCGGCAGGGCTTTCTGCCAGACAGTCGGGCGACAGGACCTCCAGTTCCCATCTGGGCCGGTAACCCCAGGTCACGGCGATGGTATGCATGCCGGCTGCCCTGCCCGTCAATACATCCACGTCGCTGTCGCCAATGAAATAAGAAGCTGCCGGCTCCGCGCCAAGTGACCGCAGCATGCCAAGGGTCGACCGGGGATCCGGCTTCAACGGCACGAATCGACGGGCACCGCGAACCAGCTCAAAGAGTCCGGCGGGGAAGGATCCGGCAATGACACTGAGAGCGAGTTTGTCGCTTTTATTGGTCATCACCCCCAGCTTGAGACCCATGCCCGCTACCTGATCGAGCATTTCCCGGATCCCTTCAAAGGGCAGTGCCCCATAGTCTCTTTGTTTCAGAGCCAGTTCCCTGTAAAGCCTGTGTGCTTCATCAATGGTGGAAGGATCCGCAACTTTCGAGGCCGCCATGATACGTTCAATCAGGACCCGGGGCCCCAGACCCAGAAATGGTTTGATTACATCCTTGTCAAAAGGCGGCAGCTTCAGGTGATCCAATGTCTCATTGCATGAAGTCACGATCGACGGCAGTGTATCCAGAAGTGTCCCGTCAAGATCGAAAATTGCGGCACGGCCAGTTCTTTTTTTGAAAAATACCATGTCTTCCCCTCATGGATCATACTAAGAAGCGCCCGCTTCCTTAAGCGGGCGCCTGTGGTGGACGATAAGAGATTCGAACTCTCGACCTCTGCGATGCGAACGCAGCGCTC
>CAZSFQ010000009.1:0-14845 GCA_964606165.1 uncultured Mageeibacillus sp.
CCGTCCGCGCTTATCGCAAGGATGTTACAGCCAAGTGTTACGGCGGTGACATCACAAGGAAGAAAAAGTTGCTGGAGAAGCAGAAAGAGGGCAAGAAGCGCATGCGGCAGGTCGGAAGCGTTGAGGTTCCGCAAGAAGCTTTCATGAGTGTGCTCCGTTTGGGAGACTGATAAAGACGATAAGATGTAAGGTTGTAATGATAAATCAGGACAACAAACATAACGATCAAAAAGCGGACATGGTGGAATTGGCAGACACGTTGGATTTAGGTTCCAATGGGAAACCGTGCAGGTTCGAATCCTGTTGTCCGCACCAATAGGAAGATCCGCTCCGGCTGGGGCGGATCTTTTCAGACAAAATGTGTGGGTGTTACACTCGGTTTGAGTTACTGTTGGCATAAACGTCTGAGCTTATGGTGAAAAATGATTAATGAATCAATTCAAAAATGGCGTTTGGCCGGGTTCTTAATCGCCCTTATGGTCTTTCTATCATCTTGTGGGATAAACTGTGATTTGCGCGATATTTCCGCAGATATCAGTACCCACAGCGTTGTGTTCAAAAGTGAGAGAGGCTTCGGCAATGATCGCTTCGATATATACTCTTTTTCTTTAAAGAAACCAGAAGACATGAGTGGCTTTCACATGGTGAGTGAAGAGTACGAGAAATTCTTCTGGGATTTCAGGTGCATGATTGATGTAGAACTAATGAATGATCCTTCCAGGGCATCCTCATTAAAAGCATTAAAAGCAGATATAGATAAGATAAAGAATCAGGAAGACGGGCGATATTTGTATGTAAGTTCGAATGGTACACGTAAGTTATACGTGTATAGTCCAACTTTGAATGCCGGCTATTGTTTAATTTTGGTGATTTAGGATTTTTGACTGGTAATCTCCCTATTGTCAATCTTTTGAGTATTTCGCTCAATTAGAGCCATCATCGTCTATTGACAAGATCGACTTGTCGTTAGGTAAGAATATTCAATGTACTCCTGCGCTTTCTGAAGCTTATGTGTGGATTGTATTTGTTTTGGCGCAGGAAGCCAAACCGTTTCAGGTCCACTCCGGATGGGGCGGATCTTTTTTCAACGACTTCAGAACTTCGATGCCCGGCACGGTAAACCCAGCGACCTAAACACCAGAAAAAGCTTTGGTAAACGTTATACTGAGATCAGGTACAAACAAGCAGTTGCCAGCTTGCGTAAAACGGCACCATAAAGGAGAAAGTATTATGCGCGTAATATTTCATATTGATGAGTTGAACAAATGGCCCCTGCTCCAGGCAAACGTCACCAATTTTTTGTCGGCGGAAGCGGAAGCGACGGTTGAAGTTGTTGCCTATGCCGAGGCTGTCACCTACTATGTCGGAGACAAGGAACTGCCGGAAAAACTGATTGGTAAAGTTGATTTTGTCGCTTGTGGTAATGCCCTGAAGGCATGGGAAATAGAGACCGGACTGCTGCCCGGATATGTTCGGGTTGTTCCCTCAGGTGTTGTTGAGATCATACATAAACAAGCAGAAGGATACTATTACATCCGACCTTAGCGGTCTCCAGGCACCTGAACCGGTCCACAGCGTCTGGGTGCATTTAATTAAGTACAGCTGTTTGCTGCACTTAATAAGCGCGAATTCATCATACGAGTTATCTGGAATGCGGTAACCCCCAGAAGGCAAATTGTTTGGTCCGACCGCTAGGGGGCACTCCAGAACCGTCAAGCTGATAAAGAAACGGGGGTGCAAGGCACCCCCTGTCTCGTAGGAAGCAGCTATGGATTCCAAAGAGTCTCAAGAGCTCGGATAGCTATAGCTGTATTCTTCCCCATCCGCCGACCTGGCTTCCCAATCTAATTCCGCTCTGCTGTACCATTCGGGCGCCACTTTGGGAAAATCAAGGCTTTCATTCCCTGTCAACCGTGCAGGAAAGCCAGGTGATGTCGCAAAGCCGATCACCCCATCCTTCCTTTCGTCCATGGCGAACAGGAAATGATTGGTGTCAAGGCCTAGATTCTCTACAAAGAGACCAGGGCAATAATACTGGGCGGCGTAGCCATAGGGAGTCTCGAGAAACTCCATGTAGAATTCTATGGGAATCTCAGGGTTATGATGGGTTATGATGATCCACCTGGTGCCATCGACAAACTCAGCCGTGGTTGTCGATTCCGGAGACGTATCACTCTTTTTATAAGTCAGGATATTCTTGTTGCCGTCTCGTTTGAAACTAACATTTTTCTCATTATAATCATAGGCTTCAGCCCATCTTGATGGATCTAGATTTCCCAGTGCAACGGACTGCACTTCCCCGTCCAACGCCCGTTCGAGCGTGAGCATTGTCTTCAAATATACTATTGAATTCTCCAGTTCATCTTTAAGACTGTCTATGCCCTCTTCCAAGCCCCAGGTCAACATTTCCTTATCCCATTTGAAATCTTCATAGGCTTTTAAAGCCACACTACCGTCAATCACTTGGCCTTCGTCGCCCCCTGGTTCCTTTCCCGGTGTATCCGGCTCTGATACCGGACCCTTTGTTTCACTTTTTTGTCCCTGATCCGCCGGCTCTCCCTTGGTACAGCCAGCCAGGGCTACAATGACCAGTATGAGGACTAGGCCAACTAAAACAACTCTTTTCATACCTTCCCTATCCTTTCTACTTGTCGTTCCCGGTACCGGACCCGGGAAATCTGTATAGAATATTATACATAAAAATTGAATGTTTGTACACATTGACTATAAAGTCGGTCGGCCGCAGGATTCCAAACCGGCCAGGGACCGGTTGGGGCGGATCTTTTGCGACTACCATCATGAGATCGAAAACTTAATAGGTTAGTGCTTGGCACCGTGGATTTTAAAGGGGAAAGGATCAGGTAAATCGAAAGACTTGCTTTTGCAGCAGGAGCAATACAGGATGTTTCAACTTTTGCTTTATACCAAAATTATTAGTTATTTTGTTAAACAAATCTAAACATGATACAGTATATTATGCAGATATCAAGAAGGGAAAGTAAGATTTTCGAACTATTGTAAGGAGGGAAAGAAAAGAAATGAAGAAGATCGTTATTGCATTACTTAGTCTGGTACTGGTTCTTTCTTCTATTGGATGCGGCAACAGCGGAAAAGTGGATGACCCGGTCAGTAATGGTATAGAGAGCAGTGCTGACCATGAACAAGTCAAAAAAACTGCACAGGATGATGGTCCTGACGAAAAGGCGAAACAACCCTTGCAGATTGTACCCAACACAAATCTTCCTTTGTATCCAAACGCTGAGTTGGTCTACAGTGACGACAGGAAAATAATCTATGCATCTGACGATCGAGCTAAGGATGTGCATGAGTTTTATGAAGAGAACGCAGACATTACAACCTTGATGACTTTCATGGGTTACTATTTGCTAGGCACAGAATTGTATGATGTGACGAATCAGGATTATAAAGATACGGCTGAGCGCAGAGCTGCAATCGATCAATACTTTGAAGATGCCGGAGGAAAAGCTGTACGTGAATTTATGATTTTGGAAGGGGAGATGGCGAAGGAGGACATCGTGTCCCTATTCGGAGAGGAACTAGAAAAAACATTAATCGTCTTTGAGTTCATCGATTATTATATGTGATTTTATAGATTAATCGAGATCAATCCATTGGAAATAAAATTAGTTAACGACAAAGGATCCGCACGAAAGGAGTCGGATCCTTTGCTTTCTCCATAGTCGAAAGCGAAGTAGGTCGGATGTCCGTCACCAAATCAGTTTTCATTCCCCACGTAGGCGTGGGTTCGGATGTAATCCAAAATTAAGGTCAATCCTTCGCGATTAGGGTGCAGGCCGTCCTTTAACATCAGCTCATCCTTAGCCATGCCTTCATCATTTAAGAGAACAGAAAAAGTATCCAGATAGGAACAGCTGAGTTCTTCCGCCATGGCCAAAATCCAGCTGTTGCCTTCCGTAATCATGGCGTTGGTAATGCTGCCGTAATGTTTATACTTACGGGTAATGGGGTAGATGGATTGGAGGATGATGATGGTATCAGGGCTGATTTCCTGGATATCAGTCACTAAATCCTTGTACTCTTTGGTGAAATACGCTTCATCCATAAAAGAGATGCCGTTGATACCTAAGGCTATGATCAGAATATCCGGGGGATGCAAGGCGACAACATCGCGAATCGGACGCTGCTTCTTATCGTAAGGATCAAGAATATGATAGGTGCTCTGATAGGCCAAAGTCATTGTTCCTTCAGGACCGGTCCAGATTTGTTTGGACTCTTTTCCATCACTAAAAAGCTCAAGCGGCCACATCCAATAAGTTGGTGAATCGCAGATGAAAGAAATCCTGTCAATATATTCCATTCCCATATCTTTACTGGGAGGGAGCAGAGCCGGTGAATCGTAATTGACAGGTGCAAGTTTGGGATTCAGCTCATAAATATAGGCTGCCGAACGATCTGCCTGAGGAGGAGGGGAGGTCGTTGTCGGAACGGTGGTCGTCGTCGTTACAAGAGTTGTTGACCTGGTAGTTGTAGCGGCAGAGGGAGGAAGCGCATCATCACCGCCGGGAGAGCCTGGGCTTGTTGGCCCGGCTGTTTCTTCAGTTGAAGTTGAAGAACAGGCCACAGGCAACCAAATGCTGCACAAGATAATCAGCACGATCAAGCAAATAAAGGGAGACCTTGCTTTTTTACATTTCATCTTTCAATTGCCTAACCTGCATAAGCCAAGATTTCCAAGTCCGCCTTGCTTAATAATATGACTATTCTGATCAAGGGGAGAGGTGGAAAAAATGCCATTTATTCATCTCCCTTAAAACATGAATATCTACCTGTTCAATATATTGGCTCAAGTGGAAGGGTGCAAGAGGCAGAAAGCACGGAGCAACTGTCAACGGTCCGGAATACTGACAAGAGATCAAGCTCTTATGGCTATTGGTATATAAAGCCTTTCATTTACAGAACTATACCGCTACTCTTCAATGCAAAAGCAAAATCCTTTCAGAAAGAGAATTGTTTGGAAAATGCTTATTAATTGGATCGTGCCTCCAATGCCAAGATTCGCCCCGGCCAGGGTGGATCTTTTTTACTCAGTAACTTAGGTGATTGACGTTGCCAATCCTATATCTATGATTAATGTGTAGGGATCGGATAAGAACCTGTCCAATGTTTAAGGAGGCTCTCATGAACCGAAAGATCAATTACAGAAAGATAGCTCCAGCTGCTTTCCATGCCCTGCTTAAAAGTGAAGAATACATGAAAGGCAGCACCCTGGATCCTAAGCTTTTAGAGCTTGTTAAAATCAGGGTTTCCCAGATGAACGGCTGCGCTTTCTGTCTTAATATGCACACAAAAGACGCAAGGGGGCTGGGTGAAAGCGAGGAGAGGATCTATCTTCTTAATGCCTGGAGGGATACGAAGCTTTACTCAGACAAGGAAAAAGCTGCTTTGGAATTTGCGGAAGCTTTGACAAATATTTCTTCAAACCCTGTTTCTGACGACTATTTTGAAAATATGAAAGCACTTTTTACTGAAAAAGAAATTGTTGACCTGGTATTCGCCATCAACAATATCAACAGCTGGAACAGGCTGAATATCACCCTTTCATAAAGTGCGGCTTACGAAAGAGATTCGTGATGGAGACTGAAATATGAAATACAAACCGCCTATAGCAGATGCAAAGGTCGAGGACTATTTATCTTTCTTATGGAAGCAGACAAATCTAAGCTCAAAGCTGATGGCAGCATCGTAGAAGATGGGGAGGGCAACAAAATGGATTTATATGATTCAATCAGCCGACGGAAGGCCTGTAGAAATTACCTTGCAGAACCTCTGAGTGAAAAACAACTGGAAGAAATCAAGACGGCGCTTAATACATTTAGGCCGCTACTCCCGGATACTCCATTGAATTATCGCCTTGCTTCCGAAACAAAAGGATTATTTCACGTTAAGGCTCAGCATTATCTGATTATCAGCGGACAGGGGAAAAAAGGCGAGGAAGAAAATGCAGGATTTATCGGCCAGCAGCTTATGCTGTGGTTGGATTCACATGAGCTGGGAGGTGTCTGGCTGGGTGGATCAAGAGACGCGACAAAGGAGCGCAGCAGTTCAGACATTATTGTGCTTGCTTTTGGAAAGCCTGAAGGTTCGCCGCATCGCACAATATCTGAATTCAAACGCAAACCTATTTCAGATATAACTAATGCTCCAGAGGATGAATGTATAGAAGCAGTTCATCTGGCTCCATCGGGGATGAATCTACAACCCTGGTACTTTGAAAAGACAAGCGATAAACTCCTAATCTACCGCCAGCTGCTGAAGCCGCCCATGTCACTGGTATATAAGCTCACCAGGGTAGATATAGGGATTGCCCTATGTCATTACGCCGTGGCTTGTGGACATTTTGGTAAACCCTTCCACTTCCATCCAGGAGGAAATGCCGAAGCAAAGAAGGGCCACCAGTATCTTGGATATGTGGATATTACAGACTGAATTAGACGGATTGCGGTGATCGTTCAAATCCATAACCGGAACTGGGTGATATCCATCATTGACGTTACTACCAGAATTGAAGATCTGCTCCGCCTGGGGAAGATCTTTTAGCCTTTCGGTTTTCTATCATGATCAGTGCTTCTCTTTAATCCATTCGATCAATTGGATCCTAAGACCATTTGGATCGGAGACGAAAAAGTAGTTTACTTGCGGACTTGGCGAAAAGATATGGCCAACCTTGATCCCCATTTCCTTCATTCGCTCTGCCGCCTCTTCCAGAGATTGGACGGCAAAACCTAATGAAACCGCTTGTCCATAATCGAAATCTGACTTGGTTTGATCTGAGATAAGCTCGATCTCGGTTTCACCATTTCCAAGAAAAACAATTTCAAAACCGGGCATGGGGGAAAAACGTCTTTTGACAGGAAGTCCGATTACTTCCTGATAGAATCGCAAGGATTCCTCCAGATTTTTTACCAAGAGTGTCACGTGTGCAAAATCCATGTTTCACCAACCTTTCGTTTGCCTATTCGTTCATTGCCGCGATATAAGCCACTTGCGGCGCGCTCTGATTGCTCATGCGGAAGATTACTTTTAATTCACGCCTTATAAAAACCAATGTAACAATGAAGGAAGCGATGTCAGCGATAGGGGCGGAGTAAAGGATTCCATCCAGTCCCCATCGCCGGGTTAAAAGGAAGAGTAAAGGCAGCAAAAATAGTATTTGCCGCGATAAAGACATGAGAAGCCCCCGAAATGATTTCCCGATGGCCGTGAAAAAGTTGGCAGTTAACCCCTGCACAGGTATAAGAATCAGCATCATCATGTAGATGCGCATATAACGGGAACCAAACTCATAAAAGGCCTCATTGCCTGAACCAAAAATACTTAGAATCTGCGAGGGAAAGACTTGAAAGCACAAAAAGACAGGAATGGCATACAAGATAACCCCCATAAGCGCCTTTTTATAGGTCTCAATTACCCGCCCAAAGTTGCCGGCACCGTAATTAAAACCGATAACAGGCTGGCTCCCTTGTGCCACGCCGATAATGACGACCATAAAGAGCATACCGATTTTTGAAACGGCTCCGACAACGGCCAAGGGCAATTCACTTCCATAAGAGGATAGCCCCCCGTAATAAGTCATCAGATTGTTGAGGACAATTTGAACCACTGTCATGGCAAGCTGATTGAAACAGGCGGCGGCTCCAACGGCAGCGATGGCCTTTATCAATGACGCTTTCAGGCGGAAGTAATGTTTTTTGAGAGAAACAACCTTAGCTTTTCGCAGAAAATAATACAAGGCAAGACCGCTGGAAAGCATCTGGCCTAAGGTGGTCGCCAAAGCGATTCCTTCGATCCCCATGCCCAGACCGAAGAGGAAAAGAGGATCCACGATTATATTGAATAGAGCCCCCGATAATACGGTAATCATGGCAAAGGATGGATCACCGTCAGCACGTATTAAGTGGCTGGCGCCCATGGAGAAGATAAGGAAAGGCATGCCTGCTGCGGTAATGAGTGTGTAAGGTTTCGCATAAGGCATGATGGGCGCTGTTGCCCCAAATAAAGTGAGTAGGGGCTCCAGAAAGGCTAAACTCACAAGAGCCATAAGTGTTCCGCTTATGAGGAGCAGCAGGAGGGTGTTGCCGGCAATATTCCGGGACCGCTCTCTATCGCCTTTCCCGAGGGACAGGCTCATGTTGGATGCGCCGCCGATTCCGAAGAGGAGGGCCATTGACATGCAGATGGTTGTGAATGGAAAAGCGACATTTGTCGCGGCCATGCCCAGGTCGCCAACACCCCAACCAAGGAAAATCTGATCAACCATATTGTAAATGGCGCTTACCAGCCCGCTGATGATGGCCGGTATGGAATACTTGATAATCAGATGGCCTATTTTTTCTGTGGCAAGTGGATTGGCACCTGCGATCGAGTTTGCCTTACTCATAAAAACCAGAACTCCCAAACGTGCAGGCGTCTAAACAATACATTGAAGTAAAGGCAGGAAGCATGACTCTCTCTGCCCTTTACAGAGAAATATTCTGATATGCTTTTTCAAGCAAACGACGAAAAACCAAAATTTCATCCTCAGTCATTTGGGATGTTAACTGCCCTTCATATTCCGCAAATACCAGATTGATCCTGTTCACGAGTTCCATCCCCTTATCTGTGACGGCAATATCCAAGGCACGCCCATCTTCTTTGCTAATATTCCGTTCTATAAATTTCTTCTTTTCCAGTCCATTCAGCAGGTTTGTTACGGAAGGTCCTTTTATGCGCATGGTCTTTTCCAGAAATTTCCGGTTGATCTCACAAGCGGAGTCCAAGCTATGCGCCACGATTCCAAGTAAGCGGCCTTGTGCGCTTGAAATAGAATAATGGGATAATTCTTCCTCAATACGATAGCGCAAGGTGTGAGCGATAGTTCGTATATAAAACCCTAAGAGGTGTTCATGTGTATCGGCTGACAAAGGATTCCCTCCCTCCTCGATTGTGTAGACTTCTACATAAGCTATCATTCGATTCTTCTCCTGTCAATTAGTCAATGCCCGCATGCTAGACTTTGGTTGAGTCTGCTCTTCTGGCTTGGGAATAATGGCAATCCGGGAGAATTGAATCAAGCTGGTATGAAGCGCAGGGCTGAGGGTTTGGGTGGATTTATGTCAGAGGATCATGATTTTGCTTTTGACTTACATGAGCTTGTTTCCAAAGAAGCGTCTGTTTTTGAAAAATTTATAGCGCTTTATACCAAGATGACTTATGCCTACGTCTACGGAGTCCTGGGGAATAAGGAGGATGCGGAAGATCTGGTTCAGGAGGTTTTCCTGAAACTCTATACCCTGGATGAAAGGCAATTCCCAAGATCCGGTGAAAGATCCTGGTATTACAAGTTTTGCACCAACCTGGCCAAGGACTATCGAAGAAGGATCAAGTTTACAGAGGATCTGGAAGAACACATTCCCTTCCTTGCTGCAGAGGATGATCAAATTCAGGAAATTGAGGCAATGAGCGCTTATTACAGCGCCGTATCCTCTTTATCTGACTTGGACAGAACCATTGTCGGCCTGAAAGTTCTTGCAGGCTTGAAGCACCGTGAAATTGCAGACATTGTCGGCAGGCCGGCGGGAACGGTCCGGTGGCGTTACATGCGGGCAGTCCACACCCTTCGGGCCATACTCGGCACCATGGCAGTCGGAGTAATCTCCCTGATCATCCTGCTTGCAAGACCGCCACGGGCCACGGCACCGGCCGAGCCCTTGCCTGCCGGCAGCTTTTTCCAGATCCTCCTGTTGAGCCTTATTCTGCTGTCCATTGGTATCTCTTTATGGCTTGTACTTTGGTCAAGAAGGAGAAAGTGTCTTAAGAAGGGGCAGTAACCAACAAAAGGACTCCTCCATTACGTCTCATAGATAGAAGAAGGGATTTGTTCCGGGAGGATGAGCGCTTAAGAGCTATCGCCGGGGATTCGATCTGTCATTGGGGAGCTTGTCAGCCATGGGTATGCAGCAGTCAAAATCAAAGGGTTACCGTGCTTTTGTCCTTGTACTGATAAGCGCGGTTTTGCTGGCAGCGCTTGTTGTTTTGGCTATGCTTACGAGAGTACATCCAATCCAATGGGGTTTTGCCGAGGATCAAGGGGTCCTGATTGACTGCCAATACATAGACTATATGGGTCACCAGCATTCAGGATTAATCTCCGATAGAGCTGCAATCCGGGAACTGAGTGAAATCTTGAAAGGGATTCAGGAAGAAAACCCCAAACGAATCATACGGGTTGAGGAAAAATGTGGACCCGTCCCCTTTATGTTTCTTGTGAAGCGAGGGAGTAAAACGCTTCACTATTCGCTTAAGGGCGAGTATCTGGCTGTAGGGGAAAGAGGCTTTTTAAAGACCTATACTATTTACCAATTAAGTTCGAAGAGCTCGGAAAGGCTCCTGAATTTCTTGTGGTCTACCTGTGAATGAATCGCGGTCTCCCGTCATCTTGGCGGTTGATCTTAATCGTTTTTAGAATTCTTCCTGCTCCGTACGGGCAATAATCTCGTTTTGCAGATCCAGGTCAAGATTGCGGAAATAGTCGCTGTAGCCTGCCACGCGCACAATGAGATCCCGGTAGTCTTCAGGATTTTTCTGCGCCTCCGATAAGGTCTTTTTGTCGACCACATTGAATTGGATATGATGGCCGTCCCTGTCAAAATAGGTCCTGATCAGGTTAGCCATCATGCGCAGTCCATTTTCACCTCTTACCAGCGAAGGCGTAAATTTCTGATTGAGGAGAGTCCCGCCGGTCCGCAGATGATCCATTCTGGCCGCGGAGTTCACGACAGCGGCAGGACCGTTATGGTCGGCACCCTGAACAGGGGAGATCCCTTCCGATAAAGGCTTATGGGCATAGCGTCCGTCCGGAGTCGCGCCGGTCACACTGCCAAAATAGACATGACTGGTTGTAGGGAGCATATTGATTCTGTACTCACCGCCCTTACCGGTCGGCCTGCCATTTACCAGATCAGCATAGGTATCGAATATTTGGCGCATGATACTGTCGGCATAATCGTCGTCGTTGCCGTATTTAGGCGTTTTCAGCAAGAGCGTGGAGCGTAATGCCTCATGCCCTTCAAAATTATCTTCCAGCGCTTTCATCAGCTCGGCCATGGTGAAATTCCTGTTTTCAAATACATGATATTTTAAAGCTGTTATTGAATCGGTCACTGTACCGATACCGACCCCTTGAATGTAGTTGGTGTTGTACCTTGCACCGCCCGCGTTGTAATCCTTGGCTTTGCCAATGCAATCCGAGGTGATTGTCGAGAGGAAAGGAACAGGCATTTCTTGCGCAAAGATCGAATCAATGACATTGGAGCCGGCGATTTTGATGTCTAGGAAATGTTCAATCTGTCTGGCAAAAGCGGTCATCAATTGTTCAAAACTCTTGTAGCTTTCCGCTTTTCCTGTATGAAGGCCCAGCTGTTTGCCTGTATGGGGATCAAAGCCGTCGTTTAAGGTCAGCATCAAAATCTTGGTCAGATTGAAATAACCCGTCAGGATGTAGGCTTCGCGGCCAAAGCATCCGGTCTCCACACAGCCGCTGGCCCCGCCGTATCGGGCATCAGCCAGGGACTTGCCGGCATTGAGAAGCTCCTGAACAATTGCTTCCGTATTATAGAAAGCGGGCTGTCCCCAACCCTGGCGGGAGATTTCACAGGCCCGGTGCAGGAAGCGATCGGGAGTCTTCCTGCTGATCTGCACGTTGGAACTGGGCTGTAAAAGACGCAACTCCTCCATGGTGTCAAGAATCAGATAGCTGACCTCATTGACGCCGTCCTGGCCGTCCGGGGTAATGCCGCCGGTATTGATGTTGGCGAAATCGGTGTAGGTGCTGCTTTCTTTCAAGGTAATGCCCACCTTGGGCGGCGCAGGCTGATTATTGAATTTGATCCATAAGGCCTGTAAAAGCTCTTTGGCCTTGGTATCATCCAGGATGCCCTCTTCCACATCCTTGCGATAGAAGGGAATCAGATGCTGATCCAGGCGGCCGGGACTAAAGGCATCCCAGGGATTGACCTCCAGGGTAACACCCAGATGAACAAACCAATACATCTGGATGGCCTGCCAGAAGGTTTTTGGTTTTTCTGCAGGCACAACTTGACAGTTTTCCGAGATTTGCAACAATTCTTTTTTGCGCCCGGGATTGTTTTCCTTTGCGGCAAGTTCAGCTGCATAGCCGCTGTAGCGTCTGCCGAGTGCAATGATTGCTTCCGCGGCAATGCGCATGCCTTTTAACTGTTCTGCTTTATGCGGTGCCTCCTGATCATTCAAATAATCCAGATCTTGTAATTCTTTGTCAATCTGAGCAATCCTGTCATTGAAGCCTCTGGCATAAATGTCGTCGGATCCAACGGTGTGGCCCGGCCCTCTTTGTTCCATGAATTCGGTGAAAATACCGGCCTGATAGGCATCTTTCCATGCATCTGTCATTCTGCCGAGAATTTTGGTACGGGTTGAACGGGCATCCCAATAAGGAATGATGGTCTTTTCCTGAATGGCAAAGTATTCATCTTCTACCTTAAAGGAAATGAGTTCGCGCTGATCCATGACCTCCATATCCTCCAGGCTGTGGCAGCACAGCTCGGGGAAAGTTGGGGCCGCTTGAGGGTATTCCCCCTTCTCACCGACGATCAATTCGCCTTCGCCGATATAGAGCGCCTTTTTTTCCATCAGTTCTTTGAAAAAGAGGGCACGCAATACAGGTGCGGATACCTGCCCCTGGTATTTCTTGTAAACTTCAGTTTCTATTAGGGCCCTCTCCATTGAGATCACGGGCTGAGTCGAAACAGACACTTCGCGCAGTTTTTGAATTCTCTCATTCATGCCCCGTTTTTCCATGCTTACCGGCCCTCCCTCCTTTTGTTTCTGAATCAGCTGAACTTTCAATCCTTTAATGCCAGGATAGCACCACCAATGCTTGTCTGATTCAAGCCTCTGTCCAAAAAGATCCTTAAGGCCTGGTTCATGAATTCACAGGAAGGGACCTTGAACAATGCTTTTTGACCCTCTATACCCATGCGATCGTATTTGCTGCTGCCCAACAGATGATAAGGCAAAAGAGCGATCGTTTCCGGATCTGTGTTCTTTGTTATCCAGTCAGCCATGGCCCCCAGTTCTTCCTCTTTGCCGTTGAAACCCGGTATGACAGGGATACGGATGTGAAGGGCCGTATCCTGCTTTGGCAGCCAGATCAGATTGTCAAGAATTTGTTCATTGTCAATTTTGGTGAACTCTTTATGTTTTGCCGGGTCAAGATGCTTGAGATCGTAAAGAAAGGAATCAGCATACTTTAATGCTGTTTCCAGATTGCTACGGGGTACTGCCCCGCTGGTATCGATCGATAAATCGATCTTTTCCCTTTTAATCTCTTTCATCAGCACTTCCAGCTCCTCAAGGTCTTGAGCCATAGGCTCTCCGCCGGATAAGGTCACCCCACCCTGGGACCGGTCAAAATACGGTCTGTCCCGTAAAAGGATCTCCATAATGTCTTTGACAGAATATTGCTTCGCGCTCATCAAGAGGGAGTCTGCGGGGCAGACATCAGCACATTTACCGCAAGCAGTACAGTTGTCGTAATTGATTTTTGGACCTGTTTCAGGGTCGTAGTCCAGAGCATTGTCCTCGCAAACATACTCACAGTTGCCGCATTGGATACAGCGATCACGGAAATAAAAGAGGACAGGCTTATCGGGCTGTCCTTCAGGATTATGACACCAGGGGCAAGACAGGGGGCAGCCGGCAAAAAAGAGCGTGGTTCGAATTCCCGGTCCGTTTTCCATGCTAAGACGCTGTATGTCAAACAGGTAATACATATTTGACATTCTACAATACAAAAAAGGGTGCGGGCTTATAGCCGGATATCTTTTAAGGGGCCAAGCCCTCAGTCGAAAGAAGGCAAACCGGTCTTCCTGACCATGATTCAGTGCGTCAGAAATGGCCGGGATTCCCGGTCTGAACCGGGAATCCTCTGATGAATCAAGAAGTGAAATTTTCTCTCTTTTTACGCAATATCTGCGCTCCCGCCGCCAGGGACAGCCAACAGAGCCCCATCAGCCAGCCGGCCCAGACTCTTTGTCCGGTGCCCGGGATCTTTTCGGCTGCCAGGATGGTTACCGTGACGCTTTGAGATCCGCCGCCGACCGAATAAGTAATCGTGGAGGACCCGGCCTTGAGGGCGGTGAAAGTGGCGGGGCTGTTAAAGCTGGCCGAGAAGAACTCCCGGTCCCATTCCCAGGTGCCGCCGTCGGGCTTGGGATCCCAGGTGATGCTCTCGCCCAGGTTCATGGAAAAACTTGCCTGCAATCCCGTAATTTTCTCCCAGTGGGCCGCATATATCCTGTCGCCCATGGAGCCGCCGGGGATGGTGGCCTCCATGGCGAAAGCGGGGATGTCCGTGCCCGACCAGCCCATGAAGGCGTGGCCGCTCTTCTTCGGCTGATTCAGCCTGATGTCGCCGCTTTCGATGGTATAGCTTGCCGGGTTGTCAGCAGATCCCCCTTCCAGTTCGTAAAAGATGGAGAAGGAAAGCGGCTGCCAGTGCGCCGTATAGGTCCTGTTGCCCGTGGAACCTTGAGGGATGATGACCTCCATGGTTTGGCCGGAGATCCCCGTGCCCGACCAGCCAGTGAAAGCATAACCGGTTTTTTGCGGTGGATTCAGTTCAATCTCATCGCTCTCAATGGTATAGCTTGACGGATTGTCGGCCGCCCCGCCCTCCAACTGGTAAAAGACGGAGAAAACAAGAGGCTGCCAGTGCGCGGTATAGATCCTGTCGCCCGTGGAACCTTGAGGGATGATGACCTCCATGGTTTGGCCGGAGATCCCCGTG
>CAZSFQ010000009.1:14945-69946 GCA_964606165.1 uncultured Mageeibacillus sp.
GTGAAAGCATAACCGGTTTTTTGCGGTGGATTCAGTTCAATCTCATCGCTCTCAACAGTGTAGCTTGAGGGGTTGCCGGCGGCCCCGCCGTCCAGTTCATAGACAATGGAGTAGGAAACAGGCTGCCATGCAGCGTAAAGTGTGACTGTGTCTCCATCAAGACCGGACAGGTCGATGACACTTTCCTCGTCCAGGAAGAGGATCTGGCCTCCGGCCGTCAAGGACCAGCCGGCAAACAGATAGAAATTCCTGTTAAATCCGTTCTTTGTGAGCTTTTGCGCCTGTCCGATGACATGGACACTGTTGGAGGTCGCGCCCCCCGTGGCACCATTGCCATCGTAGATCACGGTATAAACCGGAATTACCTCTTCAAGGACAGTCACCATGATGCCTGTAGTCAGGGGAATCCCGTAAGGATTGATGACACCCTCCGGCAGGACGAAGCTTCCATAGACATGGAAGGTCTGCGCATCCTTGTCATCGGGATCGTAAGAACAGGAGTCCAGGTTCCAGTTGACGGCCGCTTCAACCTGGCTGTACTGAGTGGCCAGGGTTCCCGTTTCGGGCAGGCCCAGGGCTTCAGCCGTTTTGGCTGTACCGTTGACCAGCCCGGTGATGGGTGTAAAAGAAAAGTGGCCGACCAGGATTTTTTCCGGCTCGCGGACCGAAAGGGTGCAGGTACAAGTGTCGCTTCCCGCTGCGTTTTTGGCTTGGACTGTGAAAGTGAAATTTCCTCCCGAGACCGGTTTGCCGGCAAGAAGTCCGATTCTCGACAGGCTGAGCCCAGCGGGAAGTGACCCTTCCGTCACCGACCAGCTGATGGGCGGATCGCCTGTCGCTGTCAAAATCTGGCTGTAATCCCCGTTCAAGTCCGCCTCGGGAAGTGCCAAAGTGGAGATGACCGGGGCGGCGAGAGGCGCTGTGTAGTCATAGCTGGCCTGACTCGGTCCCGTTGACGGTCCGTCCAAATAGTTGACACCATCGCCAAGGGCCGTGACGGAAAAGTGATAGCTTCCGGTACCCGTTTCCTCGATGGCCGGGAGAAAATCGTATTCGCGCCCTGTGGCGACATCAACCGGGCCCCCCTGCGGGTCGCTGCCCCGGTAGAGCTGCAGCCGGTAGGCGGCCGCCCCGTTCACCTGCCCCCAGGACGCCAGGCCCGGAAAGGTCTCATCCCAGGCCAGCATGGAAGCCATGCCAAGCACGGGCACCTGGTGGGGATTGATGACTGAGAGGGTGTACTGCCTTTGTACGGTGCCGTAGTCGTTGGTGGCATGGACATAGAAATTTGCGCCCACATCCATTGAAGGCCGGCCGGTCAGTACGCCGTTCTCGGACATGGAAAAAGAATCCCAAAGGCTGAAGGTGCTGGCGGGTTCAAAGGTAAAGGTGCATGGCTGCCTGCCGACCGCGGTAAAGGTACAGCTGAAAGGTTGATTCTTGACGGCCTGAATCACCACGGTGTCGGGGCTTGCAATCCAAGGGTCGCAGAAATAACAGGCGGGGCTTTCGAGAGATACCGGACCGTCATGATAGGTTTCCCCGTCGCCCAGGGCCTGCACCTTGTAAGTGTAAAAGGCTTTGTTACCCGCATCGTGCAGGGCCTGATCCAAGTCGCAGCTTGCCTCCGATACCTGGATGGCTTCACCTTGCTGAACTCCTTCATGGCAGAGCCAAACCTTGTAGCTGGAAGCGCCCGTCACCGGATTCCAGACCGCCAACCAGGGCAAATCCTGGTCCCAAGCCAGACCCTTGGGTGAGGCAAGCTGGATGTAACCCAGCTTTTCCAAGGTGCCAGCCGTCTGATGGTCACCGGTGGTGGTGATTGAGCCCGTGTAGGTGCCGTCTTCTGTGGCGGCGGCTGTCGTTTCCGCCCCGGATGGCAGATAGAGGCACAAAAGGCCGGAGGCATCCGTTTTCATTCCGTTGCAGCCGTAGGGGTAGCCCGCGTCCTGCTGGAGGGCGGGCACGCTGATTTGAGCCATCAAGCCCAGAAGGGTGACCCGGGTCAGATAGACCGGTTGATTGCCCTTGTCCGGGCCGTTGGTGGGGTTGGCCTTATTGCCCGAGTAGTTATTTCCGGTTCCGATGTCCTGCCCGCCATCCTTACCCTGAGCTTTGATGCTGCCGCCCGTGATGATGACGCAGCAGTTGCTGCGATCCCTGCCGCAGCCAATTCCCGCGCCGCCTGATCCGCCGCTTGCTAAAACGGTACCGCCCGTGATCCGGACCTGGCCGGAATCGCCCGAGTAGCCGCCGCCTATGCCCGCTGCATTCTGGCTGCCCGTGGCGGTCACCGTACCGCCGCTGATGGTGATCTGGTCGCCACTGCCGTTTCGGCCGCCCCCGATGCCGGCGCCGCCGCCCTTGCCGCTTGCCGTCACCCTGCCCCCGCTGATAAGGATGGGGCCCACAGGCGTGCCGGAGATGCCGCCGACATAGGCGCCGCCGATGCCCGCGCCATGATCCCCGCCCGTGGCGGTCACCGTACCGCCGCTGATGGTAATTTTGGAAGCGGAGCCCCGGTCCCAGGTATGGTTATGGACACCCGGGCCGATGCCCGGGCAATAGGTACCGCCGTAAGCGGTAACGGTACCACCGCTGATGGTGACCGGACCGCAGTTGAGAGCGGCGCTCGAGCCGCCGATGCCCGCACCATGCTGGGTGCTTGATGCCTCAATGGTGCCGCCCCTGATGTGGATGGCGCCGCTGCCACTGTCGTAAGTCTCGTTGATTTCATCGAAGCCCCCGCCGATCCCCGCATCCGGCCCGGTCGCTTTCAGCGATCCGCTGCCGTCGATGATCAGGGTCGATGCCGACAGGCAGGTGATCCCCGCTCCAAGGTTGCTTGAAATGCTGTTGGTCGTGCCCGCCGCCAGGATCAGCCTGACATGGGATGGATTGGCCATGTAAAAGGAGTTTCTGTGCTGGGCGCTGATGTTCACGGCGCTCAGGGTAATTTCGATGGGGTTGGACTGGCTTCCGCCGGCAATAATAATATTGTCCAGCGTGGTGGTGACGCCACTTCTCATGGATACTGTGTAACTGCCTGCGGCCGTAAATTTGAGTGTACGGCTGCTGCTGTCGTAGGCATAGCCGGAGGTGCTGCTTGTCGTGACGACAAAATCGCCAACCGTTTCCGAATCCGCCCGGGCGGGCCAGGGTATCAGGGCGATGCCCAGCGCCGCTACAAATAATAAGCAAAAAATGCGTTTCGCTCTCATGAATCTGCCACCTTTCCCGGCCTGCTGCCAAGCCGATTGTTATCCATGTCTTTGGACGAAAGGGCCGCTTGGGAATGATCTGCGGTCAAAGGCGCGCCTGTCTCCATTTCGAAGATCGGTGGATTGTCCGAAATAGAAAGATCCGGATGCTGCAATCAGTTGTCTATTTTTATGGTAGGGGCAAATCCGCCCCAGCGGAAGTGACTTTTTGGCATCAAAAAGTCACGATTTCCAGGCCAGGCAGGGGGAAATCGAAAGAAAAATGAAGGCTTGGCCGCAGGCCGCCTGATCGGCGAAATCGAATTTTCTATTTCAGCATCAGTACATAGGCGCCCAGTTCATCCCGGTTGGAGATA
Source organism: uncultured Mageeibacillus sp. (assembly GCA_964606165.1). Lineage (GTDB taxonomy): Bacteria > Bacillota > Clostridia > Saccharofermentanales > DTU023 > UBA4923. Next base: position 18,526 of record CAZSFQ010000009.1, read on the forward strand.
CCGAGTTTTTCGTAAATTTCCAACATGATGTTTTTCAACCTGCCATGAGAGATGTTGAATTGTCCGGCGATGACGGCGTAGGGAATGCGGCGGGCAACCAGCTGGGCCAGGTGGTATTCCCGCAAGGAAAGGATGGTGGTGATGTGGTCTTCGGCGAACTGGTTGTGGAAGGAGATCCAATGCTTGACCGTTTCCTGCCATTGACCGGTCACCCGATCCAGGTACTGAGGGAACTCCTGGCTCAGGGCCTGTTCGATCAGGCCGCCAAAATCTGAAAGAAGCTCAGCAAAAGGCGTGATGAAACCATGTGGCAAGGTGATGCGCATGGCATTAAGGAGCAGGCGGCTGGCCTTGTCTGAATGTCCCAGACAGTGGCAGGAAAGCGCGCAAATCAACTGCAGGTAAATCTCCGGAAAGCTGATCCCCGTCCCCCGCAGGCCGAAGGCAAGGGCTGATTGGGCAACGGCCTGGGCCGCAGCGTACTGGCCGATGTAGAGTAAATATTTGGCGCGCATATAGAGCAAAAAAGAGGGGTTCATCTGGATCGGAAAGGCCTGGAAGTCACCATCCCGCAACCAATCCGGGATCAGGCCGGGGGCCGCGACGGCAACGGCCAGGCTGGTCAGCGCCAATTCCGCGAACAGGGCCAGATCACTTCCCCTGTGGGATTCCATGTAGTATTTCAAGTTGGCTTCCAACTCTATGTAAGCGGTGTAGTCGCCTAAACTGACAAGAGCTGCCACGCCAACCAGGGAAGCCCGCAATCGGGCAACCGGATCTCCTGCGGTCGCCTGATAAGAACGGAAAGCCATGGCGAAATCTCCCCGCAGATAGGCGATTTCTGCCTTGTATTGCAGGGCGGCCCTTTCGTCTGTTACCCGGTCGAGAATGGAATCGGGATGATCCCCCGGCATAGGCAGTGAAGTCGCCTCAATCAGGCGGACCAAATCTGAAGACAGCGCCTGCCTCGAAAGCTCTCTTTTTCTGCGGGGATCGGAAGGCTTTTCAGCGTTCGCCGGGATCATCCAGGCAACCCCGAATTTTCTGGCGCAGGGGACCCGGCCTTCAGCCAAAAGGCGTTGAACCTGTCTCAGGGAGACTTCCCACTTTTCAGCCGCTTCTTCGCTGGAAATGTAGTTCATGTGCCTGTTTCCTTCACTTGAATAGGGAATTAATTCTAGTCGTTTCAGCGACTAATTGCAATGGCCGTACCCCGTTTACCCTCCCAAAATTACTTTTCCCGGAATTCACCCTAATGCCACGATTATGCGTTATCCTAAAATTCGTTCCGTTGACATAGTTGGAAGGACAATCATCATGCAAGACAGAGTGAAATTACCGAAGAAAAAACGCAAACGGTGGCCCTGGGTTCTTTTGATTCTGGTCACGGCCCTTGTTCTCATGATTGTGGTCATCCGGGGACGGTCTGAGCCAGCCGGCAGCAATCTGCGCCAGGCAAGCCTCGAAAAAGGAAGCCTGACGGTGACTGTCATCGGGACGGGGCATCTGGACTACCATGAATCGTCTGACCTGGAAGTTCCCGCCGGCCTCCTGGTCGACCGGGTTTTCCTCGAAGCAGGTGACAGGGCAGATCAAGGTGATCCCTTGGCTTCTTTCGAGCCTCTGTCCATCCAGCTCGCCATTGATGCGGTGCTTTCGGATATTGACACACTTGACCTGGCTATCGCCCGGGCTTCATCGCCGGCTGATTCCAAGGTCATCCGGTCGCTCCAGGCCGGCCGGGTGAAAGCGATTTACATCGAAAAGGGTGACCAGGCAGCCCAAGTTTATGAAAGTCATGGCGCGGTCATCCTGCTGTCACTGGACGGCCGGATGGCGGTGTCTTTTGAAAGCACGGCGGAACTGACCCAAGGTGACAAGGTACAGGTCCTTTTGTCCGGCGGCGCCACCAGGGAGGGCAGGGTTGACAAGCGGGAGGGGAATCTTTACCTTGTCACCTTGACCGATAACGGGCCGGAGCCGGGTGAGGCAGTTACCCTGCAAGACACGGAAGGGACGGAAATCGGAAGGGGTAATCTTTACGTCCACCGGCCGCTTGAGGTAATCGCGACAGAGGGAGTCATCAAGGACCTTCACATTTCCGTGAATCAGAAAATTTCAGCCGGCAAGGCGCTCTTTACTTTGGAGGATCTGCCTGCCGGTTCGGATTACGACAAGCTGTTCGCTGACAGGGAAGAGCGGAAGGAAAAACTTGATGATTTGCTGGAGCTGCAAAAGACAGGTGTGCTTCAGGCTCCCTTTGATCTTTATATCCTCGCATCCGGCATAAAAGAGGGAGAAAGGACCGGGGAGGCGGCGGACATGGCAGGCCTGCCGCAGGCCGGAGGCTTGACCTACCCCGCCTTTACCGTGGCGCCGGTCGGCCGGTTCGCCCTTACCATCAACATTGACGAACTCGATATCCTCTCGGTCCGGCAAGGTCAGCAGGCGGCCATCACCTTTGACGCCATTGAGAATCAGGTATTTGCGGGAACCATTGACCGCGTTGCGTCCACCGCGGTCGAGTCGGGAGGAATCGCCAAATACCCGGCCAGGATCCTGATCGGCGCCCATGAGCAGATGCGTGCCGGCATGAGCGTGACCGCTGCCATCACGGTTGATGAAAAGAAGGATATTTTGCTTTTGCCAGTCGCGGCCCTCCAGGAAAGCGGCGGACGGGTATTCGTCTACACGGAAAAAGACGAGAAGAGCCTGGAGCTTTCGGGTGAAATCGAAGTCGAAACAGGTCTGTCCGACGGGGACAAGGTTGAGATCATCCAAGGGCTTGCCGAGGGCGCCACTGTTTTCTATAAGGTGACAACGGCAGACAGCTTGTTTCCCTTCAGCCCTCCGAATCACCGGACGGGAAGAAACGGCCCGGACCCGGAAGGGACCGCCAATGAATAAAGTCATGATCGAGCTTCACGACGTGTCCAAGATCTACCAGGTCGGCGGCCAGGAGGTCCGCGCGCTTGACCATGCCTCGCTGTCGGTCCGGGAGGGGGAGTTTGTCAGCATTGTCGGTCCTTCGGGCAGCGGCAAGACCACCATGATGAATATCATCGGATGCCTGGATGTCGCCGACAGCGGTGACTACATCCTGGACGGCCTGTCCATTGACCGCTATTCCGACCGTGAACTGGCCAGGATCCGCAATCATAAGATCGGTTTTGTTTTTCAGGGTTTCAACCTGCTTTCCCGGCTGACTGCCGAAGCCAATGTGGAGCTGCCTTTGATCTACCAGCGCCTGGGCATGGGTGAGCGCAAGAAGCTGGTCGCCGAGGCCCTGCGCCGTGTCGATCTTTATGACAGGAGAAAACACAAACCGCAGGAGCTGTCAGGCGGTCAGCAGCAGCGAGTCGCCATCGCCCGGGCCCTGGTCACCAAGCCCTCTCTTTTGCTGGCAGATGAGCCGACGGGCAACCTGGATTCAAAGACGGGGGCTGAGATTATCGAGCTTTTCCATGAACTTCACCGGTCCGGCAATACCATTTTGTTGATTACCCATAATCCCGACATAGCGAAAACAGCCAACCGCATGGTTCAGATTTTTGACGGCAAGGTTTACGAGGAAGTGGTTTCATGATCATCCAGTCCATCCGCATGGCCTTTGAGTCGATTACAGCCAACAAGATCCGTTCTTTTCTTACCATGCTGGGTATCATCATCGGTGTCATCGCCCTGGTCGTGCTGGTCTCCCTGGTCAGCAGCGCGTCTGACTCGGTCACGGAGCAGGTGTCGACACTGGGAACTGACTTGTTGACGACCATGGTGCTCGATGACAAGGGTTATCCTCTCCGCCTCTCCGAGCTGGATCAATTAGCCGCCAACCCGGCCATCGGCCAGGTCGCGCCATTGACGCAGGCTGTCGTGATCGCCAAACATGGCTATACCGAGGAAGCGGCTACCCTTTACGGTACCTTGCCCTCATACAGCGAGATCCATCACTGGCAGATGCAGCGGGGCAGATTTTTAAGGACAAGCGATATCGACAACAATTCTTACGTTGCCGTTCTCAGCCTGGAAGCGGCTGAAAAATTTTTCGGCCAGTCTGACCCGGTCAATGAAACGATTTTTCTTAACGGCAGGGGCTTTAAAGTGGTCGGTGTCCTGGAAGAAGACACCTCCCTGATGAGCGTTATGACGACCTCGGTCAAGATTTACACACCTTATACGGTCCTGGCCCGCATGTCCGAGACGCGCGGCATCTCCAACTTCATTGTGACTCCAGCCAATCCCAAAAGCATGGACGAGGCGGAGGAGACCTTGACCTCTTTCTTGATGAGGCGTTTGAAAGAGGATGAAGATGCCTTTTTCGTCTTCAATCAGTCCAACCTGATGAGTGTGGTGGGGACGGTGACCGACATGCTGTCCTATCTGCTGGGCGGCATTGCCGCCATTTCCCTTCTGGTCGGCGGCATCGGCATCATGAACATCATGCTTGTCTCAGTCACTGAGCGAACCAAGGAGATCGGCATCCGCAAGGCCATCGGAGCTTCCAAGGGAAGCATTCTTCTCCAGTTTCTGATTGAGGCCCTGGTGGTCAGCCTCATGGGCTGCGCCATTGGGATCGCCCTGTCTTTCGGCTTGCTCCAGGCAGCGACCCTGGTTGCCGGCGGGCTTATTTCCTTTTACCTTTCATTTCGAATTGTTTTGATCGCCATCGGTTTCGCGGTCGCCATCGGTGTCCTCTTCGGGATTTATCCGGCCTACAAGGCGGCTGACAAACATCCGATTGAAGCGCTCAGATACGAAGGCTAGCCGCAAGAGCCGGCAAGCGTTTTGGGATATTATTCAAGTTTTTGTTATGATAGTAATCTAATGTCTCCGATTGGCAGTCACCCGGCAGATAAGTTTCCGGCATACGCCAAGAATCGCTGGCTTTTGAGAGCCGGCAAGTCGATCCATCCCGCGACTGTCGCGCGAAAAAAGTGACGAATGTTTTGAAAAGGAGGGAGCCGTATGAAAGTTACCGTCATCGGCGCGGGCAATTCTGGCCTGGCCATGGCCGCGCATATCAGCCAGGGCGGCCACCAGGTCACGCTGTGGAACAGGACGCGGTCGGCCATCGCCAAACTGATCGATCAACCACTCATCCACTGCGACGGCGTCATCAGCGGGCATATCCCTTTCCATCGGGCAACAGCGGATATTCGGATCGCGCTGGAAGATCCCGACCTTGTATTGATTACGACACCTGCCTATGCGCACAAGGATCTGGCGGAGTTGATCGCCAAAAATATCAATAAAGAAACACTTATCCTCCTCAATCCGGGAAGGACTTTCGGTGCCCTGGAATTCCGGATGATCTACGAGAGATACAATCAAAAGTACCCGCAGGTGATTGCCGAAGCCCAGACCATTATCTACACATGCAGGCGAACAGGGGCGGATACGGTACATATCGTGGCCTTGAAGTCCGATGTTCTGCTTTCTGCTTTCAATTCGGCTGAAAATGCGGCCATCATCGCAAGGCTTCCCGATTGCATCAGAGATTTTTTTATCCCCGCCGATTCCATGATCGAAACATCCATCGGCAATGTGGGCATGATCCTTCACTGCGCGCCCTTGCTTTTGAATGCCGGCTGGACAGAAAACGAAACAAATATTTACAAATATTACTATGACGGAATTACGCCCACCATCAGTGCCTTTTTGGAAAAACTTGATCAAGAGCGCGTCAATGTTTCGCAAGTCCTCAATCATCCGGTAGAAACGACCAGGGAGTGGTTGAAGCGGACCTATCACATTAAGGGGGACACTCTCTACCAATGCCTGCAAAACAATGAGGCCTACAAGAAAATAGACGCCCCCAAGACCATGCAGCACCGCTACATTATGGAGGACGTACCCTGCGGTCTGGTTCCACTGGAGGCTGTCGGCCAAAACCACGGACTCAGGATGTGCAACACTTCCCTGGTCATTGACCTGGCCTCCAAGCTCATGGAGACCGATTTTCGAAAGACGGGGCGCAACCTGGAGAGTCTGGGGCTTGGACAGGGTAAACAGTGCCTGAACGATCTCATGAAGGAGTGTTCGGATGCGTGATGGCGGGAATACCGTTTACGGCCTGATCAAGCCTTCTGTCGACGCGCATACCCTGGGCATTCACGCAGTCTCGGAGCTGCTTCTCCAAAGCCGTTATCAGGTTGTGCATGCCGGGGACCATGTTGCAGAGGCGCTCAGTCTTTGTGAGCATGAGATCAAGCGTCAGCAGGTGCTGGACTGGATCAAGGAAAACAAGATTGCCAGGCTGGGAATCAGCTACCGCCTGGATGAGGACGATGCCCTTCATTTGGTGGGCTATCTGGTCGAGGCACTTAAAAGAGAGCGCCTGTTCGATTTTCAGGGCGGGCCCCTCGATTTGCTTTTCTTCGCCGGCCTTCCCGCTGCATGTCAAGCCATTGAAAAGGCTCACCAGGGTTTGGTAGTGACCTTCAAAGGCGGGGAATCACCAAGGGAAACACTGGTCAAAATGGGAGTCCCCCCGGATCGGATCCCCGTGGAGCTCCAGGAGAGCAGCCGGTACGACCAGGCCCGGCTTGAATTTGGGAAAATGCTCATTGATGACCAAAGCTACACCGGCTATCAAGCTCCGGACCGTTCCCGCTACCCCGAATATGGTTCCCGGGAGGACACAGTTGTCAAAAGGCTTGACGCCAACCGGTCACCCCGCTTTGAGCCCCTGATCCGGGCCCACGTCGGTCCTTACTCGTCTTCTGTCCCGCGCCAGGAGTCGGTCGCGGAGTTTGTCCGATGGGCGAAGGAGCTGGCGCAGGGAGCTTTGCTGGATATCCTGTCTATCGGAAGCTCCCAGCTGACCCAGTCCAATTTCGGCGAAGACTGGGAAGACAAACCGAATGGCGGGGGAGTTCCTGTCAATTCATCCGATGAATACCGGATGATTTATGAGGCGTCGAGGCCCATGCTGGTGAGAACCTACGCAGGCACGAAAAATATCCCCCAGCTGGCCCGCATGCACGAGCAGTCCATGAATATCTGCTGGCACGCTCTGTCTTTCTGGTGGTTCAACCTCCTGGACGGCAGGGGCCCCTACGATGTCTACACCAACCTGAAGGAACACATCGAAACACTAGCTTTTATCGCGGAGACCAACAAGCCCTTTGAGGCCAATGTACCCCATCATTTCGCCTTTCGGGGGGCGGATGATGTGACTTATGTGGTGTCGGCCTATCTAGCGGCCCGCCTGGCCAAACAGAAGCGAATCAGGACATTCATCCTTCAGAATATGCTGAACACGCCCAGGATGACCTGGGGCATCCAGGATCTTGCCAAGTCGCGGGCCCTCCTGGAAGTGGTGAGGACATTGGAAGACCAGGATTTTCGGGTCCTCCTGCAGCCCAGGGCGGGCCTTGACTATTTCAAGCCCGATCTTTATGAGGCCAGGATCCAGCTGGCCTCAGTGACCGCCCTTATGGACGATATCGAGCCCTATGACCAAGCAAGCCCTTCTATCATTCACGTGGTCAGTTATTCCGAGGCATTACACCTGGCGACGCCTGCTGTGATTGAAGAGAGCATCCGGATCACCCAATGCGCGCTGAACCGCTACCGTGACCTGAGGCGAAAGGGAGATGTGGATGATATGGGGAGGCACGACAGTGTCCGCGAACGGACCGCCGAACTTGTCCAGTCGGCCAGAAAGGTCATTGATGCTATCGAAAGATCAGTCCCTGACCCTTACAGCGCCGAAGGTTTCTACACTCTTTTCGTTGCCGGCTTTTTGCCTCTTCCTTACCTGTGGGGGGATCAGGAGGAGTTCAAATACACCAAAGACTGGGTAACCAGGCCGGTAAAGGGGGGCATCCTGCTCATGGACGATCAAGGATTACAGCCGATGAGTACCGGAGAACGGATTGCCAGGGCCCAAGGCCATCTGGATCATGCCCGCTTCCTTCTCGGCCAGCGGATGGCGGGAAGCTGACCCTTATTTCACCTTGGACTTAATCACATCGAAGCCGACACGGTCAATGGCGTCCTCGATGACTTCGATGGTCACTTTTTCCTCGTCAAAATCCAGCCTGGCCCGGCTGGAACTGAACGATATTTGGACCGAATCTTTCTCAACGCCCTCAAGCAGCTTCAAAGCCGCCTCAATCTTTTGAGCGCAGGAGGGGCAGATTAATGTTTCCAATTGGATGGTCGCAGATTTCATGGTGATCTCCTTCACTTTCTTAACTTGTATCCCAACAGCCTCATGCCATTTAAAATGACGACCAGGATACTGCCCTCATGAACCAGCATACCGATGGACATATTCATCCATTCTCCGAAGAGGACGCTGGCAAGCAAGGCAAGGACGACGCCAAGGGCGATGACAATATTCTGGATCATGTTGCGGGTGATGGCCTTGACCAGTCCCAGGGCGTGGGGCAGCCGGCTGAAGTCAGAGTTCATCAGGACGACATTGGATGTCTCAATGGCCACTTCCGTTCCGCCCCCCATGGCAATTCCGATCTGGGCCAGGGCCAGTGAGGGGCTGTCGTTGATCCCGTCACCGACAAAGGCGACGGTCTCGCCCTGGTCGATCCTCTCTCTGACATAGGCCGCTTTGTCCTCCGGCAGCAAGTTGCCCTGTACTTCGGTCAGACCCAGCTCCCGGCCGATGACCTCGACTGTTCCCTGGTTATCCCCTGACAGCATGACCAGGTTCTTAACCCCAAGTTTTCTGATCCGCTCAAGGTCTTCCCGCACGCCCGGGCGGCTCTGATCCCGGACCCCCATCACAACTTTTATCTCGCCGTCCACCGCCGTCAGCACCAGTGAGTTGCCGCCTGCTTCCAGGCGGTCAAGATCGGCCCTGACCCGGTCATTCAGATCCACCCCTTCGCGCTCCATGAGGGCCACATTGCCGACTGCCACCCGGTGTCCCTCAAGGGAGGCGACGATCCCGCCGCCCTTGATGACATCCGTCTCCGTGACATTGGAGTAGATGGTGTCACCGATGCTCTCCAGGATGGCGGTGGCCAGGGGATGATCGGACTCACGCTCGATACTGGCCAGGTAAGCCATGGCCTGATCCGTACGGTCTCCGTAAACCATCCTTTCCGAGACAGACGGCATGCCAACAGTGAGCGTCCCAGTCTTGTCGAAGATCATCCTGTCAAGCCTGCTGAAGTCAGAGATAACCTCGCTCCCTTTCAAAAGCACGCCATGGGAGGCTCCGTTACCGATGCCCGCAACGTTTGAAACAGGAACTCCGATGACCAGGGCGCCGGGACATCCCAGCACCAGGATGGTGATGGCAAGTTCAAGGTTCCTTGTGAATAACCAGACCAGCAGCGAGATGATCAGGATAGCCGGGGTGTAATACTTGGAGAAGCGGTCAATAAAGCGCTCTGCCCCGGATTTGGAGTCCTGAGCCTCCTCGACCAGTTCGATGATCTTGCCGAAGGTTGTATCCTCGCCGACACGATCAGCCCGGATCTGCAAGGTGCCGTTGTCAAGCAGGGTACCCGCATAAACCATGGAGCCTTTTTCCTTGGCGGCAGGCATGGATTCGCCGGTAATGCTGGCCTCGTTGGCGCCTCCCGCTCCCGACAAAACGATGCCGTCGACAGGTACTTTCGCGCCCGTTTTGACCAGGAGCACGTCGCCTGCGTCGACGTCGAAGATGTCAACCTCTTCGAATTCGCCGCTTTCCATCAGTTTCCAGGCTGTTTCAGGTGCCATCTCGGTCAGGGCCTTGATGGCGGACCTTGTTTTGTTCAGGGTGCGCTGCTCGAGATAGCCTCCGAAAAGAAAGAGGAAAGTGACGATGGCGGATTCTTCAAAATTCCGGATGGCAAAGGCCCCGGTGACTGCCATGGTGACCAGCAGGTCAATGCTGACAACTTTCACACGCAATGCCTGATAGGCCTGGATGGCGATGGGGATCAGGCCTATAACAGAAGCCGCGATCAAAGCCCATCGGGTGAAGGGATCAAAGCTTGCCGTCCACTTGACCATGAAACCAGCAAGGATCATGATCCCGCTGATCAGGGCGATCTTGTTCTTACTTCGCAGGATGGCCCGCTGCAATTGGCGCATTATTGATTACGGGTCTGGAAGGCCTCATCCAGCTCTGCCAGCATGGTATAGACGGCTTCGTAGGTCTCGCAGACATCACAGGGGACCGTGTAATTATTGGTAATATCGCGCAGCAGTTCGAATTCCCGGGAAAAATCCGGCGCCGGTTCAGTTTTTTTGACCCTGCCGGCGATATCTTCGAACAATCTTCTGACGCCGTGGAATTCCGGATGCGCGTCGCCATGGACGCGGTCGACGACTGGAACGTAAAGTTCCAGTGTTTCCAAATTCTTATCCAGGGCTTCCTTGAAACTTGCCATTGATTCTTCTCCTTTTACTTAACCTCGGAAATACTAGCACAGAAAAAAGGAGAGGGTGAGGCAGATGGTACATCCGGGAGAGAGCGGTTTTTCTATTGCCCCAGAATATGGGTGAAGCCGAGCTCTTTGGCAAAGTCAATCACCTGGAGGTATTCATCAGCAAAAAGGCGGCGATTCATCTCCGTCTCTTTGCCACAGTGGCCGCCCGGCCGCGGCCTGTATTGTTTCATCAGGGATAGGGGTGTGCCGGCCGGGATAAATTGGGCCAGCTCTTCCAGGATTTGAAATGAATCCCCGGTTTGACCGGGAAGGATCAGGTGCCGGACGACAAGCCCGCGCAGGATGAGCCCGCCTTCATCAAAGACAGGATGTGGCTGCTGGCGGTGCATTTCATGGATGGCCGCATAGGCGACTGTGGGATAATCCGGCGCCGCAGCCAGGCCGTCGGCTAATTCAGGGTCATGGAACTTCATATCCACCAGGTATACATCGACCACATCCGCCAGAGGCCGCAGGCTTTCGACGGTTTCGTAGGCGCTGCTGTTCCAGATTACCGGTACCGGCCGCCGCTGCCATGTTTTAGTATCGCGCAAGGTCCGGATGGTATCCGGCAGGCGGTCGGCATAATGGCTGGGGGTTACCAAATTGAGATTGTGGACACCGTAATCCAGAAGCTTTTCAATCTTCTCAAGCAGCCGGGTGGAAGTCATCCGTACCCCCTGATGATCATGGCTGATGGAGTAATTCTGGCAAAAACAGCATTTCAAAGAACAACCGGAGAAGAAGATAGTGCCCGACCCCGCGTAACCGCTGATGCATCTTTCTTCTCCGTGATGGGGCATGAGGCTGGAGACCCGGTAGTCAGAAAAACCCTCATCCGATCCGCACCAGCCGGGGTGGGCGGGCGTGCGGGGCGCACCGCAGTCGCGGGGGCAGAGCCGGCAGCTACATTTGGAACTGATGTCTGGATTCATGTAAGAGTTTCCGTTGGTTCAGAATTAAATGTCCCGGGTGGGTAGCCTCCTTTGTTTCTCAATACCGCTTCGCCAAGCCCAGGATCAGTGAAAAAATGAAAACCACAATAAAGACAAGAACCATGCTAGACCTCCACATTCAGTAAGCCCGGCACCCCGTAGGGAAGGGCGTAAAGCTCCCTGCCCAAATGCCAAAGATAGGCGCCTCCTTTTGCCTTGTCCTCCTGGTCGATGTAATTGTTGACAAAAAGGACCGGCTTGGCCAGAATTTGCGACCGTTGCCTGTATTCCTCATGGATGGATTCACGCCATTGCCCGACAGGGTAATCGCAATGAACCGGCCAGAGGAAAAGGTCGGTTTCCACATCCTTGTCAATGATGGGCATGAGGAGATGGTCTTCCCAAAAATCACCGCAGACAAGAATGGTGATACTTGTCTGATCCAGCTTGAAAGTGATGAAGTGATCTCCTTCCTTGTATTCGACACTGGTGTTTTTTTCTCTCCATCCTTCTGAGACGCGCCGGTAATGGCCCTTAATTCCGCCGTACTTGTCGATCACCAGGTAGGAGGAAAAGAGATAGCCGCCGTCATTCTCGTAGAAACCGAAGCCGATGGCAATTTTGTGGTCCGAAGCCCATCTTCGGATTTGAGCGATTTCCTGTCCCCTTACAAAAAGAGCCTTCATGGCATCGTGCATGTAATTGAAGTTGAGTGAGGCAAAGCCGCTCAGAAATGCCTCGCCGAATACGATCAGATCAGAGCCCTGCCTTTTTGCTTCCATGATGGCAGTATGCATGGTCGCCATATTGCGGCGCAGGTCATTGAGAGAGCCGGGCAGGCAGGAGCAGGTGATGCGAAGTGAATCTTTTCCCTTGGCCGATGCTGGCACGGGCGTCTCCTTTCCTGAAAAAAGCACAACCGCCCCCTGATGGTGGAGGCGGTTGCTTGAATTTCAACTGTTGATTTGACTAATCGTCCGCCTCCAGCGAAATAAAGTCAAATTTGGTGACATCAAAAAGACCCATGTCGGTCAGTTTCAGTTCCGGAATGACGGGCAGAGCCATGAAGCAGAGCGTCATGATGGGTTCGACCTCCTCACTCACCTGCAGTTCCCTTATGGCGGTCTCATGTAATTCCGACAGCTTGTCGTTGACCCACTCGCCCGACTGGTCGCTCATGATGCCGCCAACGGGGAGGGGGAGCCGGGAGAGGACCTTTTTGTCTTTCACCAGGACGACACCGCCCTCCTGCTTGATCAGTTCCTCGACGGCAAAGGCCATGTCCTCGTCGTTTGTTCCCGCCGTGATGATGTTGTGGGAGTCATGCGCGATGGTGAGAGCCGCGGCTCCCTGCTTGATGCCGTAGCCTCTCAGCAGGCCCACCGCGACATTGCCGGTATTCTTATGGCGCTCGATAACGGCGATCTTGACAATGTCCTGGTCAGGATTGTAGATGAAATCGCCTGATGCGTCAGTTTCAACCCGGGCGACGCCTTTGCCAGTCACGACCCCGCCCGGAAGGATGTCGATGACATGAACCTTGTTCTTTTTTAACTTAAGCTTCAGTTTCTCAATGGAGAAGTCCTTGACATGGACGCTGCTTCTGACCGCGGAGATATCGGCACGCTTTACCTCAGGGAGATAGCGGCCATCTTCGGCGACCTTTTTGCCGTCAATGAAAACGTATTTGGCCTTGAATTCCTCCAGGTTGTTGATCAGGGTTACATCGGCGCGGCGTCCGGGGAAAAGGGCGCCGCGGTCTTTCAGGCCGAAGGCCTCAGCCGCGTTCAATGTCGCCATCTGGACGGCGGTCACCGGGTGTATGCCGAATTTTACGCATTTGCGCAGGTGATCGTCGAGATGGCCTTCCTCCAGAATGGTTTTGGGCTGACGGTCGTCGGAACAAAGGAGGCAGCGCCGGGCATTCCTCGCTGTCACTACGGGCAGGAGATCTTCCAAATTGTGACAGGCTGACCCTTGGCGCATCAGGATGTACATGCCGTTTTGGAGGCGCTCGTACATCTCTTCCCTGGTCGAGCACTCGTGGTCAGCCAGGATACCGGCTGAAGCGTAGGCGCACAGATCTTTGCCGGTGATGCCGGGGCTGTGGCCGTCGATCAGTTTGTTGACCCTCTTGGCAGCAACCAGCTTGTCAAGGACACCGGGGTCTGTGTAAATGATGCCGGGAAAGTTCATGAACTCACCCAGGCCCAGGATGCGGTCGTCAGCCAGCGGTCCCTCGAGATCACTTGCCTCCAGGACGGCGCCCGCGTTCTCAAAGGGTGTGGCGGGAACACAGGAGGGAACCACGTACTCAATGTGGAGCGCCGCCTCGGCGGCAGCGTCGAGCATATAATGGATACCCTTGAGGCCCGCGACATTTGCGATTTCGTGCGGGTCCGCGATGATGGTCGTTGTCCCGAAAGGAACCAGGAGCCGGCTGATTTCCTCAGGCGTGACGAAAGCCGACTCGATGTGGATATGGGCATCGATCATGCCAGGCATGGCATAAAGGCCTTCCGCGTCGACCGTTTCCTTGCCCTCATAGTCACCCGTACCGGCAATCAATCCATCGACAATGGCGATATCACCCTTTCTTATCTCACCAAGTCCGACGTCCACGATCTGGCAGTTTTTAATTACCAGGTCAGCGGCCTGCCGCCCTGCTGCTACATCAATCAAATGTTTTAGTGCTTCCTGATCCATAAAGGCCTCCCTCATCTCTTGCTTCATTTTCATTGGATTTCCCAAGTCACCCTCACCGATTCGTTGAGGCGGATGTCTTCCGGTTCAAGATCGGGGCTGATGGCCGTATTGGCAGCCTCACCCACAAAGCGCGTACTCTTCATGACCTCTTGCCGCAAGACAATCTCTTCGCGCGGGCAGGCGATATGAATGATTTTGCCGAGGCGGACACCAGCAGCATCAGCCAGCTGCCCTGCCTTGGTCTTTGCGTCCTCGACGGCATTTTTGAGCAATTCATTTTGCGCGGCCCGGGGATCCCTGACGGTATAGATAATTTGGAACTCAACCGCAACGCCGCTTTGAAGGAAGACTGTCAGCGCTTTTCCGAGAAGTTCATTGTCGCGGGGGATCTCCAGTTTCAGCCGATGATCGTATTCGAAACCCGCAAACCGCTGTTTATAAAGGCCCTCAGGGTCTTGAAAACTCTCATATTTGCTGTTGATGGAAAAATAACTTGTTTTGAGATCCTCTTGCTCAAAGCCTGCTTTGGCGACAGCCTCTTTCAGGCGCCCTGCCGCGTCGGCCGAATGTCCGACGGCGTCGCCATAATCTTCATGGAGGCCTGTGAGGGTGAGCAGGAGATGAATGGTGTCAGGCTGAACGGCAAGCTGGCCAGTTCCTGTGACGCGAATTGTACGATCCATGACTGGTTCTCCCTTAAGTTATTCTGCTTCCATCTTAGCACGGGAAAGGGGATACTTTGGTTATTTTGCGCGCGTGCTATCATACTTGTGCACAAAAAAGGGACCTTTGCGGGACAAGAGACCGCTTATTTGTTATTCTATGCTGGAGTGAAAAGACCCAGGCGGAAAATGGAGGACCTATGAAAAAGACATGTGAAGTCATGGCGTCGACGCCATTGTTTGCCGGTTTGGATCATGAGCTTTATCTTGAGTACTGCCGGGACACGCACATCCACCTCCACGCCAAGGGCCAGCTTGTCATCATGGAAGGAGCGACCTGCCAGGGTGTCGGCGTAATCATCGAAGGCCAGGCGGCGCGGCAGAAATTCACTCCGACGGGAGAATACACGACACTTAACCTGCTGGGGCCGGGAACCGTCTTTGGCGCGGATCTTATTTTCTCTTCTTACAAACACTACCCATACTCCCTGGAGGCCTTGACCCTGGTCAAGACCATACACATATCGCGGGAAGACCTGCTGGGATTGATCGCCAAGAGTTCACAGCTCTTGCTGAATTACATGGCTTTTTTGTCCGACCGCGGCCGCGAGCAGGATCAAAGAATCCATTTGCTGTCGCAGAAAACACTCCGGCTGAAAATTGCCGGTTACCTCTTGTCTTTGCTGGAAGAACAGCTTGAATATGAGGGCAAAACCTTGCGCGAAGCGATTGAGGTCCCGACGACGTCGGCTGTCATCCTGCCTGTCTCGAAAGAGGTGGTGGCCCGGCTGCTCGCCATGCCGAGACCTTCATTTTCCAGGGAGCTCATCAGCATGGAAAAAGACGGCTTGATCCGGGTCAGCGGGCGAAATATCTGGCTTATGGATCTCCACGGCCTGGCTTGCGGTTTATACGAAGACTGTGATATCGATTTATAAGTAAATTAGGATAAGACGGCAAATTCGCCAGCATCGGATAAGAACAATTGTCATAAGGACCGATAAAGGAGAGGAAAACATGGGTTATAAGTCAGACATCGAAATCGCGCAAGAGGCAAATATTCTGCCCATCGACGAGATCGCCAAACGAGCCGGCATTCCGGAACAATACCTTGAGCATTACGGGAAATACAAAGCAAAGGTATCGCTCGACGCGCTCAAGGATCACGCTGATAAAAAAGGCAAGCTGATCCTGGTGACCGCTATTACGCCGACCCCCGCAGGTGAGGGCAAGACGACAACGACCATCGGTCTGGGTGACGCGCTGACCCTCCTGGGCAAGAAATGCACCCTGGCACTGCGTGAGCCCTCCATGGGTCCCGTCTTTGGGATCAAAGGGGGAGCTGCCGGTGGGGGCTACGCCCAGGTCATCCCCATGGAAGATATAAATCTTCACTTTACCGGTGATATGCACGCAATCGGGGCTGCCAACAATTTATTGGCGGCCATGGTAGACAACCACATTCAGCAGGGCAACGGGCTGGGAATCGACCCCAAGCAGATTACATGGAAGCGCGCGGTCGACATGAACGACCGGCAATTGCGTTTTGTGGTTGACGGTCTTGGCGGCCGGCTGAACGGGGTGCCGCGGGAGGATGGTTTTGAGATCACGGTCGCCTCGGAAATCATGGCGGTTTTCTGCCTGTCGACTTCACTGACCAACTTGAAAGAACGCCTGGGCAGGATCGTCATCGGTTATTCCTATGACGGAAAACCCGTCACGGCGGAAGACCTCAAGGCACACGGCGCCATGGCCGCTCTTTTGAGAGACGCCCTGGCACCCAACCTGGTTCAAACGCTCGAGGGGACCCCCGCCTATGTGCACGGCGGCCCCTTTGCCAATATCGCGCACGGATGCAACAGCGTGCTGGCGACGACCATGGGTTTGACCCATGCTGATTACCTGATCACGGAAGCAGGCTTCGGCGCTGATCTGGGCGCCGAAAAGTTCATCGATATCAAGTGCAGAATGTCAGGGCTGGACCCGGCCGCCATCGTTCTGGTGGCGACCGTCAGAGCGCTCAAAATGCACGGTGGTGTCGCCAAGTGTGACCTGAAGGAAGAAAATCTCGAAGCCTTGCGGGAGGGGATGGAAAACCTGACCCAGCACGTTCGGAATGTCGCGGATGTTTTCCTTCGCCCTGTTGTCGTTGCCATTAATGCCTTCCCTGATGATACGAAAGCAGAGCTTGAGCTTGTCCGGCAGGAATGCGAGAAGCACGGCGTCAACGTTGCCTTGTCCGAGGTGTGGGCCAAGGGCGGCCAGGGCGGTATCGAGCTGGCCGAGGAAGTCATCCGGCTGTGCGACCTGCCGGTCAAGGAACCGCTCGGCTTTGTCTACAGCGAGGATTCGACGATCAAAGAAAAGATTGAGGCAATCGCCAAACGCGTCTATCGGGCGGACGGTGTCGATTTCGTCGGCCCTGCCGTAAAACAATTGAAGCAGCTGGAAGAAAACGGTTTTGGCAAGCTGCCGGTTTGTATCGCGAAAACGCAATACTCCTTCTCGGACAACCCCGCCCTGATCGGGGTTCCAAAAAACTTCCGGGTGACTGTTCGTAACCTTAAGGCTTCAGCCGGCGCCGGCTTCATTGTGGCGCTGACGGGAGAAGTGATGACCATGCCCGGGCTGCCCAAGCAACCTTCCGCCGAGAAGATCGACGTCGACGAAAACGGACGTATTTCCGGCTTGTTCTGATCGGGAATCAGATCGAACACGCGGGAATGTCATACGGGAAAAAAGTATATAATGATCCGGTCGGGTCCACTAAATGTCAGTTGGATCCGGCTGGGTCTTAGTGCGCAGTTGGAGGCGCTTTTTACACGAAAGCGAGGAGTGGATCATGAAAGAAATCCAGCAGGCCTTGAATGATATGGCCCCGAACCTGGGGCGTCTGGTCGGCTTTGCCGACGGACAGGGGGAAGTGTTGGCCGCTTCCGACGAACAATTTGTCGGCGGACAGGACCCTGGTGTTCGTGCTGTTTTAGCCTCGGGTGACACACAGGTCACCGCAGGGGATCGGACCTACCGCGTGATCAAGCGGCCTGACGATACTTATCTGATAAGTTTTTCAGATGGCACAGACAATATCGCCAAGGGATACGCCGAACTCCTTTCACGCTGGATTGGCGCTGAGCAGTGCAAGCGTGATGATCATGCCGTGCGCGAGCATGAACTCAAGCAAGTCTTCTTGAAGAATGTCCTCTTCGAAAATGAATTGCCGGGAGATATACCGCTCAAGGCCCGCGAATACCGGATCCGTTACAATGCGCGGCGGATTGTTCTGCTTGTTCGTTTCAAGCCGGAGGAGTTCAAGGCCTGCCTTGAGGCCCTGACTGAGTTGACAAGCGGTCGCGGTGAAGATTTCGTCCTGCCCATCGACGAGCAGAATATTGTCCTTATGACAGAGGCGACCGAAGAAAACCTGGAAGGTCTTGACAGCTTTTTGCACACTTTGACTGACAGGCTGTCCGAAAGAGCCATGGCTGATGTTGCGGTTGGGGTAGGCATGCTGGCCCCCACGCTGACGGATACGGCCAAAGCCTACCAGCAGGCGTCGATCGCCCTGATCGTGGGCCGGATCTTTCAGGACACGGAATCGCCCATCATGCGTTACGAAAAGCTGGGTCTTGGCAGGCTTATTTATCAGCTGCCCATCACACTTTGCGAGCTTTTCCTAAGAGAGGTCTTTGAGCCGGGTACCTATGAGGCGCTCGATCCGGTGACCATGGAAACCATCAACAAGTTTTTTGAAAACAATCTCAACGGAAGCGAAACATCAAGGCAGCTCTTTGTTCACCGTAATACGCTGGTTTACCGTCTGGACAAGGTTGCCAAGATCACAGGTCTTGATCTGCGGAACTTTGAGGACGCGGTGCTGTTCAAGCTGGCCGATATGGTGCGCGATTATCTGGCCTATGTGGAAGAGCAAAAGGCAAGCAGATAAATACCCGGCGGAGAGATAATGGCTTATATAGAATTTGAAAATGTCAGCAAAACATACCCGAACGGAACGCTGGCACTTCATGACCTTTCCTTCTCTATCAATGAGGGAGAGTTTGTCTTCCTGATCGGTGAAAGCGGCGCTGGGAAATCGACCGTCTTTCGTCTTCTGACCCGGGAGGAGGATCCTTCATCCGGAAGGATTATTGTGGACGGCTACGACATCGGAAAGCTTAGTGAACGCCGGATTCCGTACTTGCGTCGCGGGATCGGAATGATTTTCCAGGATTTCCGGCTGATCGATACATTGACAGTCGGTGAGAATGTGTCCCTGGCCATGGAGATCATCGGGGAGTCGCCGCGAAAGATACGTCAGCGCGTTCCGCTCGTCTTATCGGTTGTTGGCCTGCGCCGCAAGATCGACAACTACCCCACCGAGCTGTCGGGCGGTGAGCAGCAGCGCGTTTGCATCGCCCGGGCCTTGATCAACAAGCCGCGCCTGATTATTGCCGATGAGCCGACCGGGGATCTTGATCCTGTGAACGGGGAGACGGTGATGGCCCTGCTGGACAGGATCAACAGGGAAAACGGCACAACAATCATTACCTGCACCCATGACCGCGAAATTGTTGACCGCATGAACCGCCGTGTGATCGAGGTATGTGACGGTGTGCTGGCCCGTGATGATTCGCGAGGGCACTACGTGCTGGAAAGTGAGCGTAAGAACGGTCTGGTCTACGCTGAGACCTGCGCCAAGCAGCAGGAACTTGAGGCAGAAGAAATCCGGCGCGAAATCGAGGAGGGCGGAGACGCGCTTCGCAGACTTCGCGAAGAGAATGGCTCCCTGCCGGATACCCGGGTTGCCAGGGAGCGCGTGAAGAAAATGCGGGAATCGGTTCGTGGTGACGACTTTTATGACCGCATGGACAAGAGCGCGTCCATGAGGAGAAACAGACCCCCCGCCCGACAACGCGGCAGGGAGCTGCGGGAACATTTCGAGGAAAGCCAAAAAGATCCGGATTCGCCCGCTGCGCCGCCCCCGGCAGTACTGCAGACGCCGGCAGCCGATACCGACAAAGAACGTCTGTCCCGTACGGGGAGGATTCCTGTCATCAAACTGAAAGGTGAAGGCAAGGATGAGGGGAAAAAGGGGAGTGATGAAGCGTGAAAAAGAATGAATGGCGTTATGCCTTCAAGTCCGGTTTCCAGGGATTAAGACGGCATACTCTCCTCTCCATCGCCTCCATCACCACACTGGCTCTGATGCTCTTTTTGATGAGCATCTTTTCCGCCCTGTCCATGAACGCCAACCATTTATCTATGGTGGCCTCCCAGCAGCCGCCGATCGAGATCACCATGCAGGTCAGCGCCACCAATGAGGAGATCGTCAATCTGGCGGAGTTCTTGCAAAGCCATGAATTCGTCGAAGATATCCAGGTCAATACGCCGGAGGATAACTTTGAGCAATTCAAGCAGGATATGGGCAAAGAGGAACTGTGGAAAGATTTTGATTACCATCTTTACATTCCTTACACTTTCAGCATCCGGCTGACCGAGCCTTCCTACGGGAAAACATTCGGCGACGAAGTGAGGGGCTTTCCCGGTGTTAAAGAAGTTTTGATGGAATCGGAACTGATGACCATGCTGGACAGTGTCAAGGGATGGACCAGGCGTGTCGGTGTGATCATGTTCGTCATTCTGGCTGTCACCGCCTCGGTGGTTATGGCCAATACCGTCAGGATCGCTGCTTTGTCAAGAAGCCGTGAGATCCATATCATGAAATACGTGGGCTCGACAAAAGCTTTCATCCGGACCCCTTTTATTATTGAGGGTGTTGTGATCGGATTGACAGGTGCTCTGGTCGCCAGTGTCGCCGCGATCCTGATCTACGGCCGCATTGTAACCCGGCTCAATCCGGCCGGCGCTGTCTTCGACGATTCGCAGTTCATGCTCCTGCCAGCCAACAAAATGGCGGCGAGCATTCTTCTGGTCAACCTGGTGACGGGGATCGCGCTCACCATGATTGTCAGCGCCATTTCGGTCAGAAAGTATGCCAAGGTATAAGATTTCATACATGTTAAGGTTCCGTGACGAAAATATACCTGGACTTTCCTCGAAATATCTTGTGATAAAATGATAAGGATCCTTGTAACGGCGAGGAGGTTTAGAGGAGCGCGCATGCAGTACCATTGTCTTTCCAGCCGACGGACCTTTCGTATTCTGGCGGCCTTGCTGGCCGTTTTATCCATACTGTCCTTCTTCCCCTTGACGCCTTCCGCAGTCTATGCTGCTTCCAGCAGCCAGGATAAATTGAAGGACATCCAAAAGCAGCTCGAGAACGTCCGGTCGAACCGCAAGCAGCTGGCGGGCCAAAAGGATAAGCTGTCGGGAGATCTTGCTTATCTGGAAAAACGCAGTCAGGAGCAGCGTGCCTTGTATGACGCCGCTCTTGAACAAAAGGAAGCCGCGCTCATGGTACTTGAAATGAATCAGGCGGCATCCATCCAGGCCCAGCAAGACTACGAAAACAAGATAGAAGAATACGAGAAGCGCGTTGCGCAGATGTACGCTTGGAATCGGCAATCCATGATCAGCATGTTGCTCACATCCGACAGTCTGCAGGGTTTCTTTACGACACTCCGTTTCATGAAACTGGTTACCGAGGCCGACGAGCAGGCGCTGCTGGAGCTTGAGGAAGCGTCGGTGCTCGCGGAGCAGCTGGCTGGCGATGCCGAACTTCAGTATGAGGAAATGACGGAGCTGGTCAGGGAAGCTGACCAGGCCATGAACGCCATCAGGCAGCAGGAGTCCATGACCAGGGAAGAGCTGAACAAGGTGTCCAGCTCACTCGAGATATCACGCCAGAAAGAAGCGCAGTTGAACCGTGACGAGCAGGCAGCCAAGGAGGCGGCTTCAAAGCCGGCGGCACCTGCTACCCAGACAGTCGCCGCCCATGTCGGTACAGCCGGCTTTATCTGGCCCATACCCGGGCAGCACAATATTTCTTCCCATTTCGGCTACCGGGCCAAATACGGCCGCTTCCACTACGGAACTGATGTGATGGCGCCGCGGGGAACCAAAATTGTTGCCATGGCAAACGGCGTGGTAACCTTCGCCAGCTCAGGTTGGAATGACGGTTACGGGACCGTAGTCATGATCGACCACGGCAACGGCTACCAAACGCGTTATGCTCACCTGAGCGGAATTAACTGCAGGATTGGCCAGACGGTAAGCGCTGGCCAGGTCATCGGCTATTCGGGCAACACCGGCAATTCGAGCGGCCCCCACCTGCATTTTGAAATCCGCATGAATGGTACGCCGCACAATCCCATGAACTACTTCAAGCGTTCCGGATAGAGAATCAAAACGAAATTTCGGAAGATTTCACAGGCTGCCGTGTTTCTCGGCAGTTTTTAATGGTGTAGTATCATTGGAGCCGACGATCTGATTCGTAATCAATGAGCCAAAACCAAATGGGCGTGGAGGGTAAGATGGAAGACCACCGGGAAAAACAAGCCGATCAATACCTGCATAGCCAGATGTTTCCGGCACCGGAAGAAGAAAAGCCGAAAGAAGCAAAAGCGAAACGCAAAATATTCTGGCCGGTTTTCCTTGCCGTCCTGGTCACGGCCTCGATAACTTTCGTCTTGACTGCCGCTGCCGGTTACTTGTTCTACGGCGATGCCATCCGCGGTGCCCTGTTAGACGGCGGGCAGGGAACTCCCCTTCAGACAAGCCCGGCCGAACCGGATGTGAAAACGGACGGCCAAACACTGACATTCACAGATCAAGAAGGGCTTGAGGAGGCATTGGAGAAATTCTCCGCTGTGTATAACTTGCTTCAGGGCAACTATTACCAGGAGTTCAATGACGCCGAAATGATTGCCAAGATGACTCTTGGTCTGATCGATCAGATGGGCAGCCCCTATACTTTTTATCTGACCCCTGAGTACCACGAGTCGGTCGAGGATTCGATGAAGGGCGAATATGTCGGGATCGGCGCCATCGTGATGCGGGACCGGGACGGATCCTATGTGGTCAATGACATCATCCCCGACAGCCCGGCAGAAGGCGCGGGACTCTATGTAGGTGATATTTTCGTGTCGGTCGACGGCCTTCCCGCCTTAGAATTTGAAGACGTTGGCCAGCTGGCCGCCCACGTCCGCGGTGAAGAAGGAACCCAGGTCACCCTGGTCATTTACCGGCCTGTGGAAGACAGGGAGCGGACCCTTGTCATCACCAGACGGGGGATCACCAACGTGTCCGTCCGCTACCGCATGTTGGATCAAGAAGTCGGTTATGTTTATATGACGGAGTTTTCAGACCATGCAGCGGAGAATTTTGAAAACGCGGTCCTGGACCTGATGCAGCAGGGTGCCTCCCACCTGGTCATTGACCTGCGAAACAACGGGGGAGGCTACGCCCACGAATGCGTCAACATGCTTGATGTCCTCCTGCCGCCGGTAACCGTGGCTACGATCAAGGGACGCGATGATGGCGCCGCTTATGAGGATGAATGGAAGACGAGGACGGCAGCCCTCGTTCCCGAGGATATGAAATTCGTCATCCTGCTCAATAAATACTCGGCCAGCGCCAGCGAGCTCTTTGCCGGCGCCATGCGGGACCTGGGAAGAGCCGTTATTGTGGGAGAGCAATCCTTCGGAAAAGGCGTCGGCACCATGATGTGGCAACTCGCGGATCATTCCGCGGTTCAGATCACAGGCTTTGAATATTTTCTGCCCAAGGGCGGGTCAGTCGAGGGGGTCGGCCTCGAACCTGATTATTTCGTTGAGCTGGCACCGGAAGTTGAAGTGAAGGCGCCCAACCAGCGCAGCCTGGAGGAGGATACCCAGCTGCAAAAGGCGCTTGAGCTGCTCAAGCCATAAGGAAGAAGGCGGTTGCATTCCCGCAATCCGTCATGTATACTTCACCTTGCGCCTTTTTGCGCGCTTCAGGGTGCGTGAACAAAGCGGAGATGGTGGAGATTGCTGCCCGGAATACTGCGACCGGGAAGGGAACTTCACCTGAGAAGTCCGGCCTCGATGCCGGGCGCGAAATCCACTGGCAGTAGGGCCCCAGCGTTTGTGGCAAGAGCCGTGCGTCTGGGCTTTCCATTGGCAGAAAGAGATACGCCCGAATCAATAGTGATTTTGAAAGCAGATACCAGGAGGAACGAGAGGAATGGCTGTAAACCAAAAAATCAGAATCAGACTCAAAGCCTTTGACGCCCGTATACTGGACGACAGTGCCAGGCGCATCGTCAGTACGGCGGAGCGCACAGGCGCGAGCGTATCGGGTCCCATCCCGCTCCCGACGGAGAAGGAGATCATTACTATTCTCCGCTCACCGCACAAGCATAAGGATTCGCGTGAGCAGTTCGAGATCAGGACCCACAAACGTTTGATCGATATTCTGGCACCTACGTCCAAGACAGTCGAGGCGCTGATGAGGCTTGAGATGCCTGCCGGCGTCAATATAGAGATAAAACTGTAACCCGCGAAAGGGTCAATGTTTGCGAAAGTAAACCAATAACTCAGGAGGTTATGACATGGCAAAGTTCATGCTCGGCCGCAAAGCCGGGATGACACAGATTTTCGATGAGAACGGGCTTGCGATTCCCGTTACCGTCATCGCCTGCGGCCCTCTTACCGTGATCCAGAACAAAACGGAGGAGAAGGAAGGCTACGCGGCGGTCCGTGTTGGCTATGAAGAAACAAAAAAAGGAAACCAGCCGCACAAGGGCCAGTTTGAAAAGATTGGCGCCAAGCCCATGCGCGTCATCCGCGAATTCCGCGCCAATGAGGCCTATGATCCCGGCCAGGTGATCGCGGTCGATCAGATGTTTGAAGTGGGCGACGCCGTCGATATTACCGGAACATCCAAGGGCAAGGGCTTCCAGGGCGCGATCAGGCGTCACGGCATGCGCCGCGGCCCCTCTGCGCACGGATCCAAATACCACCGCAAGGCGGGCGCCATGAGTGCCGCCGCGACACCGGGGAAGGTGCGCAAAGGCAGAAAACTCCCCGGCCAGCTCGGATACAAGCGCGTGACGGTTCAGAACCTCTTGGTCGTCCAGGTCGACGGTGAGCGTCATTTCCTCGTCGTGAAGGGCGCGGTTCCCGGGCCAAAAGGCGGTCTGCTCGAAATCAAGGCGACCGTCAAGTCAAGAAAGTAGGAGGGCCTTATGCAACTCGATGTATATAACATGGACGGTGACGTTGTCGGAACGGTCGACTTGTCGGATGACATCTTCGCGATTGAGCCGAACGAAGACGCCGTTTACCGTGTCATGCTCGCGCAGCAGGCCAATCAGCGGCAGGGCACACATAAAACAAAGAGCAGGCACGAAGTGCGCGGCGGGGGCCGCAAACCCTTCCGTCAAAAGGGAACCGGGCGCGCGCGCCAGGGTTCAATCCGGGCACCCAACCATGTCGGCGGCGGCGTGATCTTCGGGCCCACACCGCGTTCCTACCGGGTCAGGCTCCCCAGAAAGCTGCGCCGTCTGGCGCTCCTGTCCATGCTTTCCTCGAAAGCGGGCAGCCAGAAACTTGTCGTGCTCGACCAACTGGTGATCGAAGACGGAAAGACGCGTGTCATGGCGCAGGTCTTGAAGAATATTGGCGCGGATACATCCTCGCTGATCGTCACAACGGGCAAAAAAGAAGACGTGGTGAGATCAGCGCGCAACCTCCCCGGAATCAAGACAGCTGCGGTAAACGCCCTGTCCGTCCTTGACCTTCTCAAGTACGACCGGCTGGTTGCCACCCGCGAAGCGATTGAAACACTGGAGGAGGTCTACGCGTCATGAATAATCCGCACGATATCATCCTGAGACCGATTATTACAGAGCAGAGTATGGAAGATACCATGCTCGGGAAATACACATTCGCTGTGGCCAAAGGCGCCACAAAAACCGAGATAGGCAAAGCTTGCGAGTTGCTTTTTGAAGTAAAGGTCATCCGGGTCAACACCATGAACTTTTCAGGAAAAAAGCGCCGGATGGGTAAGACCAGCGGACGCACAGCCTCCTGGAAAAAGGCCGTCGTGACCATCGATCTCGACCCAGCCGCAGCGGAGTACGAGCTCCCTGGCGGCAAGAAGGGGACGAGCCCGAAGCGTTACAAGACCGAGATCGCGGAATTCGGATTTGGCCAGTAAGCCGGTCGCGTGAAAGAAGGAGATCATTATGGCTATTAAGAGCTATCGCCCGACTTCTCCCGCCAAAAGGCAGATGACCGGGGCCGATCATTCCGTTTTAACGGACAAGGCACCGGAAAAAAGCCTTCTCGCGAAGAAGAAGAAACACAGCGGCAGAAATAACTACGGTCGTATCACAGTGCGAAGCCGCGGCGGCGGCAATCGCCAGAAGTACCGCGTCATTGACTGGAAGCGCAACAAGACAGATATTCCCGCCAAGGTTTTGGCTTTGGAGTACGATCCCAACCGCACCGCCTTTATTGCCCTGCTCATGTACGCGGACGGGGAGAAAAGCTACATCATCGCCCCGCACGGCCTCAAGGTTGGCGACTCCGTCATTTCGGGCAGTGATGTTGACATTGTAGACGGCAACTGTCTGCCCCTCTCTTCTATCCCGGTCGGCACCCAGGTTCATAACATTGAGATGAACCCGGGCCACGGCGGACAGCTGGTCCGCGCCGCCGGCACGTCAGCGCAGCTGCTGGCCAAGGAGGGCCGTCACGCGACTTTGCGTATGCCTTCCGGTGAGGTGCGCATGGTGCTTCAGAATTGCCGTGCCGTCATTGGCGTAGTCAGTAACATCGAAAACGATATTGTCAACGTCGGAAAGGCCGGACGAAAGCGGCACATGGGCCGCAGGCCCAAGGTCCGCGGATCAGCCATGAACCCCGTCGACCATCCGCATGGCGGCGGTGAGGGCAAGGCCCCGATCGGCCGCCCCGGTCCGGTGACTCCCTGGGGGAAACCGACGCTCGGTTACCGCACGCGCAAGCGGGGCAAATCGACTGACCGGCTGATCATCAGACGCCGTACCAAGAGTTAAGGATGGAGGAGACAGCATGAGTCGTTCCGCTAAAAAAGGATTTTTCGTTGATGAAAGGCTGCTCAAGCGCATCAATGAGCAAAATGAGAAGAATGAACACCGCGTCTTGAAGACCTGGTCGCGCGCCTCCACCATATTCCCTGAGATGGTGGGGCACACCATCGCTGTGCATGACGGCAGGAAACATGTCCCCGTCTACATCACGGAAGAGATGGTCGGCCACAAGCTGGGTGAATTCGCCCCGACAAGAACGTTCAGAGGCCATGCCGGCTCTGAGAAACGCGCCAGGATGCGCTAAGAGGCGGCGAGGAGGACTATTGTGGCTAAGAAAACATTAAGCAGGCAGGAGCTGATCGACCGGCGGGAAGAGCTGGTCGCTGAATATAAAAAGCAGACTCCGAAAAACGCGAAAAAACGTGTTCTGACAAAAAGGGAACGCAAAGTGTTGGGGATCGGCCGTGACCAAGGTCATGCGACCCTGAAACACCTTCGCATGAACGCCTTCAAGGTCAACGCCTTGATCCGTCTTGTCGTGGGGAAACCGCTTGAGGAAGCATATGCGATTTTGCAGTATACCCCGCACGGGGCTGCCCAGCCGCTCACCAAGCTTCTGAAATCAGCTGAAGCCAATGCGGTGAATAACAATGGGCTGAACGCCGAAAATCTTTATGTGGCCGAACTCTACGCCATGCAGGGGCCGACACTGAAAAGGATCCGCGCCCGCGCGCGGGGCCAGGCGAGCTGGATAAGGAAGCGCACATGCCATGTTGACGTTGTATTGAAGGAAAGGCAGGAGGTCTAGGTTATGGGTCAGAAGGTCAATCCGCACGGTTTGCGTGTAGGTGTCATCAAAGACTGGGATTCGCGCTGGTATGCCGATAAAAAAGACTTCGCCCGCTTCCTTGTCGAGGACAAGAAAATCCGCGACTACGTCAAGGCGGAAACAGAGCGCGCGGGCGTCTCACGGATCGAGATTGAGCGCCTGGGCGACGATCATACAACCATTACGATCACGACGGGCAAGCCCGGTATCATCATCGGCCGCGGCGGCGCCGAGATCGAGAATCTGAAGAAGAAGCTGACGAAAAAATTCGGCCGAACCTTCTATATCAATGTAAAAGAAGTCCGTAATGTCGACATCGAGGCACAGCTTGTCGCCGAGAGCATCGCCAAGCAGCTGGAAGAGCGCGTCTCTTTCCGCCGGGCCATGAAGCAGGCCATCAACCGGGCCATGAAAAATGGCGCCAAAGGCGTGAAAACGATGGTATCAGGGCGGCTGGGCGGCGCGGAGATCGCGCGGTTCGAGCAGTACCGTGAGGGATCCATTCCGCTTCACACCCTCCATGCCGATATCGACTACGGATTCGCCGAAGCCAAAACATCCTATGGCCAGCTCGGTGTCAAAGTATGGATTTATAAGGGCGAGGTCCTGACCGTTCGAAACGTCGCCCGTGATGAAAAGGAGGAAACTCCAGATGTTAATGCCTAGACGTGTTAAACGCAGGAAGCAGCACCGTGGGCGCATGAAAGGGAAAGCCCTTCGCGGCAATAAAGTTACCTACGGCCAGTTCGGTCTGCAGGCGCTTGAGCCCTGCTGGATTACCGCCAACCAGATCGAGGCTTCCCGTATCGCCATCAACCGCTATTTTCGGCGCGGCGGTACGGTCTGGATTAAGATATTTCCCGATAAACCCGTTTCCAAGAAACCGGCCGAAACCCGTATGGGTAAGGGCAAGGGATCTCCGGAATACTGGGTAGCGGTTGTGAAGCCGGGCCGGGTCCTCTTTGAGGTCGCCGGCGTGACTGAAAAGCAAGCGCGTGAGGCGCTGCGCCTCGCGTCGCACAAATTGCCCTGCAAGGTGCGCTTCGTCGAAAGTGAGCGCGAATTCACGGAAGAAGAGATCGCCAAATACGCTGAAGTCCAGGTCCTTGATATACCGGACGAGCTCCTTACAGACGAAGAGCTGGCGGAACAGGCGGCCGAAACAGAAGTGGACGGCGAGCCCGAAGAAGGCGCCGAAGCGGCAGAAGAACAACCGGAGGTCTGATCATGAAGGCGAAAGAAATACGTGGAAAAAACCAGACCGAGCTTGAAAACGAGTTGCAGGAACTGAAAAAAGAACTATTCAATCTCCGTTTTCAACACGCGACCAATCAGCTTGCCAACCCGATGGAACTCAAGCGGGTCAAGCGCGACATCGCCCGCGTCAAGACGGTCATGCGCCAGCAAGAGCTTGGCCAGCTCGTCTCGAGATAGGGGGTAAGAGGATGAATCAGGAACGCAATAAAAGAAAACAGCGCGTCGGCACCGTGGTTAGCGACAAGATGGACAAGACAATTGTCATCGCCGTCACCGAGCATGTCCGCCATCCGCTTTATAAAAAATACATCAAGCGTACTGTCAAGATGAAAGCGCACGACGAAGATAACGCGTGCGGCATCGGTGACCGCGTCCGCGTGATGGAGACAAGACCTTTGAGCCGTGAGAAACGCTGGCGCCTCGTTGAAATCATCGAGAAGGCCAGGTAGGCGGCGGGTTCGGGAGGACAAAGTCAATGATTCAAGTACAATCCAGGCTCAGATCCGCCGATAACACCGGCGCCAAGCGGCTGATGTGTATCCGGGTGCTCGGCGGCACAGGCCGCCGTTACGCCAACGTCGGAGATGTGATCATCTGTTCCGTCAAGGAAGCCGCTCCGGGCGGCACCGTTAAAAAAGGCGATGTCGTCAAAGCTGTGGTGGTCCGGACAAAATCGGGCATTCAGCGCAAGGATGGTTCGGTGATCCGTTTTGATGAGAACGCCGCGGTTATTTTGAAAGATGACGGCAACCCGCAGGGAACGCGTATCTTCGGACCTATTGCCCGTGAGCTGCGTGAGAAGAACTACATGAAGATTCTCTCCCTGGCGCCGGAGGTCCTGTAATGGCTAAGGAGGAAAGGATGTCCAGAAATAAATTACATGTCAAGGTGGACGACCAGGTCTATGTCCTGACCGGCAAGGACGCGGGGAAAACCGGCAAGATCATCGCAGCCTATCCCGCCAAGGGGCGCGTGATCGTGGAAGGTGTCAACATCGCCACACGTCATGTCAAGCCGCGGTCCCAGACCCAGCAGGGTGGCATTATCCGCCAGGAGATGCCCATTGATGCCTCAAACGTCATGCTGGTCTGTCAAAAATGCAAGCGCCCGTCCAAGGTCGGGAGAAAATATCTGGAAAACGGCGACAAGGTCCGCTACTGCAAGTCCTGTGGCGCGACTGTCTCCGTGGTCAATAAGGGAAAGAAGGAGTAGCGCATGAATCGATTGAGAGATAAATACAAGGATGAAGTGCGTGACACCCTGATGAAGGAGTTCGGTTATTCCTCCATCATGCAGGTTCCCCGGCTGGAAAAAATTGTCCTGAATGTGGGAATCGGCAACATCCGCGAGAATCCCAAGGCAGTGGAGTCGGCTGTGCGCGACTTGACAACCATAGCGGGCCAGAAGCCGGTGGTCGTCAACGCCAGAAAGTCGGTCGCCAACTTCAAGTTGAGGGAAGGCATGCCCAACGGCGTCAAGGTGACCATCCGCGGCGACCGCATGTACCATTTCCTGGACCGGCTGATCAGCATCGCCCTGCCGCGTGTCCGTGACTTTCGCGGACTGAGCACCAACTCATTTGACGGCCACGGCAATTATTCGCTCGGGGCGCGTGAGCAGTTGATTTTCCCTGAAATCGACTATGACAGCATCGACAAGATTAACGGCCTTGATATCGCCATCGTCACGACGGCTAAAACGGACGAAGAGGCCAAGGCCCTGCTCACTGAGCTCGGCATGCCCTTCCGGAATTAACGAGGAGTAGATCATGGCAAAAAAATCAATGATTATCAAAGCGCAGCGCGACCCGAAGTTTTCGACGCGTCAGAAGAACCGTTGCCAACTGTGCGGGCGTCCCCACGCCTATATCCGTAAATTCGGTGTCTGCCGTCTCTGCTTCCGTGAGCTCGCTTATAAAGGACAGATCCCTGGCGTTCGCAAGGCCAGTTGGTAAGGAGGAGATATCATGCAGGTTACGGATCCGATCGCGGATATGCTGACACGCATCCGCAACGCCGGGAGGGCCGGCAAAATGACGTGTGAGATCCCCGCTTCGAATATGAAGCGCGCCATCGCGGATATTCTTGCTGCCGAAGGTTACATCGAAAAGGTGACTTTCCGCGAAGACAACCAGCAGGGGATGCTGACCGTGACACTCAAGTATTATGGCTCCAAGCCTGTTATTACAGGTATTAAGCGTATTTCAAAGCCCGGATTGCGCGTTTACGCCGATGTCGATCATCTGCCGCGCGTCCAAAATGGACTGGGCATTGCCATCATCTCGACTTCCAAGGGTGTGATGACAGACAAATTTGCCCGCCGTACGAAAATCGGCGGTGAAGTATTGGCTTATGTCTGGTAACCGGAGCATTTACTCTGAAAAGGATGAAAAAATCCGCAATCTTAAGAGCAGGAGGACATTATGTCAAGAATAGGCAAAAAGCCAATTCCCATCCCCAAGGATATCAAGGTGGATATCGGCACGGATGAAGTACGGGTGAGCCGTGGCGATCAGACACTGTCGG
This sequence comes from uncultured Mageeibacillus sp., assembly GCA_964606165.1. Taxonomy (GTDB): domain Bacteria; phylum Bacillota; class Clostridia; order Saccharofermentanales; family DTU023; genus UBA4923. The sequence goes on from CAZSFQ010000009.1 coordinate 49,784, forward strand.
AACGGATCCATCCCGGTATCCGCGTCCGCCTTGAGGAGGATCAGATCATTGTCGAGCGCGACAACGATCTTCGTGAATCGCGCGCCCTGCACGGCCTGACCCGCTCGCTCATCAACAATATGGTAATCGGCTTGAGCGAGGGATTTACCAAGAATCTTGAAATCCAGGGTGTCGGTTACCGGGCACAAAAGAGCGACAACAAGCTGATCATGGACCTGGGTTACTCACACCAGGTGATATTTGAAGAACCGGAAGGCATTACCTTTGAGCTGGCCTCCCCGACCCGTATCGCGGTCAAGGGCGCGGACAAGCAGATGGTGGGTGAGATGGCCGCCAAGATCAGAGCCTCACGCCTGCCCGACCCATACAAGGGCAAGGGTGTCCGCTACGCCGGCGAGGTTCTGCGCCTCAAAGCCGGGAAAACCGGTGTGAAGTAAGGAGCGTGAAGGATGATTAAAAAAGAACCACGCAATAAAGTCCGCCAGCGCCGACACGCGCGCGTGAGAAAGCAGCTTGCCGGCACGGACAGCTGCCCGCGCCTTGGTGTCTTTCGTAGCGCCGGCCATATTTACGCGCAGATTATTGACGACAGTGCGCACCACACCATGGTTGCGGCCTCCTCCCTCGACGCGGAGGTGAGAAAGGCGCACCCTGTCGGAGGCAATGTCGAAGCGGCCAAGGCCGTCGGCAAGCTTGTGGCCGAGCGCGCCATTGAGAAAGGCATCAAGACGGTCGTCTTTGACCGCGGCGGATACCTTTACCATGGCCGTGTCGCAGCCCTGGCAGACGCGGCGCGTGAAGCCGGACTTGAGTTTTGAGGAGTAGCAGCATGAGAAGAGAACGTGATCGCGACCGAAGAGTAGATCGAGACAACGAAAATGAATTCCAGGAGCGGGTCATCCACATCGGCCGCGTTGCCAAAACGGTTAAGGGCGGAAGAAATTTCCGTTTTACCGCCCTGGTCGTCGTCGGTGATGGCGAGGGGCGTGTCGGGAAAGGGCTCGGCAAGTCGAGTGAAATTCCCGAAGCCATCCGCAAGGGGATTGAGGAAGCCAAAAAGAACTTGATTAAAGTCGCGACCTATAAAGATACAATACCTTATGAGGTGACCGGCCGGTTCGGTGCCGCGCGCGTCATGCTGAAGCCTGCCGCTGCCGGTACGGGAGTTATCGCGGGCGGAGCGGTCCGCGCCGTATGCGAACTTGCGGGCATCAAGGATATCCGGACCAAATCACTTGGCAGCGCCAACCCCAACAATGTGGTCAACGCGACCATTGAGGGCTTGAAATCCTTGCGCACCCTGGAGCAGGTCGCTGAAATCCGCGGGATGAACCCGCGTGAGATCCTGTGAGGAGGGCGCCATGGAGCAAGTGAGAATTACCTTGTTGCGCAGCATCAACAGCGCTCAACGAGACCAGAAGGCGACGGTCCGCGCGCTTGGTTTGAGAAAAATCGGCCAGTCCGTTATTCATCAGAACAACGACGCCATCCGCGGTATGATCCGCAAGGTCAACCATCTTGTCGTCGCGGAACCCTATGAAGGAGGAGACGATGAAGTTGAATGAACTAAAACCTGTTGCCGGATCAAGCCGCAAGGCGTCGCGCGTCGGGCGCGGCCGCAGTTCGGGCGGCGGCAAAACCTCAGGCCGTGGCCACAAGGGACAGAAAGCCCGCTCGGGCGGCGGTGTCCGTCCTCAATTCGAGGGCGGCCAGATGCCTCTTTACCGCAGGCTTCCCAAGCGCGGATTCAATAATAAACGCTTTGCCAAGCACTACATTACCATCAATGTCGGTGATCTGATGCGGATGGAAGAAGGAAGCCCGGTTACGGCGGAAACGCTGGCGGAACAGGGCCTTATCTCCCTGCCCAAGGTCAACGACGGACTTAAAGTTCTCGGAGACGGTGAATTGACGAAAAAACTCGACGTGAAGGCCAATGCTTTCACTGCCACGGCCAAAGAAAAAATCGAGGCGGCCGGGGGAACCTGTGAGGTAATCTGACATGGGCAGTATGTTTCAGACCTTGGCCAATGCCTGGAAGATTCCGGACCTGAAAAAGAAAATCCTTTTCACACTTTTTGCCATCCTGATCTTCCGTCTCGGCACAGCGGTTCCGACACCCATGATTGACAGCGTCGCCTTCGCGGCGCTGGTAGATCGTTTCGGTCAGCTGGGCCAGTTCCTCGACATCATCTCGGGCGGCGCCTTCAAGTCGGTGTCCGTCCTGGCGCTGGGGATTTCCCCCTACATCAACGCGTCCATTATCATGCAGCTTCTGACCTTCGCCATTCCCGCCCTGGAACGCATGCAAAAGGAAGGGGAGGAAGGACAGAAGAAGATTCAAAAGATCACAAGGATGGTGACCCTGGGTCTGTCCTTTGTCATGGCTACCTCTTACGCCCTGCTGACACGCGGCGCGACCACGGCGGGAATTCCCGAGTGGCTGAGTCTGCTTGTCGTGATATTCAGCTTTGCAGCCGGTGCCTCCTTCATCATGTGGCTGGGCGAACAAATTGACGCCAAGGGGGTCGGCAACGGCATCTCCCTGATCATTTTTATCGGGATCGCCAGCCGCCTGCCCGATTACGCCAGGCAGCTCTTCGTCTATTTCCAGGCCCTGACCGTAACAAGGAATATTTTCCTGGCACTGGGACTTGTAATTGCCACTGTCATTGCCTTCATCGGGATCATCGCCCTGGTTGTTTTCATTCAGAGCGCCGAGCGGCGGATCCCTGTTCAGTACACCAAACGGGTAGTCGGCCGCAAGATCTACGGAGGCCAGAGCACTTACCTGCCCATCAAGGTGAATCAGTCCGGTGTCCTGCCGGTCATTTTCGCCATGTCGGTGCTCATGGTACCCTCGACCATCGCGTCATTTACAGGGAGTACGGGGAAAGTCGCCACCTGGCTGATGAACTTCAACACCAATCCGCTTTACTATGTGATTTATTCGGTTTTAATCATCGCCTTCACTTTCTTCTACTCCATGATCAGCTACAATCCGGTCGATATAGCCAGCAATCTGCAAAAGAACGGCGGCTATATCCTGGGTATCCGGCCGGGCCGGCCGACGGCGGAGTTTGTCGGCAAGACAGCCCGCCGCCTCAATTGGTTCGAATCGGTTTTCCTGGTCATCCTGGTCCTGATGCCGTCCCTGCTTGGGGCGCTGACCGGAGCGCATGGAATCTGGTTTGGCGGTACGGCTGTCCTGATCCTGGTCGGCGTTGCCATGGATATCGTGACCCAGCTTGAGGCCCAGATGCTGATGCGGCACTACAAAGGATTCCTGGACTAGGCCCATGATGAAACGGATCGTCATGATGGGCGCGCCGGGCAGCGGCAAGGGGACCTGGTCGAAGTTTCTTTCAGACAGGTTCTCCCTGCCCCACATCTCGTCGGGTGACCTCTTTCGCCGGGAACTTGCAGAGGACAGCGCGCTTGGACGTGAGATCCGCTCCTATGTTGAGCAAGGCCAGCTGGTTCCTGACGATGTGACCACCCAGCTGATCAAGGGAGTCCTGGCAGAGGGTGAGGGCCGCGAGGGATTCATCCTGGATGGATTCCCGCGCACCATTGCCCAGGCAGAAGCCCTTGACCAAATTCTTGAAGACGGGGGTCATGAACTCGACGCTGTCATTGAAGTTGAGGTGTCGGAGCCGGTCATCATCCAGCGCGCCCTTAGCCGCTTTGTCTGTGAAGACTGCGGACAGCCTTACAACAACACGACTATGAAACCTGTCACCGAAGATGTCTGTGACCGCTGCGGAGGCAGGATTGTGCGGCGTGGAGACGACACGGAAGAAACGCTGAAGCTCAGGCTTGAGGCCTATCGCGTGAATACCGCGCCCCTGACAGGCTACTACAGGCAAAGGGAAAAGCTTCTGGTTTTTCCCAACGACGGACCGCCTGACTGCCAGGCGCAAAGAGACCTCCTGCTACTCCTGGAGGAACACCTTTCCTTCGGACAGGGGTAGGAAATGAAAATTTGAGACGTATTGTGAGATAGCAGTGATCAGACTCAAATCAAAGGAAGCCATCAGCCAGATGCGCCAGGCAGGCGCTGTGGTTGCGGCTGTCTTTGACGCGATCGCTCCCATGATGCAGGAGGGGGTCACAACGGAGGAGATCGACCGGACTGCGCACCAGGTCATCCTGGCTGCCGGTGCCGTCCCTTCCTTCCTCGGTTATGACGGCCAGGGGCCGACGCCTTTTCCCGCGGCCACCTGCATTTCAATTGACGATGAGGTGGTTCATGGTTTTCCCAGCGGGGACAGGCTGCTTCGGGACGGCATGATTGTTTCGGTCGATGTTGGTGCCTGCCTCAACGGTTATCATGGAGACGCCGCGCGTACCTACTTGATCGGCCGGGTACCGGACCGCGTGCGGGAACTGGTCCAAGTGACAGAAGAAGCCTTCTGGCTGGGTTTTGAACAAGCGGTCCCTGGAAACCGCCTGGGGGATATCTCTGCTGCCGTCCAGGGCCATTGTGAGTCGCACGGTTTCGGAGTCATCCGCGACCTCACGGGCCATGGGATCGGGACGGAACTCCACGAGGCACCCAACCTGCCCAACTATGGCAGCAGGGGCCGAGGCATCCGCCTCCTTGAGGGAATGACCCTGGCATTGGAACCCATGGTCACCCTGGGTTCACCCCAGGTTTACATCGGCGGAAATGACTGGACCTTCCTGACGCATGACGGTCAGCCGGCGGCTCATTACGAGAACACCTTCGCCATCACCCGCGAGGGCCCCATGGTCCTGACCGTGGTGTCCGGTGATACGAAGTCCCGCCGGGAACTGAACGAGAGGGCATATTGATGGAAATACCCCTGCCCCCCCTGTTCAGCCCTGGCTCGGTCGTTGTCTCCCTCAAGGGACATGACCGCGGCAGGCTTTATCTGGTGCTCGCGCAAAAGGGTGAAACCCGCCTCCTTCTGGCTGACGGGCGCACACACGGCTATGTGGATGCCAAGCTGAAGAACACCAAGCATGTAAAAAGGCTGGGCAAAGCCGCCGAAGCAGCAGATCTCGATGAGATACTGAACGGAGAGATGTGTGAGAGTGAGTGCAACACAGCGATCAGGAAGCTGATTGCCGACTGGGCCCAGGAAAAGCAAACCGGCACCAAGTGAAACACAAGGCGATCGGAGGAGAAGATGCCGAAAGAAGAAGCAATTGAAGTAAAAGGAGTTGTTGTGGACACCATGCCAAACGCGGTTTTCCGGGTACGCCTGGAAAACGGCTTTGAGGTGATCGCCCACATCTCCGGCAAATTGCGTCAGAATTACATCAAGATTCTCAACGGTGACCATGTCACGGTAGAGTTGTCGCCTTACGATCTGACGCGGGGCCGTATTACCTGGAGATCAAAATAAACTTCTTGATTTTCAGAGCTCTACGGGTTAAAATAATTAGCTGTGCGTCCATGTGCGACAGCATGAAGGAGAAGAACCATGAAAGTTAGACCTTCGGTCAAGCCAATCTGCGAAAAATGCCGCGTGATCAAGCGCCGCGGGCGTGTCATGGTCATCTGCAGCGATCCTAAACACAAGCAGAGACAAGGCTGAATGACGGACTTATTTGGAATAAATATCGAAGATAACAAGGGACCTGGCCCCGATAACGGTGCCCGGATTCTGCTTGATATCATATGCATGCGAGCATAAGTGGAGGTAGCGCATGGCACGTATTGCCGGGGTAGATTTGCCCAATGACAAACGCATAGAGATCGGGCTGACAGCCATATTCGGGATCGGCCGGACAAGCGCCGTCAAGATCCTGGAGGCAGCTGAGGTTGATCTTGATACACGCGTCCGCGATTTAACGGATGACGAGATTACGCGCATCCGGGAGAAAATTGAAGATCACTACACGGTCGAAGGTGACCTTCGCCGTGAGACAGCCATGAATATCAAAAGGCTGGGGGAAATCGGCTGTTATCGCGGCCGCCGTCACCGTACGGGCCTTCCTGTCCGCGGGCAGCGGACACGGACCAACGCGCGCACGCGCAAGGGCCCCAAGCGCACCATGGCTAAGAAAAAGAGATAAGGGGGACGAACCATGGCAACGAAAAAAGGTCGTCCGGCAGCCCGCACCAGAAGGCGGGACCGCAAAAATATTGAACGCGGAGCGGCTCATATCCACTCGTCCTTCAACAATACCATCGTGACCATTACCGATCCCGTTGGCAATGTCATTTCCTGGTCAAGCGCCGGGGCTCAAGGCATGAAAGGATCGCGCAAGGGGACACCCTTCGCGGCCCAGCTCGCAGCCGAACAGGCAGCGCGCAAGGCGGTGGAGCACGGGATGAAAACGGTCGAAGTATTTGTCCGCGGTCCGGGATCAGGCCGGGAGTCTGCCATCCGCGCCCTTGCGACAGGCGGTCTTGAGATCATCATGATCAAGGATGTCACCCCGATTCCACACAACGGCTGCCGCCCGCCCAAGCGCCGCAGAGTCTAAGAGGAGATCAGATCATATGGCTAAAGACAGGTCACCCATTCTGAAACGCAGCCGCTCTCTGGAAGTGCCGCCTCAGATGTTGGGTATCAATAAGAAATCAAAACGCAATCCGAGACAGTCGCGCCGCAAGGAAGGTGAGTACGGCCGCCAGCTGCGCGCCAAGCAATCGGTTAAGTTCGTCTACGGGGTTCTGGAAAAACAGTTCCGCAACACCTACGACCGGGCCAGCAAGATGCCGGGCAAGAGTGGTGAGAACCTGCTCAAGCTTCTGGAGCTGCGCCTTGACAACGTCGTTTACAGGATGGGCTTTGCCGCCACCAGGGCCCAGGCCAGACAGCTGGTTAACCACGGTCACTTCAATATCAACGGCCGCCGGGCAAGCATTCCCTCCATGAATGTGTCGCCTGGGGACGAGGTCGCTGTCCGGGAGAATTCACGTCAAGTGAAGGTATTTGATGAATTGCCCAATACCATTGTTCCCGCCTGGCTGTCTTTTGATCCCGATCATTTAAAGGGTACTGTTCTCAGACTGCCCGAGCGCGACGAGATTGACCTTGATGTCGAGGAAACGCTGATTGTCGAGCTCTACTCCAAGTAACAGCCGCGAAGAGATGCTTTGCCCCACAGGAGGGTACTATGAACGATTTTCAGAATACCAGCATTGAGTATAAAGAGCATTCAGAAGACAAGACTTATGGTCTTTTTGTCGCCGAGCCGCTGGAGCGCGGGTATGGAACGACGCTGGGCAATGCTTTGCGGCGCGTCCTGCTTTCGTCATTGCCCGGTTGCGCGGCCACCTCTGTCCGGATTGAGGGGATCTTTCAGGAATATTCCACCATTCCCGGCGTGATTGAAGATGTCACAGAGATCCTTTTGAATGTGAAGGACATCCGGGCGCGGCTCCAGGTGACCGGCCCCAAGACTGTTTTCATCAATAAGGAGGCAGGCTATCAGGGTCCCGTCCGCGCGGGTGAATTCAACCAGAGCGATGAGCTTGAGATCATCAATCCCGACCTGGTGGTTGCCAACATGAATGGGGACGGTCCGCTTTTCATGGGTCTGACCTTTAACGCGGGACTTGGTTACAAGAGCGCCGAGCAGAATAAAGAGATGAATGCGCCAATCGGTGTCATTCCCCTGGATTCGATCTTTACACCGGTCCGAAAGGTAAACTTCCACGTTGAGGACACCCGTGTCGGCCAGGTGACGGACTATGACAAACTGACCCTGGAGATTTGGACAGACGGAACCATAACAGCGGAAGAGGCGCTGGTTCAGGCGGCTGAGATTCTGATCAATCATCTCAACTTGTTTTTGTCCATGACCCACGACCCGGCATCGGCCGATGATGCCCCCTTCCTGATTGAGGAGAAGGAAAAGAGCATCTACGATGCCCCCATTGAGGATTTGAAGTTCTCGACGAGAATATTCAATTCGCTCAAGCGCGCTGATATCCACACGGTCGCCGACCTGGTTGCCCGTTCACGCGAAGACCTGATGAAGGTTCGAAACCTCGGAGCGACATCACTGGACGAGCTGGTTGAAAAACTTGAGGTGCACGGTCTGACCCTGGCGGGGACCGATCAGGAATAGAGATTATATTATCAGAAGGAGTGCATTACCATGCCCGGATATAGAAGACTTGGCCGTGAAACGGCGGCGAGAAAATCAATTCTGAAAAACCTCGTCACCACGCTGATCGTCGAAGGCAAAGTGACGACCACGGAAACCCGCGCCAAAGAAGCCGCCCGTATCGCTGAAAAAATGATCGCGCTGGCGGTCAAGGAATACAACAATTTCACGACCAGGGAAATTTTGACTTCCCAAGCCAAGCTCGATGACAAGGGGCGCAAGGTGCTGCGCACGGCGACTTCAAAAAACGAACGCAAGTATGATGTCGTTGAGCGCGAGATCAAGAAAAAGACGGTCCAGGTCGACATGCCTTCGCGGCTGGCTGCCCGCAGAAAGGTCATGGCGCAGATGGTCGAGACACGCGACAGCAAGGGCAAGCGGATCAACACGGTCAATCATCTGTTTGACACGGTGGCTCCGCGCTACATCAACCGTCCCGGCGGTTATACGCGGATTGTCAAGATCGGTCCGCGCCGGGGGGATGCCGCGCCCATGGCCATTTTGGAGCTTGTTGACTGAAGCGGTTTTTTTCTGGAACAAAGTACTGGCAAAGGACTTCCCGGATTCTGACAGGTCGGAGGGAGTCCTTTTTCTTTTGTTAGAATAGGGCGGGATGTGCGACACCGTGATTGAATTTCAAAATGTCTCTTTCTCATACGGCGCCATGCAGGGACAGCGGCCGATTGAGGCAGTCCGCCAGCTGTCCTTTTCGATCGAAAAAGGCTCGCATGTCGCCCTGATCGGCCGCAACGGTTCGGGAAAATCAACCATTGCCCGCCTTATGAACGGCTTGTTATTGCCTGATCAAGGCCTCGTCATGGTAGACGGCAAGCTGACGGCCGACGATGATTCCATTTACGAAATCAGAAGACAGTGCGGCATGGTCTTTCAAAACCCGGACAATCAGATCATCGGGACGACGGTCAAGGATGACGTCGCCTTCGGCCCGTCTAACCTGGGCCTTCCCGCTGAAGAGATCATGCGCCGGGTGGATGAGTCGCTTGCCATGACCGGCCTTTTGGACTTGAAAGAGCGCCCGCCCCATGAATTGTCAGGAGGCCAAAAACAGAAACTTGCCATCGCTTCAGTCCTGGCCATGCAGCCCGACTGCATCATCCTGGACGAAGCGACCGCCATGCTGGATCCGGTGGCGCGCCGCGATGTCATGGCCCTGATCGGGGATCTGAGAAAACAACACGGAATCACTATAGTCCAGATCACACATCACATGGAGGAGGCCCTGACCGCCGATTACGTCCATGTCATCAGTGATGGCGGCATCGCTTTCAGCGGGACGCCGGCGGATGTGTTTGACCAGGTTGACCGCGTTAAAAGAGAAGGATTGTCTGTGCCGGCCCATCTGGAAATCGCCCGCCTGATTTCAGAGCGGGCCGGTGTGGGTTACGACCGGGAGGAGATCATTTCCTTTGAGGGAGCGGTCCATTTTGTCAACCGTGTGATGGAAAACCATTTGACCGGACCCATCAATGAGTGTGTGGTCAAGCCCCGTTTTGATGAAAGCCAGCCGGCCGTTGTTGAAGTTACTGACTTGTCTTATTCCTACCCTACCGCGGGGGGGCCGCCAATCGAAGCGCTTCACACTGTTTCAATGACTGTGCGCCAGGGAGAGATCCTGGGCATTGCCGGGCATACAGGTTCAGGCAAATCGACCCTGATCCAGCATTTGAATGGCCTGATACCCGCTCATAAAGGCCATGTAATTGTCCTGGGGCACGATCTGTCAGAAAAAAAAGAGATCCGTCAGATCCGGCCCCAGGTCGGACTTCTCTTCCAGTATCCTGAAGACCAGCTCTTTGAGGAGACCGTGGCTCTTGACATCGCTTTTGCGCCCAAACAGCAAAAACGTTCGCCGGAAGAAGTTGAGAGGGCCGTGCTGCGGGCTGCCGGACGTCTGGGGATCGAGTCGATTCTCGACCGGTCGCCCTTTGAGCTGTCGGGCGGCCAGCGCCGCCGTGTAGCCATCGCGGGCGTGCTCGCCGCCGAACCCGCCATTGTCATACTGGACGAGCCCGCGGCCGGGCTTGATCCCGCCGGTCGCGATGACTTGTTCAAGGATCTTCTGACACTTTCAGCCGAGGGGGCCACCTTGATCATTGTCTCCCATGACATGGAGATGATGACCCGTTACGCCGACCGGATCCTGGTTTTAAAAGAGGGTGGGGTCGCCGGAATCGGAACGCCTTCAGAAATCATCGCCTCTGCGCGATTTTTGGACCAGGCCCACCTGGATATGCCGGCGCCCAAGCGATTTTTGGATGCGCTGGCCGATGAGTACAAGGATCTCGATACATCCTGTTTCAATGTAAGGGACGCCGCCACGGCCCTATTGTCCGCGAAACGGAGGGCGCCCCATGGGTAAAAGCATGCTGGGCCGCTCGGTCCCGGGCAACTCAATCCTTCACAGGACGGACGCGAGGATCAAGTTCATCGCCGCCATTCTCATGATGGTCGCGACCCTTTCCATCCGCGACGTCCGCGTCATGGCCCTCTTTCTGGTATGGACCATTCTCCTGATGGCCGTGTCCAGGATCAGGCCGGGCATTATCCTCCGAAGCGTGCGTCCCATCGTGGTCATCATTCTATTTGCCGTCATACTCCACCTGCTGACGGTTGAGGGGCGTGTCCTGGTTCAAATAGGCTCGCTCAAAATCACGGAAGAAGGCCTTTTATCCGGTCTCATGACAGCCCTCAGGCTCTCCTTGATGATCATCAATACATCGCTTCTGCTGACCTTGACCACGACGCCGCTGGCTGTCGCCGATGCCCTTGAGAGTCTTTTATCCCCGCTTCGCTACCTTAAGTTTCCCGTCCATGAGTTTGCCATGATGATGTCCATCGCCCTCCGCTTCGTACCGACCCTGATGGATGAAGCCGTAAAAATCATGAAGGCGCAGTCCTCGCGCGGGGCCAATTACGATACGGGAGGCCTTTTGAAGCGGGCAGGCGGCCTGGTCAGCATTCTCGTCCCGCTTTTTGTTTCCAGCTTCCGGCGCGCCGACGATTTAGCGGTTGCCATGGACGCGCGCTGCTACCGGGGTGAGCAGGGGAGGACGCGGCTTTACGCGGCCCAATTGACCATGGCTGATGTCATGTTTTTGTCGGTCGTAGCCCTGCTCCTTGTCTTCGCCCTTATTTCGAAGCAGCTGCTTCCTTCCCTGGGCGGCCTGCTTGGCTCAACCCTGAGCGCGTTTTGAGATGGACACCATGGATAAGTGCGCGCGCTACGCCGTTATGACCGAATACGACGGGACGGCTTTCAGTGGCTGGCAGCGTCAGAAAAACGCCCTGTCGGTCCAGCAGTGTCTGGAGGATGCCTGGTACGCGCTTTCGGGTGAGCGCATTAAGCTGACAGGCGGCAGCCGGACCGATGCCGGTGTTTCCGCCCTTCGCCACGTCTCCTCTTTTTCTTCAAGGACGGCCATTCCCTTGGATCGCATAGCCCTGGCCTGGAATACGGTGCTTCCGCCGGAAGTCGCGGTTGCGGCAATCCGGCCTGTCAACCGGGCCTTCAACCCGCGCTATGATGCCCTGGGAAAAACTTACCGTTACACGGTCAGGACGGGCCGTACCCGGCCGGTTCTGGCAAGATCCCTCTCAGCTTATGTCCCCGGCCCCCTTGACCGGGAAGCCATGCGGGAAGCGGCGGCAAAACTTTCGGGAAAGCATAATTTCACTTCTTTCATGGATCAGGGTTCTCCGACCAAGAGACCGGTGAGGACTCTGTATGAGATCGGCTTCCATGAAGCTGAGAGCGAGATCATTTTGACCTTTACCGGTGACGGATTTTTATACCACATGGCCAGGATTCTGGCAGGCACCATTGTCTCCGCGGGGCAGGGCAAGATTGATCCTGATACAATAGAGAAGATTATTGAATCGTATAACCGGGTGCTGGCGGGACCGACGCTGGCGCCGGAGGGTCTTTTGCTGGAGCGTGTCTACTTCGCCGGCCACTTGTTCGGCGGTGACCGCTGGCCCTACGAAGACTCAAGGCGGCAAGCCAAGCTGGCACATCTTTTACCTTGAAGGAGCGATAACCATGGCAAACGGATGGGATCAGGACATCAATCTGTCCATGCTGACAGACTTCTACGAGTTGACCATGTCCAACGCCTATTACAAGCAGGGCATGGTGAATACGACCGCAGTCTTTGACATGTTCTTCCGCGACATTCCCGAGCGGGGCGGATTTGCCATCATGGCCGGCGTGGAACAACTGGCAGAATATCTTTCCAATATCCATTTCAGCGAGCAGGACCTTGCCTATTTGGAAAGGCTGGGCCAATTCGATCAAGGCTTTCTTGACTACCTGCGTCATTTTAAGTTTGAGTGCGATGTCTGGGCCATACCGGAGGGAATGCCGATTTTCCCGGGTGAACCCATTGTCAAGGTGAAAGGGCCCATCATTCAGGCGCAGATGGTGGAAACCATGGTGCTGCTTACCATCAACCACCAGAGCCTGATCGCGACCAAGTCATCACGTATCGTCCGCGCCGCCGAGGGGCGGGCCATCCTGGAATTCGGTGCCAGGCGGGCTCAAGGGTCCGATGCTTCAATCCTGGGAGCCCGGGCGGCTTACATCGCCGGTGTCGCGGGGACTTCCTGCACCGTTGCCGGTGAGATCTTCGAGATCCCCGTGCTGGGTACCATGGCCCACAGCTGGGTGCAGGCTTTTGAGTCGGAATATGAGGCCTTCGCCGCTTACGCGACCGCCTATCCCGATGACTGCCAGCTCCTGGTCGATACATATAATACGCTCCGGTGCGGTATCCCCAATGCCATCAGGGCCAGCCGCGAGGTGTTGGAGCCCCGGGGCAAACGCCTGAAGGGCATCCGGATTGATTCAGGGGATCTGGCTTACTTGTCGATCCGGTCCCGTGAAATGCTGGATGAAGCGGGTTTAACCGACTGCAAGATCACTGTCAGCAGCGCAATTGACGAATACCTGATCCGCGATTTGCTCCATCAGAGTGCCAAGGTCGATTCCTTTGGTGTCGGCGAACGCCTGATAACCTCCAGGTCGGAGCCTGTCTTCAGCGGTGTTTATAAGCTGTCGGCCATTGAAGCCAAAGGTGTCATGGAGCCGCGCATGAAGCTGTCGGACAATCCTGAGAAGGTGACAAACCCGGGGGAAAAAGAGCTGTACCGCCTCTATGACAGGGACACCGGCCAGGTGGAAGCTGACCTCATCACCCTTTTAGGCGAGAAAATCGACGATAAAAAACCGCTTACCATATTTGACCCCCTCCACACCTGGAAACGCAAGACATTGACCAGCTTCCGGGCCGAACCCATCCTCAAGCCCCTCTTTCACAAGGGCATACCCTGCGCTGAGAAGCGCGACATCGAGGAGATCCGCTCTTTTTGCCAGGGACAGCTTGAGACTTTATGGGATTCCCTGAAACGCTTCGAAAATCCGCAGGAGTACTATGTTGACCTTTCTGTTGACCTCTGGGAACTGAAAGAGGCCTTCCTTCGTCAGGAATCATGCGGATGGGGCAAGCCATGAGGGGCCTTGTCGATACGCACAACCACCTGGATTTCTGGTCGCCCGACGCCACACAGACATACGAAGAACTGATGGAAGAAGCGAAGAGGCGGGGACTCCATGGTGTTGCCATCTCTGATCACTTCGATCCCGATTGTGAGATGACGGACGGATCGGCCTGGATGTTCGATCCGAAAGCTTACATGGAAAGCTTTTACGGCAAAAGGCGCATGCCCTCAAAAAGAGAGGCGGGTGATCCTCCGGGTTTTCTTCTTGGGATTGAATTGGGTTGGATGCCGGAGGCCCGGCAGCTCCTCCATGAAGTTGTAAAAGACCATCCCTTCGACTTTGCCATTATTTCGCTTCACTTTTTTCGCAATCACGATCCCTATACACACGCGAAGGAGATCTACACCTCGAAGCTCCACCATATCTACGACGAAGTGATCCATACCATCGCCGATTCCGCTGAAGAAATGAGTGAAGCGCAAATCATCGGCCATTTTGACTTTTTCTCACGCTACGCGCCTGAAAGAAAATCCAAGATGCTCTATGAACACGCACCTGCTGCTTTTGACCGGCTTTTTAAGGTCATGGCAAAAAACGGCCAGGTGCTTGAAATCAATGTGGGCACGGTCCAGTCCCTGATGATGAGAAAAGGCTATTCACTGGACCAGGCCATGCCCGACCCCGCTATATTGAACCGCTACCGCGAACTTGGCGGCCGTCATTTCACCATCTGCTCCGACGCCCACCACGTCAACCGCAATGGCCTTCACATGAAGGAGACTGTCTCCTATCTGGAAAACCTGGGTATTACGGAATTTGTCTGGTTTGAAGAAGGGAAGCTGTGCAGGCCCTGAGGCGCTACCCTATCCCTTAAAATAATTTTTCAAGCATTCGGCAAATAGCGGCAGGGAGGACCGTATGCGTTCGGTTGAAACGCAGTAGGAAATCCGAAGATAGCCGGGAAAGCCGAAGCTTTCAGACGGAACGATCAGGAGATTGTAGTTTGTTTTGGTGTATTCCGAGAAAGCTTTGGCGTCAGCTCCCGGCGCCTCGACAAAGAGATAAAAAGCCCCTTCCGGCTCAATGCAGCGATAACCTGCCGCGGTCAATCCGTCAAAAAGGATCCGCCGGTTAAGGTCGTAGACGGTCATGTCGGGTCTGACATCGGCACAAAGGCCGACGACCCGCTGGATGAGCGATGGCGCGCAGACATAGCCCAAAGACCGCGCGGCCCCTGCGATGGCGTCATAGATATCCCGGGAATGATCAAGCTCCGGCGGCACCAGCACATAACCGATGCGTTCTCCCGGCATGGAGAGCGCCTTGCTGTAGGAGTAGCAGACGATGGTATCGGGGTAGATCAGGGGGATGAAGGGAGTTTTCCTCCCGTCATAGACAAGTTCCCGGTAGGGTTCGTCTGAAACAATGAAAATCGGGTGATTGTATTTTTTCGATTTTCTTCCAAGAAGGGCCCCAAGTGCCTGCAGCTCCGACTCTTTGTAAAGTTTTCCCGAGGGATTGTTGGGTGAATTAATGATGACAGCACGTGTTGACGATGTGATCGCGTCATCAATGGCTTCAAGAGGGATGTCCAGATCAGGAAGGCTGGATGGCACCGGCACCAGTCTGGCCCCGTGCCCCTCGACGAAGCACTTGTATTCGGGAAAATAAGGCGCGATGGCGATAAATTCATTCTCCTCACCTGAAATGGTCAGCGCCCTGAATGTGGAGGAGAGGGCGGCGGCCGCGCCGCAGGTCAGATAGAGGTTTCCTTCATCATAGGCTGTCTGGTAGTCCCGGTTGAGCTGATCCGCGATGGCCCGCCGAACAGCCGGATCGCCCGGGGCGCTGGTGTAGCCGTGCAGGGCCAGGGGCGATTCTTTTTCCAGCAGGGAACAAAAAGCCTCGTCGACCCGGCGAGGCGGCGGTACGCTGGGGTTTCCGATGCTAAAGTCGAAGACTTGCCCGGAGCCCTTTTCCCTGGCTATCTTTTTTCCATATTCGAAGAGTTCCCGGATGGCTGACTTTTGTCTGCCGTAGCTGAGCGTAAGATCGGAGCAATACCCCGGGGTGTCTTGTCTGTCCATGCTGGCTCCTTTCACCTAAGAGGATTGGCGGGCAAGCTTGCGGCCCGTTTCAAAGGCCTGCCGGTTGATCTCCAGGAATCGGTCCGGTACATGTCTTTCCAGGGCGCTGTCCCAATCGAACTCATCCATGCCGAAGGCCTCGGCCATGGCGCCCAGCAGGATGACATTCATAACCCGGGCGTTGCCGAGTTTGACGGCCTGGTCACCGGCGTCAAAGGCGATGGTGCGAAAAGCGCCCTCCAGTTCCCTGATGCAGTCATCAGGATAGTCCGCCGCGCCGGAAGCGACGGGCAGGGGCGGGATCCGGTAGCCGTTGACGACGATGACCCCCTCCGGTTTCAGCCAGTCACTCCACCGGACCGCCTCCATCTCCTCGAAGGCGACCAGGACATCGGCGGCGCCCTTGCCGATCAGGGGGGAGTCCACCTTTTCGCCGTAGCGGACCGTGGTCGAAACACTGCCGCCCCGCTGCGCCATGCCGTGGATCTCGCTCATCTTGACGTCGTAGCCGGCGTCGATCAGGGCCTGGGTCAGGATGCGGCTGACCAGGATGGTTCCCTGTCCGCCGACCCCCGCCAAAAGGATGGTCTTCACTTCATTATTGCTCATATCACTCACTCTTCTTGATGGCGTCAAAGGGGCACACCTGCAGGCAGACGGTACAGCCGACGCACTGGTTGGGGTCGATCATGGACTTGCCGTCGACGAAGAAGATGGCTGGGCAGCCAACCCGCAGGCATATGCGGCAGCTGGTGCAAAGGTCACGGTCGACATAGCAAAGGGCGGGCTCCAGCGGCATGCGCTTGATCAAGACGCACTGCCTTCGGACCACCATGGCGCAGGGTTCCTGGCTGGCCGCCGCTTCCTCAATCGCCGCCTTCATAGCGTCCAGGTCCTGGGGATCGACGGTGATGACTTTCTGGTAGCCGATGGCCTTGAAGACGGCCTCGATGGAGATGACAGCCGCGATCTCCCCTTCCAGGTTGTAGCCGGTGCCGGGGTTGTCCTGCTGGCCTGTCATGGCCGTTGTGCTGTTGTCCAGAACAACGGGGATGACCTTGCCCTTGTTGTAGAGGATTTCGATGGCGCCTGTAATCCCGCTGTGGAAAAAGGTGGAATCGCCAACGACACCGAAAATGGTCCAGTCGGCTCCGGTCTTTTCAAAGGCCTTGGACATGCCCATGGCGACAGTAAAACCGGCGCCCATGCAGATGGTGGTGTCCATGGCTGACAGGGGCGGCGAACCGCCCAAGGCGTAACAGCCGATGTCGCCGGCCACTATAGTCTTTTTGCGCCGGGACAGGGTATGGAAAAAGCCGCGGTGCGGGCAGCCGGGGCAAAGGACGGGCGGCCGGGGAACAGCTTCTGCCTTGACTTCCTTTAATTCCGGCACCTGTCCGGTCAAGGCTTCTTTCAGGATGGTGGGGTTGAGCTCGTACATGCGGGGGACGACTTCCTTGCCGACGCAATCAATACCGGCCGCCCTGATCTGCTCTTCCATGAAGCCGTCCAGTTCTTCCACCACGTAAAGTTTTTCCACCTTTTCCGCGAAATCGCGGATCAGGCCCAAGGGAAGAGGATGGGTGAAGCCAAGCGTCAAGAAGGAAGCGTCCGGGGGGAAGACTTCCCGGGCGATGAGAGAAGCGCCTCCCGCTGTCACGACACCGACCTTGTCACCCTTAAGATCCATCTTGTTGAACTTGCAGTGTTCAGAGTAATGAGCCAGATCCGTAAGCTTTTGTTCCAGCTCTTTTCGGTGAACAATAGCATTGGCAGGCGTGGCAATGTGCTTTTTCGCGTTTCGCTTATAGGGGCGGGGCACGACCGTGACCGGTTCTCCTTCTTCAACCAGGCTTCGTGCGTGGCAGACCCGGGTGGTCATGCGGAAGAGGACGGGGATATCAAATTTCTCTGAAATCTCGAAGGCTTCCTTGATCATATCCAGCGAGTCCTGGCTGTCGGCTGGCTCGAACATGGGAACTTTGGCCGCCCGGGCGTAGTGGCGGTTGTCCTGCTCATTTTGTGACGAGTGCATGCCGGGGTCATCTGCCGAGATGATGACAAAGCCTCCTTCAACCCCGTTGTAGGCGGCGGTAAAAAGCGGATCAGCGGCCACATTCAAACCGACGTGTTTCATGGCCGCGACAGCCCGAACACCGGCAATTGAGGCGCCGTAAGCAACCTCGACAGCCACTTTTTCATTGGGCGCCCATTCGTGGTAGATGCTCTCGTATTGACCTAAATTTTCAAATATTTCTGTGCTGGGAGTTCCGGGATAGGCGCTTCCGATGCTGACTCCGGCCTCAAAAAGGCCGCGCGCGACCGCCTCGTTCCCCGATAAGAATTGCTTCATGTGACAGCCTCTCGTTTCTGCTCAGCCGGCCGGAAACAATCCGGCGGCCTTCTCCATTGTAGCAAGAGCCCCTGAAAAATGGCAACGAATATTCAGCTAATTTGTCGGAAGGAAAAGTTCAGTCACGGCCGGCCGTTACGTGCAGGTGGGGCCGGTCGTCAGAGACCACACTCATGTATTCGCGGTCCAGAGTGATCCACAAGACCAACTCTTTGTCATAGGCTTTCATCTTCTGGCGGAATTCCTCAAAAAAATGCTCTTCGCTCACGGGAAGTTCCCCAATTATGCTGACGTCAAAGGAGGCAACCCGGACATTTTTGTCAGACAGAAAGAGGTGCAGGCTGTGGATCACGGCATCCGGCGCGATTTCCCTGGCGATTGATTTGAGTTTTGTGTGCAGGGCGTGGTGCTCCGCGTCGTCGACATAGTAAGGGTCGGCGTGCAAGAGCAGGTGGATGTCGTATTCGCGAAGCAGCATGCGTTCGACGCAATCGACAATAAGGTGGGCCTCAATGAAACTCTCGCGGCTGTCGAGCTCCACGTGGGCGGTGGCGAAGATGCTGCCCGGCCCGTAGTCGTGGACGATGAGATCGTGGACGCCGCGAATCCGGGGATCCGCCTCCTTGATCTTTTCGCTGATCAGGCCGGTCAGTTCTGATGAGGGCTTGCCTCCAATCAGCAGGGTGGCTGTCTTTCGCATGATGTCAACGGCCGACCAGGCGATCAGTAAGCTGACGATCAGTCCCGCGGGACCGTCGACATTGATGCCGAAGAAGGCGTAAAGGAAAGTAGCGAAAAGGACTCCGCCCGTGGCGAAGACATCGGCCATGCTGTCCCGGGAAGCTGCCATGAAGACGGTGGAGACAAGTTTCCGCCCCTTGTCCCGGTAATAGAAGTATTGGAATAATTTGACCAGGATGGAAAAGAGAAGAGCCGCGAAGACCAGGTAACCTGTTTCCAGGGGCTCCGGATCGATAATGCGCATGATGGACCGGTAGCCAATCTGGATGGCGACCGTAAGCATGCCGAGCGCGATCACCGAAGAGGCGATGTACTCAAAGCGGGCATAACCGAAAGGGTGTTTTTTGTCTGCCGGTTTGACTGCCAGCCGGATGGAGACAATGGAGATGACGGAGCTGAAAGAGTCGGACAGGTTGTTCCACCCGTCGGCCCAGATGGCGATGCTGCCCGAGACAGCGCCAGCGATCAGCTTGGCTGCGGCCAAGGCAAGGTTCATCAGAAGGCCGGTGACGGCGACCCGAAGGCCGGCCCTTTTTCGCTCATGGGCGGTCATTCCCCCGCCGGCTGTCACGCAACGGGCGCTTTCCGTCAAGGCCTCCTTCTTGTCTGCCAGGGAATCGGTCATTTGTGGTCGATCACCAGCTGATCGAGGGGCTTGCGGTCAGAATGTGCTTTGGAGGGCCTGGCTTCTTCTGTCGGATAGCCGACGGGGAAGATGGCGACGGGCACATGGTTGTCGGGCAATCCCATTGCCTGGCGCAAGGCGTCCGGGTCAAAATGGGCGATCCAACAGGTGCCAAGTCCGGCCTCCGCGATGGCTAAATCCAGATGACAGCCTACAATGACCGCATCCATAATACCGCCGTCAAAACCATCAAACTTTCTTTTCCAGCTTTCTTCCTTGTCATAACAGACCACAAAGAACAAGCGGGCGCCAAAATCGTAATGGGTGGCCTTGGCAATTGTCTCAACTGCTTTCTCGCCCTTCAGGACATAGATCCGCTGTGGCTGCCTGTTGGCCGCGGTGGGGGCAAGCCGTTGCACTTCCAGCAAATGACGGATGGTTTTTTCATCGACTTCCCGGTCACTGAGTCTGCGGCAGGAATAGCGGTCGGTTGCCAGTTGTTTGAAATCCATACGAGGGAACCTCCTTAAAGGGAAATAGTGTCATAACAATGCCATCTTACCAAATCGTTACCATCTTTGTTTTTGCTTGACATCTCTTCGTTTCGTGTGCTAGTTTAATGCAGGTCCCGGGGACGTAGCTCACTTGGGAGAGCGCTTGAATGGCATTCAAGAGGTAGAGGGTTCGATCCCCTTCGTCTCCACCAGAAAGCCCCTGCAACGATGAGATTGTGGGGGTTTTTGTT
>CAZSFQ010000010.1:0-2366 GCA_964606165.1 uncultured Mageeibacillus sp.
TGCAAATGAAAAACGGCCCGAAGGCCGCTTTCCCAAGTACGATCAGATCTTTTTTAGGACTATCTGCCGTAGTTAAAATAAATGTAGTTAGAGCTCAGCCCAGACGGGTGTGTCCCGTAGGCAAATTTTGTCCACGTGGCCTTAAACATTTGGTTGTAGTGGCCCGGTGATGTTTTGATGTATTCCAACAAATCTTCCACAGTCCATGACGTGGGGATGCCACGGCAAGCACAACCTCCCATCCGGTATTTATCACCGTAAGTCTCCGATATCCATACGTTTTCAGCCGCAATGCAGTCTTTTTCGCCATGGCAGTAATCACAGCCGGGGCAGGGCATCGGGCGAGTATGGCCGAATAAACGCTCTTGTTCTTTTGTGCGTATGTCTGCGATTTTTTGTAACGTCGCGTCGCCGTAGCTAACCCGCACGGTATTTCCAATTCGAGCTCTTTCTTCGTTAATCATGTCCACCATATTTTTGTGATTGATAGGCCTTCCTTGAGGCTTTGTTGAGGAAGGTTGAGTCGTCGTCGTGGTGGTCGTCGAAGGTGGTTTTGTGGTGGTCGTGACCGTTGTTTTTTTCGTGGTTGTTGTTTGTTTTTGGGTGGTCGATGTCGTCTTAGAGTTTGTCGTTGTCGGCATCTCAGTTGTGGACGTGGATGTTGTGATTTTTGTTGTCAAATCATCCATCGAATCTGACGTCTTTGACGAAGATTGCGCTGTTGTCGTCGTAGTCGTCAAGGTGATTATTTCTGTTGGGATGGTGAGTTCAGTTGTGTGGAGCGATTCTGTGGGCTCCGTAGGATCTGGCAGTTCCAAAGGGCTACCCTTCTCACTACACGCGACAAGCAGTGAGCTTGCCAAGATGAGCATGATGATCAGGCTTGCGGGAACATTACGAAGCATCTTTTTCACCTTATTTCGCATTTTCTTCTTCTCCTTCGTTTCAGATCGCAAGCTTCTTGCGAATATTTTAGCATGGCTGATGATCGCCTCGTCTAAACGGTGTCCCAACTCAATGAGTCATTGCCAAAAGCATATTCATCTTCTGACACATCTTCTTCTTCGATTAATTCGAGTGACGGATCTCCTTGTGCGGTCCCTTGACGGTACACGCGGATTTTACTTACTCTGACGTTTCGCGTGTGGATTGTCTGCCCGTTTTTTGTGTATGATCCGCTCATCAGGTTACCTTCGATGTAACATAGCTTGCCTTTCTCAATAATCTTTTCTACGATCTTCGCAATGGGGCCAAAACCAATGCAATCAATGAACGTGACAATTTTTCGTCCTCCTGTCCAGTTGTCTTCCACCAAAGTAAATCTCGCAAAACTGGCTTCTCCTTGCTCGTCTTTAGTAATATACGGGTCACGCGCAACATTCCCGATAGCTGCCACGATAGACATATCTAAATCTCCTTTTTCTTTTTTGGTTTCGAGGGGACACGGGAACAATTGCTTTTCATGTACCCCCATAGCGTAAATGGCATACCTAACTTATTGTTGTTTTTTCGTTTTAGACAATCTCCCTTCTAGGGCAAATTTTTAAACCGTTTCATGATATTTGCCCTCAAAATCAAAGATCATTTGTTCATCATCGTCCTTTCGAAAAATCTCCTTTCTACTAAAGCTCTCTATCTCTCTGAAGATGAAGACTAGAGTGATCTATGTAATAAGTGATCTATGTATATGTCCTATCACGTCTGATAGGACCCCTCCTATCACGTCTGATAGGACCCCTCATTCGCCACAGTTTGCTATTTAAGGGCAAGTGCCTCATTTTGGTATAAACACACATGCTTTGGCCATGGGCGCCGTTAAGGGGTGGTCTGAAGCGCCTCTGCGTCAAGAGTGCGATCTGGCTCGCGGTTTGTCTTTTTGTTCTGATTTCTTCGATTGGTCTAAAATTCTTTTCTAATGCTCATGTTGACCAGTACAAGGTAAATCACGCCCAGCAGTGTCACCAACGTAAGAAGCATGTGCATAATTTGAAAGGCTCCTATCTGTTGTCTTGATGTTTCATTATCTTGATAGGGATTATCTTCAGTTAAGAGGGGAGTAGACTCAGTGGGCGGTTCATCATTTTGGGTCATGTCCGGGGAGTGATCGTAAGGCATGAGGTCTGACAACACAATATTGCGTGTACGATCTTCCACCACATAAAGCAAAAAGGAATCATAAGGAGTGTACTCAACGCGTGGATAGGCTTCTATCCCAATTTCATAGACCCCGCTCCCCACAGACAGTGAGGCCTCACCATCTATGTCGGTGTAGATCATCTCTTGAAACGCGCCTTTTGGGGACGACAGGGATATGCCAATATCCTTTATCCCTAATCCACGTTCATCTCGTACGCTAAATGAGATAC
>CAZSFQ010000010.1:2466-57459 GCA_964606165.1 uncultured Mageeibacillus sp.
ATGCCAATATCCTTTATCCCTAATCCACGTTCATCTCGTACGCTAAATGAGATACTCGGGATATTGGAGGTCACTTGCAACTTGATCACTGGGGGTGATTCACCTTTTTGCGGGATCGATTCTTTAGCGCTTGATTCAAGTTCTAGTATCGGAATGACTTGCCTACTAAAACCAAATCCCTTGGGGAGTATTGTTGGTGCCACCAAAATAGTAGCAGACACAGCCGGTATGGTTAGAATCCCTTCGGTATCTGTCCAATACTCTTTTATGTCGTCGCCGATTGTGACCTTGCAGAGGGCGTGGGGGACAGGCACAATTTCACCGTTTTGCGTCTCCGCAACCAAGGCAATTTGAATTGTTTCTTCGGCAAAGGCAGGCGTGGCATAAAATAAGGTGACGACAATAAAAAGGATGGCCATAATGGCGAGTTGTTTTTTAACATTCAATGGCACATCACCTCCTCCGCCGCGTGTTGCGGGTAGAGCCTGGGCATGGGTACCTCATAGGGTGTCACGGTCTCCAAAGCAGGGAAGTGGTCTAATCGTTCAAATTCACAATTCACACTGACGTGTTCTGTAAGTGAAAGCGTTAAGGTAATGTTGTAGAGTGCTGAAATTAGGTAATTTCTCATGTGGATGATAGGCCGCGCTATTTTTTTGATATTTTCGAGTACGCTTTCGATATGTCGTGACCGCAGTAACATGAGTTGCTTGACAACCGTATTTTTCTTCATGGGTGAATTATTGATTCGAATCACCGTGCTTGGGGCACAATACACATCAACTATGACGTCGACGATTTCCTTCACTTCTTCTTTCGGATAGTTTTGGCACATTGTTTCGTATTCGATGTGTTGACATACCTTATCGCGGATCAAGTGACGCGCTTGCGGTTCCTGACATAATTGCGCCCTTTTTGGGAGAGCGGTACTTATTGTCTCTTTCAACAGACGATTAGATGATAATCGCTCTACTTTAGGAGGCGGCTGCTTGCCAGGGTATATGTCACTATTTTTCCTTTTGGCACTATCTTCCTTTTCAACTTGTTTTGATAGTGTCTGAACGGTCTTTTGGCGCTCGTTATCTTGGCTTAGTTTGTGAGCTAAAGGCATTTGAGGTGACAATGGGCGGCTAACTTTATGGGGCGTCGCGTGTATCGGCGATGTGGCGCAAGCTTCAAGCGATTGGAGGGGGTAATTATCCTGGAGATTTGTATAGGTTAACTTGCCCAATACAGTTGGATTGATGTCGATAAATAGCACATTACTTAGCGTTTTATCTGTCACCGCAACATTTTTCAAAATCCTTTTGATAACGCCGAGGTCCTCCAGGTGCTTAATGGCACGCTGTACTTCCTGGTAGCCCATGCCAAACTGATCGGCTAAGTCCTTGTAGCTTTTTTGCAGATAATTGGCATCTTTAAATTTTTTCTGCCATCCGATAAATTCACCCGTTCGTTCATCTCTCAATTCTGTCGGCCGATACCAAAACACGATTTCCGATAGTATCGTAATCGCTGAGAGATATGGTTTCCCATTTTTGCGGATGATATTTTTGTACCAATTTATGGGAATGATATTACCTGAAAAGTGCATCCGCCCCATCTGTTCAACTTTAACGTGGTTATAAAAGATTTCTTGTTTCATTTTTTTACCCAAAAAAAAGGAAGACCCACGGCCTTCCTACCTTTCTTTTAATCAAATTTGTTTTATCTTTGTGGGGTGATTCCGATAATAAATTCTGGAAACAGCTCAATCATCAACTTAGGGCCGGTGTCATGTCCGCAGACGTCATCGTCGGTGGCTTGAAAATGACGTTGAATCGCGCCAATATTCTCGAGGTATTTGATGCCTCGCCTTACTTCTGGCTCTGAGAGATTAAGCGACTTGCTATAGTCTGCATAGCTTCTTGATAAGTAAGGTTCCTTAAAACGGGCGCGCGTTTCAATTACGTGACCCTTTGGGCCATAAATGGGCTCTGGCAAATACCATTCAACGATTTCTGCCAAAAGGGCGATGGCCTGATAATAGGGCCTTCCATTTTTATGAGTGATCTTTTTGTACCAATTGGGTGATATTTGATGAGACGTGTAATGAAATCCCCGAGATTCATCGACAGTCGCGTTTCTTGCTTCCATCGTATTCCTCCCTTTCTCTGCCTTCCCAATCGATTTTTTGCATATCATCGATGTCTTTATATAGTGGCTCACATTTTAGGTATATTCGTTTAAATGCTCCAAAGTCCTTGTACCAAAGCTCCTTTAAGCACTGATTGCGAATCCGCGTTAACTTCGAAACATCCCTTTGGGCGCATGCGTCGGAGGGGTGTTGCTCCAGATGAACATGAAGTTTATAGATTCGTCGTGAGAAATTTAGTATCTGTGATTCAATGGCGTGGCAGCCTTTTTCCTTAATTCCCTCGATCATTTTGATCCTCCCTGCGGATCTTCCGACTCATATGTTAGTTGTTTTAAGTGTTTAAGTAGATGCACGGTAGGCGTTGGCTCAAATGATATTGCGTTGCCTTTTAGCCACAAGTGTTTATGTTCTCGTTCTTCATCAGCTTCTTGTTTGCTGGAAAGATTATTTGTAAAATTGTAAGAAAGAATGCTTGATCCATCGGGCAGTTCAGCAATGCGCACGATGAGGTTAAGTTTTGGTACTTTGCAATAAATGTCCCATAGAGGCCAATTATTAAGAAACGCCTGGCATTCATCGGCATTTGCTAGTGCGTGTGTCTTTTTCTCTTCTTCAGGGTGTGCGTTATCTTGTCGTTGATCTTTTTCTAATCGACCCTTCTCCTTCCTTGCTTGGATGTTATTTAGTGCATTGGTGAGGGTTAGCTCACCTTTCTCCCATTGTTCTCGCATATCATCTGTAAGCCCATTTCGGACTGTTAGGTAGTCTGCTATTTGTCGCTCGGACATACCCATCGATTGGGCAATGAGGAGACGAGTTGGAACGCCACGAATCGCATGGTCTTCTCCTCTTAACAGCTGATACATTTTTTCTAAAGAAATTATCATCGCAAGGTTTTCTTGCACCGTCGCATTTCGCGTTAGCGCGTTAGTTTCGATGAGCTGAATGTTTGATTTAATCGAGTCTCTTTTTTGCGCTGTGGCATTTAATACCATGACCGGGACTGTTTTTAACTTATTTTTTTGGGCCGCCTTATATCGGCGATGCCCAGAGACAATCATAAATTTTCCAGGTAGCGTCGGATGCGGGCGTAGAAGAAGAGGCTGCAAAATTCCATTTTCCTCAATGCTTTTCGCAAGGGCTTCATCTCGTACGGGATCCGGTTTATAGATTTGATCATTTCGGGGATCCGGATATATTTCCGATAATGCCAATTGTGCAAAGTTAATCCGTTTCTCTTTTACAGGAGTTTGTTTCTTTAAGGGAGGTGAGAATTTTGCCATGTCACACCTCCATCGATATTTTGGCCAACACTTCACCGACCAGTTTTTCATAATCCCTGGAAGCCGTGCACTTTGCATCAAAGGCCATCACGGGCATGTGCATGGATTCAGACTGTGCGACACGCGTGGTATCTCGTATGAATGTTGTAAACAGGGGAACTTCCAATTCTTCAATCATTTGGATGTTATGCCTTGTTACGACTAAACGCTCCTTTGCGCGCGTAAGTAGAACACCTAACACGTTTAGATCTGTGTGACGAATGAGGTTCATCTTTAAGATTGCTTCCATCACCCTCCCAATACCCTGAACCGAAGAGTCCGCAGCTAATGTGGGAATAATTGCGTGATCTGCCACATTAAGTACATTGGCGGTGAGGACATCTAGGGAAGGAGGGCAATCGTAGACGATGAAGTGATAATCATCAAGATTGCTATCAATCGCTCTCCGTAAATAGAGCTGCGGGGGGATCATTTCTTCTGTTCTCATAATGGCGCTTGCCAACAAGAATTCATCGGAAGAGGGAAGAAGATGAAGATTTTTATAAGCTGTCGGAACGATCGCTTCTCGGATGGGCTTATTGCGAAACAACACGTCATGTATCGTTGCTTGCCCTTCACTCGTTCCGCCCAGATTACTTGTTGCGTTTGCCTGGCCATCCATGTCAACCAAAAGTGTTTTTAAGTTTCTTTTGGCCGCAAGAGCATAAGCGAGATTAACAGAGGTAATAGTCTTTGCGACACCTCCCTTGTTGTTGATTACGGCTATGCCTGTCATATCTTTTCCTTTCTTTTGCGGTGAAGTATTTCACTGCTTTGCGTGTGTTCATATCAGAACCGTAAATTTAAAGCCCAATAGGGCACTAACGTTCTTCCAGCCGCATCCTTGATCTGCCCCGCGAGCGCGATTGCTCGCGCTCGCTTCGTCAGGGTAAAAAAATAATAGGAGGCAGTTACGCGCTCCTAGAACAAGCACTATCCTGCGAAAGGCGATCGAGTGCATTGGCGATTTTCGTATCCGCAGATTCGTATACGTGGGTGTATGTATCCAATGTCATTGATATGCTTGAATGCCCTAATCGTTTGGAGATAGAAGCAATATCCTGATTCATGTTTATGAGTAACGATGCGTGAGAATGACGTAGATCGTGAACCCTGATTCTTTTCACATCCGTTATTTTGCAAGCATTTTCAATGGCTTGCTCAAGTTTTCGTTTGGTCCAAACAAAGATAAAGTCCTTATTGCAAGATGCGCGACAAAGATTGCGATAATTTACCAACATCTCACACATGGCACGAGGCAGTGTGATAGTCCTGATGCCCGCTTCGGTTTTGGGGAGATGTATAACCATCTCACCTTTAATTCGTTGGTAATTTCGGGCAATACGTAGTTCGCCTGTCTTATTATCAAAATCTTGCCATTGAAGTCCGTAAAGCTCGCCGCGCCGAATGCCAGACCAAAATAGCAATGAAACTTGAGTTTTGAACTCAATTTCAGGAATAGCATCAACAATTCTGGAAAATTCTTCGAGTGTCCATATCTCACTTTTACTATTAGAGCAATGCCTTCCTATTGATCCCGCTAAAACACATGGATTTTGGGCAAGCTTAAAATATCTTAGGGCGTAATCGAAAATCCTACTTAAAAAAGCATGTAATTTTTTTAAGTATGTGTCTTTATATCCGTCGGCAATCAGTTGATTTTGCCATTTTCGGATGTCAATTGGAGCGACATCGCACAGTCGCATGTCAGCAAAATATGGCATTACATGATTCTTGTAAGTATACTGATATGAAAGAAGGGTGTTGTTCCGTAGTCTGTAGCTACAGTCAGGAAAATAATACTTCTCGCAAAATTCAGTTACACTCATCATTAGAACACCGTTTTGACTCTTCATCTTTTGCACCTCTTTCTGTTTTTGTGCAGAATAGTTTAGTCATTAGTGGTGTTCCGTGCAAAAATCCGGTGTTATGCACAAAATTTAATATCAAATGGTACAGTACAAGCTTCAATGCTCATAATTTTCGTGTTGGAAAGTAATAATTCTCACAAAATTCAATTATTCTTTTGAATGGAACACCATTTCGACTTCCTAATCCGTTGCAATTATTCTTGGCAACTTGATTTAGTCTTTGGTAGTGTTCTGTGCGAATACCTAACTTTATGCAAAAATAGAATCAATTGGCTAAGGGGAATTCCCACAACTATTAATCACAGTCGAGGTCGATACCCTTCGTCTCCACCAGAAAGCCCCTGCAACGATGAGATTGTGGGGGTTTTTGTTTTCTCTCTGATTCTATTTCGATATTACTTTCTTTTCCGCTTCCATACGGAATTGATAGACAGGTAGGTAGCCATAAAGGCACCACCCGTTTAACTTGCCTTCAACAATGCCCAGCTTGATAAAGCCCTGGCAAAAATGGACTAACCCTGGCGACATGCCGCGGGCAAGCTAGGAAACTGACAGGCACGGGCGGCTTATTCCACAAAGACGATACAAAATTAACAGAAGATACCTTTGAACACCTGAACCAGGAAATGAAGGTCACGATCTAGACAGACGAAATCGGGGAAGGCTTCATCTATGACGCGTTCAAATACGAGCTAAGGAACCATGTCTACATCATATCGAACGATCACCGGGCCGCCATAAACGCGATTGGTTTAACCGTTGATGAAGTCGGGGAAGACTCGCGATTATCCCACGGGCTGGCTCAGGCGACTGAAGACTATTTCAAGACAATGGAAGCCTATTATCAAAAAGGGAAAAACCGGCTGATTATCGTTAGCCGGAAAAAAGAAAGGAAAAACACAAAATGACAAAAACAGATGAAGTCAAGGGTAGAAGAGACAACAGAACCTTGTCAGAGCTAGTGATGGCGCTGAACGCAGACAACACAAACAAGCTAGTCGATTATCTGCACATCCTGACAAAGGCGCAAAAAAAGGAAGAGCTGGTAGGGGAAGAAATACCCAGGATCGACAAAAAAAATGCACAAATAAGGGAGTTCCGGAAAGAAAACAATCCGGATGATATTCCCCAGGCGGCAGTTTGGGCATGGTGGGCTGCTAGCAGCCTTGATATTGATATGCTGAGCCAGGCGGTTATAGCTTTGACACATATCGACCTGCAAAAAGACCCAGACGGCGCGGCTGCAGTGATTGAGTGTGTGAAGATGTACATCGTAGAAAACATTGAATATTTGATGGGGCATGTAGCTGATTTGAGAAAGGCCCTGAATGACCTTTATCCCAAAAATGAAATTTGGAGAGATGAAGCCTAAAAGAGGGCGCGGCCGATAGTCATTTTGAGAGATATTGAAGAAAAACATAGGAGCAGGCGGCAATGCTGTCACATAAGATCAGCTGAAATGCTTAATGTAGTGCACTGATCCGAAAGATCGACGAAGATTGCAGACAGCAGGGCTATGAAGAGCTGGATCGTCAGGTAAAGGAAAAGGTTGACACCCTTGGCCTGGTCTATCTGTCAGGCGATATATCAGAAGGAGGGAGAGGCTGTCTCTCCCCGGACAGGGCGAAGACCGTTTACATGTGGGGAGAAGACATGACAAGCGTAGGAAGGAGGCTTGAAGGGAATATAACCGATGGCACCAACAGCACAAAAAAGGAGATCAAGGGGAGGCAGAACAAATGGCGCCAGGATAACCCGACAAGGTAAGCTAGTATTAAAGAGATTTTTACTGCCGGGAAGGGAAAGCATTGCCTGGACGCGCCGAAGGTTTCTAAGAAAGCCAACGACGCTTATGAGGTTAAGATCTGCAAGCTGATAGACGAATAGAGCGAGGATTGGACAGAGGCTACCGGATGGATCAAGTCCATCCCCAGCCTGAACACGCCGGACTACCCAGTCCAGCTTGGCGAACAGATCCGGCAGCTGTTCAAGGAATAGGGAAGACGGGTTTGAAGTTGAAGCAATGGATAAGAGACAGTACCGTCCAAGGACGAGACGTGTAGTTTTTGGAAAAACCGGAGTGTTTTAGGAGACCTCTTGATATGGAATAAAATTCGCTTTGACAGTCGCTTATTATCGTATTACAATAATATCATGGATAAGAAAATAAATGGAAAAACAATTACAGATGAACAAATCGCTCAATGGATAAACGAAGCTGAGCGGGGCTATGATGTCCAAGCTTTGAAAAAGCGTGGGCGAGGTCGTCCTGGAAGAGGGACCCTGCCAAGCCAGGTAATTGCTATTAGGTTAACTCCGCAAGAAATTGAAAAGCTGGATCAAAAGGCTGCAGAAGATAAGCTATCACGATCCGAATTTATCCGGCGGCGATTATTCGCATGAGCCTGGCAGTCCATTCTTCTGCATTAAAGCATGGCATAGACCCAGAAGATAGTCTGTATGCCGCAAATTGGCCCCTATGGATTGAGCCTTTGAATGGTGAGAGGCCACAGCGAGAACTGCGGCTTGGCTTTGATATGTCAGGAAGATTGCTTGAGCTGGTCGTCTTGATTTTCGACAGTGGAGACGAACTGATTATTCATTCAATGAAGGCAAGACCAGAATATCTTGATTTTTTACCATAGCTGTCATTTTAAAGGGTCAACCAGGAGTGGACATCACACCTACAGATCCGTCACAATCTTTTCAGGCCAAAGACAGACACGAAGCGATCCCATAAAGCTGGTACATCCTCAGAACAACACAAAAGCTCCCAACATACATTTGGGGGCGTCCCAAGTTTATCTTCCTTAAGAGAGGCGTTGGAAGTCCAGCCGGTGCTGGAAAGCTAAGAATTCATTAGACAGGAAAGAGGACAAAGATGAAGAAGATGGTAACGAGGTCGTCTTTTTGTTTGGGAGAGGAAAGCATTTTGTCTCATCGCTCATGCTATTTCAATATAAATTGCTTATAGTTCAACCAAGCGGGATATTGGGCAATGTACGTTTGGAGTATGAAATGGCCGGTTGGGATGAAACACTTCAAATAATTAGCAATGAAAAGATCCAAAGTCAGTCGAATATTGTAAAGCGAAGATATCTGAAAAACTTGGCGGACTACAGACAGCGTAATATCATTATCTACTATTCAGGTTGGTTAAAGAAATCGAAAGCGCCAAACCTAGACATCAACGACGATGACATGGAAGGAATTATGAATGCAGTTAAGGGGCTTGATTGTTCAAAAGGCCTTGACCTTATACTGCATACACCTGGTGGCGATCCTCACGCAGCAGAAGCGATTGTAATTTATCTTAGGAAAAAGTTTGAGAGTGATATAACGGTAATTGTTCCGCACTTAGCGATGTCAGCGGGCACAATGATTGCCTGTGCCGCGAAAAATATTATGATGGGGTGCATTCGTTTTTGGGTCCAATAGATCCGCAATTGTCGGGAATACTAGCGTATAACATTAAGAAAGAATAGATAAAGTAGCATAAGTTTCGCACAATTGAATAAAGGGACATGGTTCCTTTCCTCACTTGGTAAAATTGAATTTACGAAAACCAACCAAGGAGAAAAGAAAACCATGTCCGAGAAAATTATACAGTTGAACGAAGGAATCATCAAAGAAGAATTGGGACAGCTGGTGCGTCAAAGTGTGGAGGATACGCTGAACGCAATGCTGGAAGAGGAAGCCAATCGTCTGACCAATGCGAAACGCTACGAGAGAACGGCGCTGCGAAAGAGCACACGTGCCGGGCACTACAAGAGGAAACTACTGACACGGGCAGGTGAGGTAGAACTCAAGATGCCCAAGCTTCGGACCTTGACATTTGAAACCGCCATCATTCAGCGTTACCAGAAACGCGAGATAAGCGTTGAGGAGGCCTTGGTGGAGATGTACCTGGCCGGAGTATCCGTGCGCCGTGTAGAAGATATCACAGAGGC
Organism: uncultured Mageeibacillus sp.; assembly: GCA_964606165.1. Lineage (GTDB taxonomy): Bacteria > Bacillota > Clostridia > Saccharofermentanales > DTU023 > UBA4923. The sequence continues at coordinate 11,747 of CAZSFQ010000010.1, forward strand.
CCTGTGGGGCACCAGGGTCAGCGCAGGAACGGTCAGCCGTCTTAACCAAAAGGTCTATGCCCAAATCGATGAATGGCGGCGACGGCCGCTTGAGATGAGCTACCCTTACGTCTATCTGGATGGCATTTACCTGAAGCGGAACTTTGCCGGCAATTTCGAGAACGTGGCCATCCTAATTGCGATGGCAGTGAATGAAGAAGGTGAGCGGGAGGTGATCGGGGCCTGTGAGGGGTTACGAGAAGACAAAGAATCCTGGCTTAACTTCCTCCGTGACCTCAAGGAGCGTGGTCTTCGAGGGACTCAGCTCTTCATCGGAGACAAGTGCCTGGGTTTGCTGGAAGCGGTCCACACGACTTACCCCGATGCCCGTTACCAACGCTGCAGCGTTCATTTCACCCGCAATGTACTGTTAGTTGTCCCCCGCGGGAAGATGAAGTTGGTAGCGGCTATGCTACGGGCGATTCACGCCCAGGAAGATCGTCAGGCGGCCGTTTCCAAATCAAATGATGTCGTCGTACGCTTACGGGAGATGAAGCTGACGAAGGCAGCACAGAAAGTGGAAGACGCAATCGTGGAGACATTGGAGTACATGTATTTTCCACGAGAGCATTGGAAGAAGATCCGTAGCAACAATGTCATCGAGCGGTTGAACAGGGAGATTAAACGAAGAACCCGGGTGGTCGGCACCTTCCCTGACGGTGAGTCTGCACTCATGCTGGTTTGTGCCAGGTTGCGATACATGGAGAGTTCTCTTTGGGGCTCCAAGCTGTATATGAGTATGAAGCATTTGGAAAAGCATGAGATGGAAATCCAGATGGAACAAGAGGGGGCCGAGGGACGAGCGGCGATTTTTGGTTCCCCCCGGCCGGGGGGAACCAAAAACATCTACCGAGTGAGACAAATGTGCGAAAGACCCTTGACAGTACCAAAGAATATGAGGAAGCGGAAAAAGATTTAAGAAATAATCCGAAAAACGCGGCGTTCTGGGCAACTAGATTGCAACAAAGGGATATACGATGCCAGGCACCGAATATACTAAGTTTTCGCAATTGACATCGAAATGGTTACCAGTGTCGCGGAAAGGTGGCTGAGTTCAGACGGAATGATGGTGCCGGTTAAGCAAAATACCTTCTAGTCTTTTCCTAGCGCAGTGACCTCGGGTCGTGCCGGGGATCGCCGCCCAGGAATAACTTTGTTTCTTAAGTGCTTGGCACTGAGGGATCCTGGCACCGGCGAACATGGTAAGAACAGCTTAGTCTACTAGGTGTCAGACCCCATAGCCTGTTTAGAAAATCCTTTTTATTTGTCGGTTGGCAATCCAAGCTCCCAGAATCATCATCAATAATGCCGCCAAAGGAAGATAGAAGAAGGTGTAATGAACACCCGTACCTGGCAGGAATGCCCGAGCCCTGATATGCAATGACGTTTCTGACACTGCGCCGTCTTTAAAAACAAAGGCTAACGGATAAGTTCCCGGTTTCAGGCTGTCTAAATAGGCATTCTTCAAGGTCACGACCAAACTACCTTCTTTGGCTTCATAATGTGCGGGTTCGACGATTTGACCACCTAGCTCCACCCGATCCAAATTGGATAAGTCCGCATCGATGATTATCTCGATATCATCACTCTCTTCAAGGGTGAAACTGCTATTTTCTCCACTAATAAAGGGGTAGACAATCTTTTCTACATTAACCTTGACAGACTGCGTACTGGTAATATTGCTTAAAGTTAAAATATCGCCTGCTAAGGCAGCAGTGTGGTCCACCTCGTTCACCAGGACGGAAAGCAGCCGGTAACCGGGCTTGACGGTGATTTCCAAATCCAAATCGTCTCCCGCATCGACAGGGATGACACCACTTGGTGTTACCGTGACGCCATCTGCGTCGTGATCCAGGACGATGACTGAATACCGATCAATGGCAAAGCGGGCAAGGATATCCAAGTCTTCATTGACAATTACATCGTAGGTATTCGTAACCATATCGATCTCAACGCCATTGATGGTCAGCTGCTCCAAATGATGATGCAGTGCCGGGGTGACTTCGATCGTAAAGGTCTCTCCCTCCACCACACTGGCACCGGGCGTAATGGCACCGTTACCTACTACGGAGGTTGTCACCTGATATTTGCTCTTGACCAGAACTTCTATATCAAGATCCGGGACGGTCAAATAGTTATGTGTATCGGTCGGTGTGTAAGTTGCTTTGAAGGAATGAAGACCTGCAGCACCCATGACCGTCGTTGGATCATCCCAGGTAAAACCTTGGGGTAAAAGGATGGTGCTCAGGCCCTCGCCGGTATAGCCGACCAAATCGGCAGGTAAGGTATAGGAAGGCGCTGCCTGTACGATTGCATAGGTATAGGTCACGCTTCCACAATATTTAGGGTAATCGTCTGGAATCTTGCAGGTCAGCTGATAATCACCCACATCCGTTGGCGGATCCGCACTCTCATATGTCGTGGTTTCTCTTCCTTGATAGAGGACTTCCAGATCTTCTACCGGCACCTGATTATCTTCCACAAGAAGCGTTCCGCTTGGTCCTTGCGGACTGCCATTGTAGGTCAAAGACTCGCCTTCGGTCAGACCACCAATGGTTAATCGACCCTTTATTTCAATCTTTTGGCCTGCATTCTCATCAGCATTCGCCAAGGAGTCATAGTCGGTGACCTTGCTCCCATCGACGAACATATCATATTGATCCGTATCAAACAGGTCTTTCAGAGGTATCGCATTGAGCGTTAGTCTAATGGTTTGCCCGTCATCTCTTTCATACACCAAACTGCTCAAGTCCACATCCAGTCTAGAATGCCCAAATGATCGATAAAACAGGCAACTGCTGCCACCAAAGGTGCCTCCTTTGATCAATAAGGAAATATCCTTTCTGTCATACCAATCTTCAAAAGTAAATAGAGGATAGCGATGACCTTGACTTGTAAATTTCCCGGATAAAATCTCAACCTTCAGTTGCTGGGTATTCATTGGTTCAAAACCGATCAGTCTTGCCGAAGTCGTGTGACATCCCCCATTTTGCTGCGGGCTGCTGTCGCGAAATACAATTTTAAATTCGTCGTAGTTGCGAAATTCGAGAATTATAACGCCCGTCTGGCTGATGGTGTAACCATTGAAGTCAATCTCTTTTAAACTATCTTTGCTGGCAATTTCGATGTAATTGGCGGCCACATGCCCGTAATCAAAGCTCTTCATCAGTTTAATGTGGGTAATGGTGTCATCTTCAAGTGCGGCTCTGTAGGCTTGAAAATCACTGACTTCAGCCGTCGAATCCGCATGAACGGGTATCGGAACCAGTATGAGCGACAAAATGACGCTCACCGCCAGGATGATTCGTTTAAACGTCTTCATCGTCTTATCTCCCTCTTAACCTGTTGAATACACTTACAATTGCATTTCAGTTACCCTGCTAGTTATTGCTATTCAAACTTAACGTCTATCAAAGAGGACGAGATAATTTTAGTAATTATAAACTAAATTGTATTTTTCACAAGTTTATTTACTTAACTATATCCTCCAAGATAAATGACAATGTAAGCTGGACAGTGAGGCGAAAAAAACGTCCAGCTTAATCTGGCAAAGCGAATGTCTCGTTTAACCTGGCAAGAGATGCCATCTTCTTCCTCCAAAACTTTATGCTGTCGCAAGAGAAGAACCGTGCTCAGTCGTGCCTTGCTACAGGATGAGCAAACATCAACACCTGACCTTGGAGGAGAGGGCCAAATCAAAGTGAAACTGGACACTGCCGGCGTTAGGTCATCTGGCGCCAGGCACTGTAGACAATATGAAGTGAACTCCGCGATTTTAAGGTCGCTGATTTATCCGTAGTCTTAGCTGCAGAAACGAAACGGCGGAGATCACCGTATACAATGGGATATCATCGTGCAGAGTAAGTTTTTTTGGCATGGATGCCATACGACCGGCATTACCCTTTGTCGTTTGCAGCCTAATCAATTCGACGAAGTTATCTTCCTCGGCCATGTGGAAATGAAAACATCGGCGATCGACGTCAAGGAAATAGGAGGTCTAGCCGCCTGAAGGCTTGTATAACGATAGCATCCATGATGTAAAAGGGATTATTCTCCTGCATTGATTTAATAATCTTTTTGCAATGGATTTTTGTAAGTCCATTCCGTTCAACCAGTAAGCAGAGCTTCTCCAAGCACCACATGACCGTCAGTTTTCTTTCAAGGCATTGCCAACGTGGGCCTTATCATTGGTTACACATGTCCAACCCCTTTCTTCTGCCAACAATAGATAAACCCAATCGCTGAAGGAAAGCGGGGTTGAATTCCTGACGGCTGAGAATAATTGCTCAATTGACGGTTCGACCAAGGATATCCCCAGCTTTTCGCAGTCTTCTATCGAAAAACCCTGAACTTCCATAAGGGTTGTTGTAGCCACCATGATCGGGCCGATATGTACGGAAATAAGTGGGAAAAGAAGCTTGTCAAAAGGCCGTAGATCGATTAGCACATTGGCATCAAAAACCAAGGACTTTCCCCCAGACTGTGCCACTTGTCTATAACCAGCTGGACGCGAATGAAAATCCCGCGTCTCATGCTTCAAACAACTTTGTAGAAATGATCATACTCAAATTTAGTGGCGAATAAATCGAATGGAAATAAATCGCACGGGAAGGACTGGAAAGCATAACCCGTCTGTTCTTAGCTAGATTGGATCCCGCCGTCTTCTCCATTTCAGGGAAAGCCTGGGCAGCTTGGATCGGGGTCTTCCTTTGTGTATGCTCTACTACAAAGGCCAGGCTGCAATCCGACCGTACGAAAGGCAGGACAGGTAAAATGACAATAGATAAACCCCGGCACGGCTTCATCCTTGACCGTGTCAGGCAGCTGCCCGAACTCAGGGCGGTTCTGCATGAATTCACCCACAAAAAGAGCGGTGCCCAGCTGATTTGGCTGGAGCGCCAGGAACAAAACAAGACCTTCTGCGTCACTTTCAAGACCCTGCCGGAAGATGACACCGGTGTCTTCCATATCCTGGAGCACTGCGTTCTTGGGGGCTCGAAGAGGTATCAGGTCAAAGAACCTTTTGCTGAATTGTTGAAGAATTCCGTCAATACCTTTCTCAACGCCATGACCTTCAGCGACAAGACCATGTATCCCGTGGCCAGCCGGAATGAAACCGATTTTTTCAATCTCATGGACGTTTATCTGGACGGCGTCTTCAATCCCTCCGTACTGGACAATGAACACATTTTCCGCCAGGAGGGCTGGGGCTATACCTTTGATGAAGCGGGTAAGCCGGCTTACCAGGGCGTTGTCTACAATGAGATGAAGGGGGCTTCGTCAAGCCTTGGCCGCAAGGCACGCCTAGAAACTCTCCGTCTTCTTTTCCCCGATAGCAACTATCGTTTTGATTCAGGGGGAGATCCCGGGACGATGCTGGATCTGACCTATGAGCAGTTTAAATCGGCTCACCAACGGTTTTATCATCCGGCCAACGCCCGCTTCTTCCTGGACGGCCAGCTGCCCCTTGACAGGGTACTGGAAAAACTGGATCGGGATTACCTGCGAAACTACGACAGAATTCCCCTGGATACAAAGATTGCCTGGCAGGAGCCCCGGCCGGGTCTGGTAAGGCACGACTATGAAATAGGCGCCGATGAAGACCCAAAGGACAAATGCCGGCTGACTCTGGCCAAACTGGCCGCCTCCTGGGAGGATCTGGAAAAGCAGCTTGCGATCAGCATCCTCTGCGATGCCCTGGCGGGCTCCAACGAGGCGCCCTTGAAAAAGACCATCCTTGATCTGGGCCTGGCTCAGGACTTTCGGATGTATTTGTCAGGCGGGATTGCCCAAGCCTGGCTGGGAATCGAGGCCCACAACACCTCAGAAGACCATTTTGCCGGGATCAAGGAGACAATCCACGAATGCCTGACCGGCCTGGCTGACCAGGGACTCAACAAAGAGGACCTTTTAGCCTCCCTGAATCAGCTTCACTACCAGGAGCTCGATCCTGACGAGCCGCGGGGTGTCATCCTGGCTGTCGCCACCCTCCATTCCTGGCTCTACGGCGGTGATCCCGCCCTCTATCTCTCCCGCGGTCCCTACTTTGACAGCCTGAGGAAGAAGATCCACTCCGGCTACTTTGAGGTGCTGCTCAGAGAATTGATTGCTGACAGTGACAGCTGGGTCGAAGTGCAGTCTATTCCCTCTGCTTCCTATGGCAAGGAGAGAGACGCCCGCGAAGCGGCCCGGCTGGATTCAGAGGCCGCCGCCTGGTCAGGCGAAGATAAGCGGGACCTCATGGATCGGGCATCAATGTTGGAGGCCTGGCAGCTTTCTTCTGATTCACCCGAAGACTTGGCTGTTTTGCCCAACCTGACCCTGAAAGACCTTTCAGAGGAGCCCCTCTACTTGGACACGACTTCCCTTGACACGCAGGGCGTCACCATTCTCCGGCATCCTTCTCCGGCCGAGGGCATCGTCTATCTAAGACTGTATTTTGACAGCTCGGACACCCCCCTGGAGGACCTGGCCGGGTTCAATTTCATGGCTCTCCTGCTGGGAAAGCTGGCGACCCGCCAACGGGACGCCCGATCCCTGCTTCGGGAGATCAAGACCCATATCGGCCAGCTGGATTTTTCCTTGATGCCGGTTGCCGACCCCGGCCGCAGAGACCGTTGCAAACTCTACTTCACCGTTACCTGCAGTGCCCTGGATTCTGAACTTGACCATGCCCTGCGCCTTATCCGTGAGATTCTGACCGAAACCCTCTTTGATGACAAAGCCGGCATCTACGCCCAATTGGTCCAACACAGAGAATACCTGCGTCAGGCGACTATCCAGGCGGCCCAGTATTTCGGCGTGATACGGGTCAAGGGGCACTATACGGCAAGGGACGCGGCCAGGGAGGCCCTGGAGGGCTTGTCCTCAGTTTTGTGGTTTAAGGAATTTTTGAAGGATTTCGATTCCAGCTGGGACAGCTGGAAGAAACTGGCTGAGAGCTGCCGGGACCGGATCTTTTGCAGGGAAAGACTGACGCTGAGCGTGACGGGGGATTTGGATGAGAAGGTGACAGAGGAACTAGTCAACTCTTACCCGCAAATCCCTGACTCACCTGTGGGGTGGGCGACCTATACCAGCTCCTACCCCCGGCATGAGGCTGTCAGCATCCCTTCGGCCGTCTCTTATGCCTGCCTTGGCTGCCATATGGCCCCTTTCGGCGGCGAATATTCAGGCGGCTGGCTGGCTCTGGAACAGATCCTTTCCCTGGAGTATCTGTGGAATAAAATCCGGGTCCAGGGTGGCGCCTACGGAGCAGGCTTCTCCATCGACCAATTGGCCGGCTGCTCCTTTTATTCCTACCGGGATCCGAGCCCCCATCAATCCCTTGATGTTTTCTGCCAATCCGCCTCTTTCATCCGGGATTTTTGTGCGGGGCGGGACAGCATTGAACGCTACATTATGGGCAAGATCGCTGATCTTGATCCCGCACTCTCCTTCAAGCAGCAGGCGGACCAGGCGGACAACTGGTATTTCACTGACTACTCGGCTGATAAGATTCTGGCCATCCGCCGCCAATTGATGGAGGCGGGGCCGCAAGATCTCTTGGGTCTGGCCGATATATTGGATCAGGCAGTCGGAGAAAGCGCCGTCTGTGTGATCGGATCGCCTGAAGCCATAGACAAATTTCCCTCAGCTTCCCTTATTGACATCAGTTGACCCAAGAAAACCTGTCAGCCTGACGTCAAGACGACCTGTTTGGAGTAAAATATAAGGCGGGGACCGTGTAAACGATCCCCGCTCATTGTCGTGGTGAGAAATAAGTACTTATTTTTTGGTTAGCTCATAGGTCGGGCGCAAGGGCTCATCTGTTGTGAGCGAGAGCTGGTCACCGTCGATTTTATATTGATAGACAATGGGGCCATCCCAGTAGGACAACTTAATGGTTACATCGTTTCCGTCGATGGTGTAGGTCCCCTCGTCCTTGATGCCGAATTCATTTTCAGTTTTACAGCCGCCCTTGCCGTCAAAAGTCCAGGTGTATGCCATGTCCTGGCTTCTTCCCTCCCAGGTCCCTTTCAGGACGTCGCCGCCTCCGCCGCCACAGGCAGTCAGAAGAATCATGGCCGCGAGAGCCAGGGTGAGGATCAGGTGGTTTGCTTTGTGTTTTCTCATTGTTTTTCCTTTCTTAAGGGTCAAAATTGACCTCGCCTACTATTTAGCAACTGCTTCGGATTAGATTTATTTCTTTTTTGAATATTTTTTGGTGTAGATCAGGCGCATCAGCTTTCTGTCGAACCAGGACAAAGGCTTGGGCTTGCCGTAGTGTGCCGCGTTCAGGTAGCAAAGGGCGTTTTTTTCTACCAGGGTCAAAATCGCTTCCGCGTCCGATTCTTCACCGGCCAGGCAGAAGACACCCAAGCCTTCTACCAGGACAGCGTTTCGCCCTTTCGTCGCTTTTTTCAAGGCCGCCTCTTCCGGACCGCTTATCCGTCTGATGTCACCTCCCACGATCTGGGCGAAGTCGTCCAGGAGGGCGGGTAAACGATCGGTTTGATCCATGACCGCCTCGATCACCGGTGATGCCCGGTGCAGGATAAACTTGAATTCAGGCCTGGCTGCACGCAAGCTGGCATGGATCCGCCCGGCCCGGTCTTGTGCGGCGGCCAGGGGTCTGTTTCCCTCCTTGTCCCGGTAAAGAATTTCTCCCTGATCATGGGGGCAGCTGGCACCGTCAGGCGGGGCCTCGCTGATTCGGTAACCCTGGATGGCGCGCCGGCATACCTCCTCCAGAACGACTGAGCGGTTGAAGGCTGTCTGGCGGCTGTCGCCTGTAATCAGGGCGCCGTGCTTTTCCATCAGGATCACCCGGCCCCGGGTCAGCTTCTCCTCCACCTTTTTTCGCAAGGATTTGGTTCCGGGCAGGCCGTAAGGGGCGCGCAGCACATCCCCGCCCAAGGCTTCTTTTTCTTCATCTGTGATCTTCAGGTTCTGGTAACCGGCCACACTGACGCAGCTGGCGTAAGCCTGGTGGGTGTGGATGACAAAGTGGGTATCGGGGTTGAGGCGGTAGGCTGCCGCGTGGATTCCTTTTTCAGAAGAGGGCTTGACGCCGCCTATATGGGCAAGTGACTCCATATCCACCTGGACGATGGTTTCCGGTGTCAGGCGGGCATAGTCAATGCCGCTGGGGGTGATGACAAAGCTCTTTTCATCGACGCGGCAGCTGATGTTGCCCCAGGTCCGGGCGACGAGGCCCCGTGCCACCAGTTCCTTGCCGGCGGCAAGCACTTCTTCTACGGCTTGCTTTTTTTCCATGGCCTCTCTCCTTGGGCTTCTAGACTTTTTTCTCCACCTGCTCAAAGACCCGGTCAAAGCGGGTCAGGGCCTGTTCGGTGTCTGCCTCCGTGTAGGTGGCGTTGACATAGAGGCGGCTGCCTGCCAAGGTCACAAGGCCTTCGGCCATGTAAGCGGCGCCCATGTGTTCCATCTCCTTTTTGCGGATGGAGGTCTCCTTCAGGATTTTCGGAATGGTCCAGGGCTTGCTCCAGCGGATGGCATAGTGCATGGTTCCCAGTGTATTCAGATGACAGATGGAACCGATGTTGTAAGCGACGAAGGGCAGTTTGTATTTGTCGATCAGCCGGTTCAGGCCGTCAGTCAATAAATCGCCCATGGCGTTGGCTTTGGCGCAGGCATCGGCCTTTTCGATCTCACACAAGGTGTGGTAACCCGCGGCGCAGCTCAGGGGATTGGCGGCCAGGGTACCGCCGGACAAGGCTTTCTTTCCGCCTCCGTCCAGGCCCGCCCCCAAAAACTTCATGATTTCACGCTTGCCTCCGACGCCGCCGGCCCCGGGATAGCCTCCGGCGACTACCTTGCCGAAAACAGTCAGGTCGGGCGATACGTCAAAGTAACCCTGGGCGCCGTCCATGCCCATGCGAAAGCCGGTAACCACCTCGTCAAAGACCAGAAGGGCTCCGTATTTGCGGCAGAGCGATTCCACGCCCCGGTTAAAATCAATGTCCAGGGGGCGGGTACCGCTTTCGGGGCCGACGGGTTCCATGAATACCGCCGCTGTGCCGCCACGCAACTGATTCTTGCGGAGCACGGATTCCAGGCTGTTCAGATCATTGGGGAAAAATTCCCGGGTCTTTTTGAAGACAAAGCCGGGGATGCCGGGTGACTGCAAACCCTTGGTTCCGGGAATGCGGATGCTGTAGGCCAGCTGGTCGCTCCAGCCGTGGTAGGCGCCGCCCATCTTGACCAGGTTCTTTTTACCCGTGGCCAACCGCGCCACGCGGGCGGCCACCATGCAGGCTTCCGTCCCGGAGGTATACATGCGGAACATGTCGACACTGGGCATGCAATCCACAATCTTTTGCCCAAGCAGGTATTCGTACTCATGGAAAAGGCCGGTGGAAGGGCCGCAGCTCTCCAGAAGCTCGATGACCTTGCCGCGCACCGCTTCGGGGTTGCTTCCCAGCACCGTTGGCCCGCCCGACTGAAGAAAGTCAAAATAGACATTGCCGTCAATGTCTGTCAGGCTGTGATCTTTGGCGCTGGTGAAGACCAGGGGGAAGGGATAGTTGAATGCCAGGTTATGCTGAACACCGCCGGGGATCACTTCCCTTGCCTTGTCAATCCGTTCTTTTGAACCGGCGCACTTCTTGCCGTAGTACTCACGCTCATAGCGCTCCAGCGCTCCATCCGAGATGGAGTAGACCGGCTGCCGGATGAGCTCATCCAGCTTGGCGGTGACGGCTCCCGCATCGGGGTAACGGTTCAGTGATTTTTGTTTTTGCACGGACAAGCCTTCCTTTCCTGAATGTCATAATGAGTGAGTACATACTCACTACCTTATGTCTAGCATAATAGGGCATGGATGTCAACGAAATACCTTGTAATATTGACAGATTGCCTATATGATTAGTGGCAAAGTGAGCCGTTGCTTTTTACTCCCAGGGACAGAGAAAGCGAGGAAGTATGAAGATTGATTACACTGTCAACAGCGCCGGGCACGCCTCGGAATTGTTCATGCGTATACCGGGGGATAAGCGCCGCCGGATTATTGATGTGGCGGTCAAGGAATTCGCGGGTTATGGCTTTGCAAGCGCCAATGTCAACCGGATCGCGGAAGAAGCCGGGATCAGTGTTGGCGCTCTTTATAAATACTTCCCCACCAAAGAAGACCTCTTCATGTACATCGTGGAGGTGGCGGCGGCTGGAATTTCCAGCTATGTAGGCGGGATTATCGAGGCGGATATCCGTCTTTCCTCCAAGCTGGAACGCCTCTTGCGCCTGGCCCAGGACTACTCCAGGCAAGATCCGGACCTGATTAAGCTCTACAATGTGTTCTCATCCGAGAATGATACGGCGCGGGCGGGGATCATCGCCGACAAACTGGAAAGCATTACGGCCAGGGCTTACGGGGATCTTATCAGGCAGGCGCAGAAAAAAGGAGAGATCCGCGACGACATCGACGCGGGGATTCTGGCCTTTCTCATCGACAATCAGCTTTTGATCATGCAATACTCCTTTGCCTGCAGTTACCACCAGAAACGGTTTTCACTTTTTGTGGGAGAAAAGAACAGCCAGGATAATGAGTACCTTATCCGCAGCATCATGAGGGCACTGGAGAGCATGTGCGGGATCAGGCCATAGAAGACACGCATAAATGAGAAATAGTGAGTGAGTACTCATAAACGGAGGGGGATGAAGGATGGGAGCGCCCGAATACGTGATCTGTTATGACTTGGGGACGACCGGAGTCAAAACCTGTATCTATCAAATTGGCGGGAAGATTACGCTTGTGGAAAGCGACTACGCCACCTATCCCCTCTATGTCCTGGAAAACGGAGGGGCCGAGCAGGATACAGAGGAGTGGTGGCAGGCCATGCGCGTCACCACCAAAGGCGTCCTGGAGTCAGCCGGGCTGGAAGGCGGGGATATAAAGGCTGTATCCTTTTGCTCCCAGATGCAATGCCTGGTCCTGGTGGATAAAGAAGGCAAGCCGGTGCGCCGGGCCATGAGCTACATGGACAACCGGGCCAGCGGCCTGTTCGGGAAGGGGCCGGGTCTTTTGCAGCTTCTGACCTGGCTGCGCCTGACAAAAGCGGCGCCGGTCAGCGCCAAGGATCCCCTCTGGCGCTATAAATGGGTGGAAAAATATGAACCGGATCGTTTTACCCGCGTGCACAAATGGCTGGACGCCAAGGACTACCTTGCCTGCCGGCTGACCGGAGAGATTACCATGACCGAGGGTTCCGCCTTCCCGACCTTTTTATATGATGTGCGGCCGGGCAAACACGGCTGGAGCAAAAAATTGTGCCGGCTGGCCGGTGTGAAGATGGATCACCTGCCCCGCATCATCGACAGCCTGGAACCGGTGGGCCCCATGACAGCCGAAGCCGCGGATGCCCTGGGCCTGACTCCAGGAACCAAAGTGTACAGCGGCGGTGGTGACGCCGAGCTCATTGGCGTGGGGGTGGGCGCGGTTGAGCCGGGCGACACCCACCTCTATCTGGGGACCTCGGGCTGGATCTCCACGGTTACTGAGAGGCAAATTGTCGATATCGGGCGGTCCATGGCATCGATTGTGGGCATTCAGCCGGACCGCTACCATTATTTCGCCGAGATGGAAACGGCGGGCAAGAGCCTGGAGTGGGTGAAGGATCACCTGGCCCTGGATGAAATTGATATTTACCTGGAAAAGAAACAGGTGACAGATTCACTTGAGGGCATTTACAGAAGCCTTTATGACTATCTTTGCGAGGTGATCAGCCGGGTGCCGGCTGGCAGCGGCGGGGTGGTCTTTGCTCCCTGGCTGCATGGCAACCGCTGCCCCTTTGAAGATGCGAACGCCAGAGCCATTTTCTTTAACATCGGCCTGGAGACAGGCAAATCGGAGTTGATCCGGTCGGTTGTGGAGGGCATCGCTTTTCACTGCCGTTTGATGATGGAGGCTCACCAGCATAAGCTGACGGTGTCCGATACCATCTGGGCCTGCGGCGGCATTGCCAACGCGCCTGTTATCTGCCAGATTCTGGCGGATATTTTGGAATATGAAATAGGCGTCTTTCCGGAGCCGCAAAATGTGGGCGCCCTGGGCGCGGCGGTGCTGATGGCCACGGCCATGGGTAAGATTTCTTCGGTAGCGGGCGCCAAAGACATGCTGCTCAAGCCCGTGATCTACAAGCCCGACCCGGAAAAACGGGAAGCCTACGCGAAAAACTACCTTGTGTTTACCAAGCTCTACAAGAGGAACAAGCCTCTATTTTCCATCTTGAACCGTTTAGTCAACAGCCACTAGGGAGGTGCTCTCTTGTGGCTTAAGGTCCCGTATTTGACAACTTGACCCGGACTTCCTCCTCGGTTGCCTGCATGGCCTCCAGGGTCTTGGCGATCAATTGGTCCAGGGTCCAGCCCAGGGCGTCTGCCCCCTTTTGAATGGTCTCCCGGTCGCAGCCTGCGGCAAAGCCTTTCGATTTGAACTTCTTTTTAACACTGGAAGACTGCATGTCCGAAACACTTCCGGATGGCCGGACCAGGGCTGACGCGCCGATCAGGCCGCTTAATTCATCGACGGCGAAAAGGATCTTCTCCATTTGGTGATCCGGTTCGATGTCGGAACAGATGCCATAGCCGTGGCTGACGATGGAACGGATCATGTCCTCTCCCACACCGGCCTGGCTCAGGATTTGAGGCGTAAGCTCCAGGTGCCTGTCAGGATACTGCTCAAAGTCGATGTCGTGGAGCAGGCCCACCAGGGACCAATAGTCTTTTTCCTCCCCGTAACCCAGGTCCTCGGCCAGGTAAGCCATAATAGCCTCAAGGGTCAGGGCGTGCTCGATGTGAAAAGACTCTTTATTGTATTCTTTCAGTAGCTCAAGGGCCTGGTCACGGCTGATTGTACTTTTTCGCATACTCCGCTCCTTTGTTTTCAGTCTGGTAGAATTATACGGCCAGGAGGATCATATGGATAAGTATACATTGCTCAGGGAAGAGACACTTTTGCTGGTCATCGACATCCAGGATCGGCTGGCCCGGGTCATGGGCGACAGGGATCAGGTCATTCATAACAGCCGGATCCTGATCAGGGCGGCCGGGGAGATGGGTTTCCCCTGCCTTGTTACCGAGCAGTACCCCAAAGGTTTGGGGCGGACTGTACCTGAGCTTTCAGGACTGCTTGATCAGGATCTCCTATTTACCAAGAACAGCTTTACAGCCTGCACGGATCAGGTGAAAGAAGCCTTGGCCCGGCTGGGCAGGAAGAAGATCCTGATTACAGGGATGGAAACCCATGTCTGCGTCTTTCAGACCGTCCGGGACCTTTTGGCTGGCGGCTACCAGGTCTTCCTGGCCAGTGACGCGGTGACCTCGAGAACCCGCTTCAATTATTTGAATGGACTGGACCTGATCCGCTCCATGGGGGCGGTGATCACCAATACGGAGACGGCGGTCTTTGATCTTCTGAAAGTCGCGGGGACCCCGGAATTCAAGGCCATATCCGCCCTGATCAAATAGCGGGCGGCCAAAGATAGGGGCGCATCAGGCAGTCAAAGGTGGCGGTCAGTTTGCTTTGCAGCAAGTCCGGTTTACTGATGTCCAGGGGCGTCCATTGAAAGAGGGCGATCAGATAGACGCCCATGACCACGTCGAGGATTTCGTTGGCGTCGGCATCCGGTTTTAGAAGTTTTTCCCCTTGCGCGGCAAGGATCAGCCTCTTTAAAAGTGCCGTCATTTGCTCCCAGCTTCCAAAGAGGGTGCTCTCCTGGTCGGAATGAAGCCAGGCTATGCGGCGGGACAGGCTGGGATACTGAAGGCTTGCCTCAACGATCTCTTCCATTACCCTGCGCAGCTTGCACAAGCTGTCGGCGCAATCATCCAGATTGGTTTCCAGTAATTCCTCCACCCGGTCAGCGACTTCGTCGACGATACCGATCAGCAGGCTCTCCTTATTGGGGAAATAATTGTAGACCGTTGCCTTGGAGACCTTGGCCCTGCGGGCGATCTCCTCCATCATGGTATCTTCGTAGCCTTGCGCGGAAAACAGTTTCCGCGACGCTTTCAAAATACGTTTGCGGGATTCGATCTTGTTCAGCTCTCTTCTTGAATAAGGCATGACAGCATTATACATGATGAAAGCGGAAAAAGGCGGAGGATAATATTGGACTTGACACTAAAAATAGATACAAGTATAGTTAAAAGCAACAAATAAGTGGCATCAAAACAAAGCTATTCTCAGCAGATCAATCACAACGCAAGAGCGCTTCTGAAAGGCGGAGGAAGATGAAGGTTATCGCCTATGATGTCGGCACAACAGGCCTTAAAACATGTCTGTTCGAAATTTCCAAAGAAGAGAGCGTCCGGTTTCTGGCCGGTGAAGTAGGAACCTACGCGCTCAATATCCTGGAAAACGGCGGCGTCGAGCAGAATCCTGAGGAATGGTGGTCGGTCATTTGTGAAACCACCCGTCAGCTGCTCGCAAACACGGGGACCGATCCCCAAGAGATTAAAGGCATCTCCTTCTGCTCACAAATGCAGACGGTCGTCCTGCTGGATGAGTCCGGCAAGCCCTTGCGGCCTTCAATGAGCTGCATGGACACACGCGCCAATAAGCAGTTTGAGGAGGGTATGTGCCGGGGACTCAAAATCGAGGGCTTGAATCTGATCCGGGTCCTGCGCTATTTGCGCATCACGGGAGCTGTATCAGGAAGCGCCAAGGATCCGGGCTGGAAGTATCTTTGGGTCAAAGAAAACGAACCCGGCATTTACGCGAAGATATACAAATGGGTGGACGCCAAACAGTACCTGACCTTCCGGGCGTCAGGCACTCTCAAGACGACCCGGGACGATGCCAGCCTGACCTTCCTCTACAACGTAAAAAAACGCGAGTGGAGCAAGAGCCTTTGCAAAATGCTGGGAGTCGATATGGCGCATCTGCCGGACCTGTGTGACGCAACAGATAATTTGGGCGGACTGACTGCCCAATCCGCCGGGGAACTCGGCTTGACAGAAGGCACGCCTGTGATCGCCGGCGGCGGCGACATCAGCCTTTGCCAGGTGGGCGCGGGCTGTGTTGATGTCGGCGACGTCCACGTCTATTCAGGCACTTCCGGCTGGGTTTGTACCACGGTAGACAAACTGTATCTCGATCTGGAAAACCTGATCGGCAGTATTGTGGGAGCTGACCCCGAAACCTATAACTATGTGGCAGAAAGCGAGACAGCCGGCAAGTGCATGGAATGGGTCAAGGAACGCCTGGGCCACACGCCCATCGCCGAATACAAGGAGCTTTTCGACTACATCAAGGACACGCCGGCTGGCAGCAACGGGGTGGTCTTTTCGCCCTGGATGCACGGCAACCGCTGTCCCTTCGAAGACGCCCATGCACGGGGCGTTCTCTTTAACATCGATGTCGACAACCGGAGCAGCGACCTGATCAAAGCGGTCATCGAGGGTGTTTGCCTGCACATGCGCTGGATGCTGACCGCGACGGAAAAACGCTTCCAAACGGCGCCTGTGATCCGCTTCACAGGGGGAAGCGCCATGTCGCCCATGGTCTGTCAGATCCTGTCAGACGTACTGGGCCGGGAGGTGGAGACCGTGGAAAATCCGCGGCATGTCGGGGCCATGGGAGCCGCGGCGCTCATGGCGGTCAGTTTCGGTCTGCTGGAGGATATCAAACACATCAAGGACGCCATCAGCGTGAGCGGACATTACTATCCCAACCCCGGCAACACAGCTGTTTACGACAAAATCTACCCCGTATTCAAGAATCTTTACAAAGACAATAAAAAATCTTTCGCCGCCTTGAACGCATAGGCGCAAAAAGGAGTTAGACCATGGAAGATCTTCAATCAAAAAGCGGTGACTACCAGGTTTATGGATACCGCTACGTCGTTTTGGCCTCCTATCTTCTGATTACGGCCATGATCCAGTTGCTTTGGGCGACTTTCTTTTCCATCACCACCTCCGCCTGGCAGTACTACGGCTTCAAGGATGCCGCCGAGGGTGAGAACGCCATCAGCCTGCTGTCCATTATCTTCATGGCCGGCATGATCATCCTGTCCATTCCGTCCATGGCCGCCTTTGAGAAGTGGGGCTTCAAGAAAGCCGTGGGCTTCGGAGCCGCCCTCATGGGCGTCTGCGGCCTGCTTCGCGGCATCCTGGGCGACAACTACACGGTGGTCCTGATCATGACGGTTGGTTTCGCCATCGCCCAGCCCTTCATCCTCAATGCCCCCGGCCTGGTGGCCGGCAAATGGTTTCCCGAAAACGAGCGGGCCACTGCCAACGGGGTCGGCCTTCTGGCCAATTACCTGGGTATGGGCATCGGCCTCCTGCTGACGCCCTTGCTGCTCGATGGGGGCATGGGCATCCGAACCATCCTGCTCATCTACGGCATTGCCGCCGCGGTTGGCGCCGCCCTTTTCCTGGTATTTGCCAGAGAAAAACCGCCCACGCCGCCCTGCGCGGAGGAAGATGCCCATCGCGCCAGCTTCAAGGAAGGTTTCCGGATCGCCATGAAGCGCAAAAACTTCCTGATCATACTGGTAGTCTTCTTCTTTATGCTGGGTGTCTTCAACACCTTCTTCACCATGATTGAGCCCATCATCAGTTCCATGACGGGAGGCAAGGTTGATCCTACCGGAGCGGGCATTGTGGGTGTCGCCATCCTGATCGCCGGCATCGTTGGCAGCCTGGTCATCTCTGCCTTTTCCGACAAGGACAAGCGCCACCGGCGCCTGCCCTACATGATCGTCTGCAACATCGCGGGAGTCATCGGATTCGGACTCTTCATGCTTTTGAACGGTTTTCCGGGCATGCTGGCTTCCGGCCTCCTTTACGGCTTCTTTACCATCGGCAGCGCCCCGGTTGTCCTGACCTTCGCGGCTGAAGCAGCCTATCCCGTGTCGGAAGGGACCAGCGAGGGCCTGCTCATGTTCGCGGGTAATGTCGGCGGCGTGATTTTCCTCGGCATCGCATCGTTGTTCGGAGCCAACCACCTCAGCATCATGATCCTGATGACCGTCATCAGCGCCTTGTGCATAGGCCTCATGCTCCTGGCCAAAGAAACCAAACTCGAAAATAAATAAAAGACAGGAAGGAGAAAAAGAACCATGAAAGCCAAGTACAGTATTTCCAAATGGCCGGATGTCCAGGATATCGCGGCCAGGATGGACAGGCTCATCAATGACAAACTCTATCCCATCAAGGCGGAGGCCATGGCCCGCTACATGGATTATTTCAACAACAAATGCAGGCGCTCAAAAGAGATCATTTCAGAGGCCAGACAATATATCCCAGGCGGTGTCCAGCACAACCTGGCCTTCAACTACCCCTTCCCGCTTGCCATTGACAAGGCGGAAGGCCCCTACCTTTACGATGTGGACGGCAACCGCTATGTGGACTATCTTCAGGCCGGGGGACCCACCCTCCTGGGAAGCAACTATAAGCCGGTCACGGACAAGGTCATTGAGGTGATCCGGGAGCACGGGGCGGTCACGGGACTCTTCCATGAATATGAACTCAAGCTGTCCCGGATCATAAACGAGTGCATGCCCTGGGTGGAGCAGTACAGGTGTTTCGCCAGCGGGACCGAGGCAGATATGGCGGCCATCCGTGTCGCCCGGACTTACACAGACAAGCCCGGGATCATCAAGATGGGCGGCGCCTATCACGGCTGGAGCGACCAGCTTGTTTACTCCCTGCACATCCCTTACACCAAGACCTTTGAGGCGCACGGCATCCCCAAGGAATGCACGGCTCACACGACCGAGTGCTATCCCGGTGACATCGAGTCCCTGCGCCAGGCTCTGATCGCCAATGTGAAGGAGGGCGGGACAGCCGCCGTTATCCTGGAGCCCATCGGACCCGAAAGCGGGACGCGCATGATGCCATATGACTATTGCGCCAAAGCGCGTGAGCTCTGCGATGAGTTCGGGACCCTTTTGATTTTTGATGAGGTGGTTTCAGCCTTCCGGGTCGGTCCGGGGGGCGCGGCTGGTTACTTCGATGTAATCCCCGACCTGACGGTCTTCGGCAAAATCGTTTCCGGCGGTTTCCCCATGGCGGGCGGTGTCGGAGGCAAGGAGGAGGTCATGAGCTGCATGGCCGCCGGTGTCAAGGCCGGCAAAAAGCGCGCCTATGTGGGAGGAACCCTGACCGCCAACCCCTTAAGCTGCGCGGCCGGCTATTTCGCCATCAAGGAGATCATCGAGCAGGACGCGGCCAGGAAAGCCGGGGAGAACGGCGACAAGCTTTGCGCGGGCATCCAGGCCCTGATCGACAAGTACAGGCTGCCCTTCGTAACCTGGAATACCGGTTCCATCGTGCACTTCGAGGTGTCCGGAGTCATGTACCTGTCAGTTCAGGATCCGGACATCTTCAAGAAGATCCCTGAGCGCCAGCACAGCATTGAAGAATTCGGCGCGGCCCTCACGGCCAACGGGGTCATCACCCTGGCCGGCAGCCGGATCTATACCAGCATGGCCGACAACGACGATACCATCGCCGAATCCCTGAAGGCTTTTGATGAAGTCTTCAGCAATATCGAGATTTAGCAGGAGAGCAACAATGATCAGAAAACTTGAGATCGAAAACATCGCCCACGCCTTTCCCGAAGTGGCCTTCAGCGAAGACTACATCATCGGAACCTTTCAGATGCGCATCAAGACCAGCAATGTCGAGCGGCTGGCCCTGGCCATCGCCTCCGAGCAGACGACCGGTACCTGGATCAAGGTGGGGGCCGACTCGCTTGAAAAGCAAAAACGCTTCGGCGCCAAGGTGGTCGCCATCTATGAGGTACCCGACGCGGGCGCCGATTACGTGGAGGATCTGCCGCCCCTTTACATCCTTCAAATCGCCTTCCCCATGGACAATTTTGGCTCCAGCCTGTCCATGATGCTGACTACCATTTTTGGCAACATCTCGGCGGCCGGCATGCTCAAGTGGATCGACGTGGCCTTCCCCAAACGCTACGTGGACCAATTTGGGGGGCCCAAATACGGGGTGGAAGGCCTGCGGGATCTGTTGGGAGTGCCGGACAGGCCGCTTCTGAACGCCATGATCAAGCCCAACCTGGGCTGGACGCCCGATGAGGGCGCCGAAATATTCTATCAGGCAGCCAAAGGCGGTGTAGACATTATCAAGGACGACGAACTCCTGCCGGCTGACGAGGCTTTTTGCCCCCTCAAAGAGCGCGTCACCAAGTTCATGGCCATGGAGAAACGGGTCTTTGAGGAGACAGGCGAGCATACGCTCTACTCGGTTAACATAACCGACCGGGCGGATAAAATCAGGGACAATGCCCTGCGCGCCATCGAGTACGGGGCCAACAGCCTCATGCTCAATGTCTACACCGCCGGCCATGGCGCCCTCCAGATGCTGGCAGAGGACCCGGACATCCAGGTCCCCATCCTGGCCCATGTCGACTTTGTGGGCGCCTACGCCGGCTCTACCTATACAGGCATTTCGGCGCCCCTGGTCATCGGCAAGCTGACCCGGCTGGCGGGCGGGGACTTCCAGATCAACGGCCATCCCTGGGGCAAGTTCCCCATCCCTTTCAAGACTTTCTACAGAAGTTTCAAATTCTTCACCCAGCCCTGGTGGCACATCAAGCCCATGATGTACGCATGCTCCGGCGGCACCACCCAGCTGGTGGTGAAAAATATGATCGACGCGTTGGGAACCGACATCATCCTGGCAGCAGGCGGCGGCGTGCATGGCCACCCCGACGGCAGCCTGGCGGGCGCCAAATCCATGCGTCAGGCCATCGATGCGGCTGTCGAGGGTGTCAATCTTCTCGAATACGCCAAGACCCACAAGGAATTGATGCGGATGGCCGAGATGCTGGATCCGGACGTCCTGAAGAATTTTGATTTGATGAAGTAGGGGCCATGTACGAGACCATCTTGTTCCTGGATTTTGACGGGACCATCACGAGCGAAGAAACACTGGAAGGGTCGATGCGGCTTTGCATCGACCCGCTCCTTTACAAGGAAAAAGAGCAGGAGATGCTGGAGGGCAAGCGTACTTTGGCCGACACTCTGCATCTGGCCTTCAGCATGATCCCCTGGGACTGCATGGAGGAGATCAAAGCCTATGTGCGGGGCGTCCCCCTGCGCCCGGGTTTTGGGGAGCTCCTCGATCTGGCAAAGGAAAAAGAAATCCCGGTAGTCGTCATCTCCGGGGGCCTGAAGCCCTGCATTGAGGAAAAGCTGGCGCCTTACCGGGACCGGCTACTCGACGTCCACAGCGTCGAGGTCCTTTGCGCAGACGGCCGGATCAGTTTGGAATCACCTTACGAGGCCGGGGGCGATCTGATGGAGAAGACCCGGATCATGGTGCAGTACGACTACAAAAAAGCCATCTGTGTCGGTGACGGTCATACCGATGTTCGCATGGCCCTGGCCTCGGACCTGGTCTTTGCAAGGGACACCCTGGCGGCTATCCTGAAAAAGCGGGGAGTGCCGTACAGGCCCTGGGATGACTTTTATGACATTGCGCGCTGGATCAGCAGTTCCAGGTAGGATTCTCGCGTAAGGTTTTCGCGGGGGACTTCCAATTCATCCAGCAGGGAAAGCAGCCGTCCCCGGATGCTTTCTCTTTCTTTGTCCGGGAGATCGTCCGGCGCGACATATTCCAGCTCAATAAAATGTCCCAGCCCCTCTACATGATCAAGGCAAAGCGTGATCTTCCCATCTTTCCCCCTGCCCTGGTATTCACTTCGCTTTTTGTCGACGGTCAGGATGACGGTGTAACCCAGGGCGGCCAGCAGAGCCTGGGTTTTGTCAGCGTTGCCCACTTCTGTTTCCAGTTCGACGCGGGTATTGGACATGGCGTCGATCTTGGGTCCCTTATAAGTCAGCAGTCCTGCGGTTTCTTCAAGGTCTTGCCTGCGGATGCGGAGCGCTTCGTCCGTTTCTTTGAAATCGCGATCGGGCGCCTGGAAATAGATATCGCGCTCCTCAAGGGTCCGGCACGGGGAAAATGCCGCATCAAGTCTTTCTTTCAGGCCGGGGACTGTTTGGGGTTCAAGTCTTGCTTTCAGTTCAATTTCCAGCATGGGTTTCTCTCCTTGGAGGATCAGCTTGCCCCGATCATACGCCCCATTTGGGTGATAAGGCAAACCTCTTGCCATTGAGGGATTAAGCATATAATATGGCAAGGACAGAGCCGGGAGGGGCGGTTTGAATAGGGGGCTTTATGGCCAAATATGAAAGACAGTTGACGGGGAGCTTTGACGCCCTGCTCGATCACCTGCACCAGGACATCACCCGGGGCAGCGTCTCGGCTTCTTATGAAGACGGCAGCGATTTCGTCATGGGGCCAATCCGGGTCGCGGTACGCGTCTATGAACGCTACAGCTGGTTCGGAGGCAACCGGGTCAGCTTAAACCTCACGGTCGTGGGGGAGGGCAGCCGGCTCTACGTATCGGCCATTACCTCCGGTGGGAGTCAGGCTGTTTTCTTCAAAATCAACACCTTGGGAGAAGGAGCTTTCCTGGATCGATGCATTGAATCGGTCGAAGATTATATGAAACAGGCAGGCTCCTATTAGCCGAAACATCCTCGCGTTTTAATGAATTTTCTGCTCTTTAAGGGGCTTTGTTCATAGTTTGTTTCTTGACCTTGTACAAAAGACACCTGTAAAATTAAAAATCAGTCTTATAAAGGACGTAGGGAGGAACAACCCATGAGTAAAACTATCTATAAATATCCTTTGGTGGATGTGCGGGAGATTACTGATCTGCGCGACATGCTCCGCCAAAGTGAGAAACTTTATGCTGACAAGACGGCCTACTGGACCAAGGATCCCATTGCCGCGCGCCAGATCGCGCCGGGCTCCCGGGAGGCCATGGAACTCAAGATTGACCATAAGAGGCCCTATCTGCCCATCACCTACCAACAGTTCGCGGATGACGTCCGCGCCCTTGGCACCGGTTTGATGAAGCTTGGAGTGAACGAAAAGAGCCGTGTCGCCATCTACGCGGAAACGCGTTATGAATGGTATGTGACCTATCTGGCAGTCGTCAATGGTTTAGCCGTGGTGGTGCCCCTTGACAAGGAGCAGCCCGCCAATGAGGTGGTCAACCTGGTGACCAGCTCGGAGACAGACATTCTCCTCTTTTCCAAGAGTAAAAAAGAGGTCGTCGACAGTGTCCGGGACCGGATTCCCGGCGTCAGGCACTACATCGGATTCGATCTTCCGCGGGAAGGTGAAACCGACCTTTACTTCTGGGATATTCTGCAGGAAGGCGCCAAGGCACTGGAGGAGGGCGATACAGCCTATGAAGATCTGCCGCTGGATCCGGAGGCCATGCAGATCTTGCTCTTTACATCAGGGACGACCTCCAATCCCAAGGCCGTTATGCTGAGCCACAAGAATATCTGCAAGAACCTCATGGGCATGTGCTCCATGGTCAATATCGACGAAAATGACACCTTCCTGTCGGTCTTGCCCTTGCACCACACCTATGAGTGTACCTGCGGTTATCTCTGCCCGCTTTACCGCGGCTGCTCCGTCGCTGTCTGCGAGGGCCTGCGCTACATCGTTCCCAACATGCAGGAGGCCAAGCCCACCATCGTCCTGGTCGTGCCCCTCATGATGGAGGCCTTCCACCGGGGCGTGATGAAGAAGGTCAAAAGTGATCCCAAGCTGGCCAAAAAATTCAATTTCGGATTGAAGCTGACCAAGGCCCTGCGCAAGGTCGGCATCGATCTTCGCCGCAAGATCTTTGATTCAGTCCACGAAAATTTCGGCGGCAATATCCGGCTCCTGATCGCCGGAGGCGCCGCCATCGCGCCCGAACTCATGGCCGACATGCAGGACCTGGGGTTCGGCTGCATCCAGGGATACGGGCTCACGGAATGCGCGCCTATCCTGGCTCTGAACCGCACCCATTATTTCAATAACCGGTCGGCCGGCCTGCCTTTGCCGGGCGTGGACGTCAAGATCCTCGATCCGGACGAGAACGGCATCGGAGAGATCGCGGGCCGCGGTGACAACGTCATGCTGGGCTACTACAAAAACGAAGAGGCGACCCGTGAGGTTATTGATGAGGAGGGCTTCTTCCACACCGGTGACTTCGGTTATCTGGATGAGAACAACTTTGTCATCATCACAGGACGCAAAGCCAATATCATTGTCACCAAGAACGGTAAGAATATCTTCCCCGAGGAAATCGAGTTCCTGCTGACCCAGCACCCGCTGATCGCGGAAGCCGTCGTATCAGGCAAGGAAAGAAAAGACGGTGACAGTCTGATCCATGCCGAGATCTTCCCCGACCGTGAGGCCGTCGACGAAGATCCTGAGCTGAAGGGCCTGCCCCTGACTGACGACAAGATCAAGGACAAGTTATCTGAAGTGGTCAAAGACGTGAATGCCGGTCTGATCAACTACAAGGCCGTCCGCTCCATCAGCCTGCGGGATACGGAGTTCCCCAAGACGACGGCAAAAAAAATCATCAGACACTGACCGATGACCTGATGAATCATGAAAATGGGCCGTCTCATCCGGAGACGGCCCCTCTTTTTTTACGAAGGCCTGTACGAATCCTTGAGCTTGACCGACCGGTTGAAGACCAGCTTTTCATCGCTTGTGTCAAGGCTGTCGTGAATGAAGTAGCCCAGCCGCATGAACTGATAACCGATGTGCGACCTGTCTTCTTTCAGCCAGGGTTCGACATAGGCGTCATCGATCACCACCAGTGAATCGGGGTTCAGGAGCTCATGGTAATCCCGCTCATCGTCATCCGGCGCCTCCACGGTGAAAAGGTGGTCATAGAGTCTGACCCGGGCTTTGACCGCGGTCACCTGGTCAAGCCAATGGATGGTACCTCTGATTTTTTGGCCTTCCCGCGCTGAACCGCCCCTGGTTTCCGGGTCGTATTTAGCCAGTACCTCCGTAATCCTGCCATCATCGTCCTTGACGCAGCCGGTGCAATGGATGATGTAGCTGCCCCGAAGCCTCACCCGGTTGCCGGGGAAGAGGCGGTAGTATTTTTTCGGGGGATCCTCTTCAAAATCGCCGCGTTCAATCAGGAGATGACGTGAGAATGTAATGTCGTGTGTGCCGGAGTTGGGATCACCGGGCAGGTTTTCAACGGAGAAGGTCTCCTGCCGGTCTTCGGGGTAGTTGGTGATGGTCAGCTGGATGGGATCGAGAACAGCCATGGCCCGTGGGGCCCGCTTATTGAGGTCTTCTCTCAGACAGTGCTCCAGGAAACGGATGTCGACCATGCTGGGCACCTTGGAGACACCATTTCTCTCATTGAAGTCGCGGATGGCACGCGGTGTATAACCCCGGCGCCTCAAACCGCAAAGGGTGGGGAGGCGGGGGTCGTTCCAGCCATCGACCAGGCCCTCTTCAACCAGGGACCGCAATTTTCGCTTACTCATGACCGTATAGTTGATGTCAAGACGCGCGAATTCAATCTGCCGCGTTTTAACGGGAAGCGAACAGTGGTCAATGACCCAATCGAAAAGGG
Source organism: uncultured Mageeibacillus sp. (assembly GCA_964606165.1). Lineage (GTDB taxonomy): Bacteria > Bacillota > Clostridia > Saccharofermentanales > DTU023 > UBA4923. The sequence continues at coordinate 37,221 of CAZSFQ010000010.1, forward strand.
GGCGGTGGTCTTCAAACTCAAGTGAGCAAAGTGAGTGGGTTATGTGCTCCAGGGAGTCACTGATGGGGTGGGCAAAATCGTACATGGGATAGATACACCAATCATCACCTGTCTGATGGTGCCGGGCGTGCTGGATGCGGTAAATAACCGGGTCACGCATATTCATATTTCCGGAACTCATATCAATTTTGGCCCGGAGTGTATAGCGGCCATCCTCGAACTCACCGGCCCGCATGCGCTCGAAAAGATCCAGGCTTTCTTCCCTGGGCCGGTTGCGCCAGGGGCTTTCGACACCGGGGGAGGTCAGGGTCCCTCTTGACTCACGGACCTGCTCCGCCGTCTGTTCGCAGACAAAGGCCAGGTCTTTTTGGATCAGTTCCTTCGCGTAGCCGTAAATTTCCTCAAAGTAATCGGACGCGTGGAAGAAACGGTCATCCCAATCGTAGCCAAGCCAATGGATATCATCCTTGATGGCCTGAACGAATGCTTCATCCTCCTTGACGGGGTTGGTGTCATCCATGCGAAGATTGCAAAGGCCGCCGAAAAGCTCTGCCGTTCCGAAGTCGATGATGATGGCCTTGGCATGGCCGATGTGGAGGTAGCCGTTGGGTTCGGGCGGGAAACGCGTATGAACGGGGAGGCCTTCAGACCGGCCCCCCGGCCCGACATCTTTTTCGACTTCGTCAAGGATGAAGTGTGAGATGGTGTTGCCTGTATAGGTTTCTTCCTCAGGGGTTACGCCCGTCACAAGGCCGGGCATCTGTTTTGTCTCTTTGTTTTCCATGCTTATCTATGCCTCATGTTAAAAAATCGATTACTCTTTCAAGCCGTTCAAGCGACTCAGCGCGGCCCAGGATCAGAGCTGTTTCGATGGCTCCGCCCGGGGTGACCTGCTGGGCGGCAAGACCGGCCCGTAACGAGCCCATCAGTTGGCCTTTTTTCAGGTCCAGCGCCTGGCCCGCTTCTTCCAGCAAGTTATCAAGACCCGTCTCGCTCCAATCTTCCAGCGATCGTAACCTGGGAAAGATTGCTTCAAGGATGCCAGCCGCCTTGTCGGCGTCGAGCTTTGCCCGCTTGTTAAAGAAGAGTTCCCTGGAAAGTGGCAGCCGTTCGGTAAGGAACCGGATCATGGCGGGGATGTCGGACAGCTTGGTTACGCGCGGCTGCAGAACTTCCGCCAGCTTGTCCGGGTCGTAGGGCCTGTCTCCGAAACAGGGGCCGGCTATTTCCTGGACCCGTTTTTTCCAGCTGTCAAAGGGCATGGCCCGGATGTACTGCTCATTCATCCAATTCAACTTGGGGTATGAAAATACAGCCGGCGCCTTATTGATGCCTTCAACGCGGAAGATTTGCTCGAGCTCTCCCAATGAAAAAATCTCCTCCGTTTCGTCACCGGGGGCCCAGCCGAGAAAAGCAATCATGTTGACAATAGCTTCCGGCAGGTAGCCGTCTTTCACCAGGTCGTCAAAACCAGTGGAACCGTGACGTTTGGAGAGCTTTTTGCCGTCCCCGCCGACGATCAGGGGCAGGTGGACAAAATGCGGGATCTCCCAGCCAAAGGATTCGTAAAGCAGGCAGTATTTGGGTGTCGAGGAAAGGTATTCGGAGCCACGGACGATATGGGTGATTTCCATCAGGTGATCGTCAACAACATTGGCAAAATTGTAGGTGGGGTAACCGTCCGACTTGAGAAGTATCTGGTCTTCCAACTCCCTGTTCATGACCGCGATGGTACCGTAGACATCGTCCGTGAAAGAAGTCTCACCGTCAAGCGGCATCTTCTGCCGGACAACGTAAGCTTCGCCGGACCGGATCCGTTCCTGAGCGGTTCCGGGATCGATGCCCCTGCAGCGGCGGTCGTAGCCGAACGACTCGGTTTCTTCGCCGTCTTCGTTCAGGGTCACGGTCCGCGAAGCGCAAAAACAGGGATAGGCGTCACCTTTGGCGATCAGCTGCTCAGCGTATTTCCTGTAAAGAGGAAGCCGTTCGCTTTGTGTATAAGGGCCGTTGGGGCCGCCGATGTCAGGGCCTTCGTCGTGGTACAGGCCGCATTGGCTCAAGGTTTTATAAATCACTTCAACAGCGCCTTCAACATAGCGTTCGCGATCGGTGTCCTCAATCCGCAAGATGAAAGCGCCGTCCCTTGACCGGGCGATCAGGTATTCATAAAGGGCCGACCGGAGATTGCCGATATGCATGATGCCGGTCGGGCTTGGAGCGAATCGTGTCTTTACTTTTCTTGTCATCATTGGCAGCTGAACCTGGTTGAAAAATCGTTTCCTCATAAATCAATCCTGATGATAACATAGAGAGGCGCGAAACTACCGCGGCAACGCTTGCCCCAAGGAGCGGCCCAAGCCATGTTTGGATATGTCAGACCAGAAAAGCCGGATCTTCTAATACGTGACTTCACTGTATACAAAGCCGTCTATTGCGGGCTTTGCAAAAGCATTGGCCGCCGGTGCGGCCAGATCCCGCGGGCGGCGGTAACTTATGACATGACCTTCCTGTCCCTTCTTTTGCTGGCCTTGTCACCGGAGCGCGTCACCATGAACCAGGAGTCCTGCGTCTTGAATCCCTTTCGCAAGAAGCCGGTGGCGGGACCGGATCCGGTGCTCGAGTTTGCGGCTGACCTTTCATGCCTGCTGGCTTTCTATTCGGCAAAGGATGACGCCGCGGACGAGCGGCCTGTCCGCGGGAGGATCGCGACCCTGCTTTTTTCACGCTCCGCCGGGAAAGTCAAAAAGCGCCACCCCGAGCTAAACACATGGATCAAGGAAAAACTGGACCGCTTGAATCAACTGGAAAAAGGTGATTCCACCGACGAGACGGCTGCCTGTTTCGGAGCGATTTTGAAAAGGATCTTTCTGGAGGGTTTTGCCCTGGTCCAAAGGGAGGATGACGGGTTGACCGCCCTGCTTCTGGGCGAGGCCGCAGAGGCGCTCGGCCGCTGGGTTTACCTTCTTGACGCCATCGACGATCTGGAGCTTGACAGACGAAGGGGGAACCCCAACCATTTTTTGGCCCTGCCGGAAGATGAAGCGCTTTTGTCGGCGGAAGCCAAATTGCTTGAGGCGGAGGCGACGATAGACCGCAACCTTGCCCTGCTTACCTATGAGCAGTGGGGCGGACTCGTGTATAATATTGTGACGATTGGATTGCCGGCCACCAGGAAGCGCATTTTGGCAGGTGAGCGGCTTCCCGCACTTTGATGGGAACAAAAGGCAACGCGGAGGATGAAATGAGCAGCAACCCCTATGAAGTCCTGGGTGTCCCTCATGGGGCGTCGGAAGAAACGGTTCGCGACGCTTACCGCGAACTTGTCAAAAAATACCATCCCGACCAGTTCGCGGATGCCAGGGCCAAGGAACTGGCCGAGGCCAAGATGCGGGAAATCAATGCGGCTTACGACGCCGTCACCCTGGGAAACCAACAACAGGCAACGCGCCCGGGCTGGGGTTACGGGCAGGCTGCCAACCAACAAGCTCCTTATGGATCTCCTTACGGCGCACCCAATCAATCACCCTACTACCGTTCCAGGGGCGGCACGGACTCATGCTGCCAGACACTGACTTGCCTCTGTTGCGCCGACTCATGCTGTGAATGCATGGGCGGCGATCTTTGTCTTTGCTGTTAAGACCTCAGGCCATGGCAGCACGAAAGGGTGAATCTTCCAATCACTCATACAGGATCGCAGCCGGCGCGCTGCTGACAGCCCTTTGCTGGCTTTTGCTGCTGGGGGCGGGCTTTCTTCCCACCGGCAGGCTCTTTGTGCTCATGATCGCTTCTTTTGTTCTTGTGGTCGCGGGCCGTGAAACAGGGGTGGGCGGCGCCTTCCTGGTCTATCTGCTTTCCTCTCTTCTCGCCCTGCTGTCACCGGGGATCATTACTGCGGCGCAATTCGCGCTGTTTTTCGGGGTTTTGCCACTCCTCATCGTTTGGCTGAGACGCCTCAGCCGCCCCATCGTCGCCCGGCTTATCACGCATGCCGTGATGACGGCCTTGCTCTTCGCCCTTGTTCTGCTTTTCGGATCTGAGATATTCGCCTTAAAATACGCGCCCTCTTCCTGGCTGATTACCGCGGGGATTCTGGCCGCCCTCCTCCAGCTTTTTCTTTTTATCTACCAGTACGCGCTGCGTCAATTTGAATTATTTTACGAGGAGCGGATCGCCCCCTTGAGGCGGCGCGACAGCTAGCGGTCAATCATCATCTTTTTTCCCCAGCAGGATGGAACGGGCACTTTCCGCCGTCTGCTCCACCCGCTGAAGCCGGTACCAGTAGCGGAGCTTGACTGATTGGCGGACGATGATAATCACAAAACCCAGGCACAGGATCAAGGAGAACCCAAGGATGGTATAGGCGAGATTGGGGTTACCCTGCAAGAGAAGCAGGCCGCGGCTGATGAGGTTGCTGTCGGCCAGAATGTCACGGTCAGAACCGACGCGCACGGGAATCTGCACGCCATCGCGCAAGGTGAAAATAACCTGACCCGTCATGGCGCCTTTTCGGACGGGGATGGGATAGGGGGCATTGCCCAGATAGTCGAGCGTCTCCTCGAGATAATGATCGGCCTTGGGGTGGATGTAGTCGACTGAATCAAGGTAGACCAGATCGAAGAGCTCACCGTTGACCGCCTTTTCCGATGCCCCCGGATATTTTCCTCCCGCCTTGGTCAGGGAATCCCTGGCGTAAAAGACGTCCAGAGCAGAGTAGAACTGGAGTGCCGGCTGAATAATACCCGTCTGACGCAGATGAGCAGCAAGGGTTGTTACAGGGATATTTTCCGGAGTCACTCCCCAACAGCAAAGAAGTGAGTAGCGGTCGGATAAGGAAAGATAGGCTGCGCTTATTCTGTTTTCGGAAAGTGTCATCAGATGATTGGCAGGGGACCGGACAGGGACGATCTGAGCAGTGCCTCCCGAGGTAATTTGCACCAGTTCATCGCTTACGCTTAAGATGGCCTTGCCCCTCGTGTTATTCAACAAGGCGGTGACCAGCTTCATGACATCCCGCAAAGTTGTTTTGGCTGTCCGGACAGTCTGGCCCGCTTCGGGCAGGATCAGGGGCAGGGTTCCGTTTGAGTCCTGATACTGTTCATAGGCTTCCACCGCGGCCGTGATCTCTTGCGGCACTTCTGATTCACGTTCAGCGCGGGCGACATCCAGGACAAAAAATTCCGTTTGATTCATTCCCAAGAGCGTGGCGGTCCGTTGCATTTCTTCCATGAAACTGAACCGTGAACCTGAAATTTTCTCGGCAACCGCGATGGCCGCCGCGTCCGAGTTGTCGAAGATCATCCTCAGCAGCAGATACCTGAGCGGCAGGGAATCACCGGCCCTCATGACATAGCGGTCATCCCGGCGCTCATCCCTGTCGTAACGGGCGGCAAGATCGCTGATGGGAATCAGCTCATCTGAAGAAAGTTTTTCCAAGGCGATGTAAAGGGTCATGAGCCGGGCCGCGCCCGGTATTTCCAGTACTTGATCGCTGTTTTTCGCGTACAATTCGGAGGGCTGGAGCGCGCCAATCGAAAAAACAGCGGGGAGCTGGCTTTCAGGATCAAAGCCGTCGCTCATCTTCTGGGCGCTGACAGGAAAGGAAACGAGGCAAAAAGAAAGGGACAGAAGAAGGGCGAAAAGAAGCCGGAAGCGCCTTCCCGCTCTGCAATGAAGGTTTTCTCGAAATCTCCTTTTCACAGCTGTTTTCATGCCTGAATCATACCATAAAGACGCCTCAGTCCGGCCGGGCAGCCTCTTCACACTGTGCTATAATTGCGTGGGAAAAGATCGCCTGGCAGCGCTTTTCCGGAGGGATCAAGGTGATTCAAAAAGCTACACTTTTTCATCGACCAAGAGGGCGGCGGCAGTGCCTGCTATATCGTTTTTTCGCGGCTCTTATCGCGCTTCTGCTCCTGCTCCCGGTGCTCACCGCTTGTTCGGGTGAGGAGGAAGAAGTTGCCGAAATCGCAGCCTACGGAGATGAGGGCGCCCGCTTCGCCCGCACCCTCGCCGCAAGATTCCCGCAACGCGTCCCCTATTCGGACCAGGAATCGAGGGCGGCCGATCTCATCATGGAGGAGTTGAGGAAGTATGGCTACGAGCCGGAAAAGCAGTCCTTTACCGTGACAGATGAAGAGGGCCAGCGCCAGACCTCCGCCAATGTCATCGCGCGGCTGGAGGGCAGGGGCTTTGGTCTGACAAAAAAACAAGAGGAGACAGACCCGGAAAAATTACCGGAAGAACGAAACGACCTGGTCATGGTCATCGGCGCGCACTACGACACACCGGCTGCCATGCAGGCGGATGAGTCCGAAGACGATGATGAGCAAGAGACCGTTCACCCGGACGGGATCCACAACAACGCGTCAGGGGTCGCTTCCGTCCTGACAGCGGCCCGTATTTTACGCCAGGAACACCCCGGCTATGATATTGTCTTCGTGTTTTTTGGCGCCGGAACGGATGATTACCGCGGCGCCCGTCACTATCTGTCTTCGCTAGCGCCTGAGGACCGCGCCAGGATTGATGTCATGGTCAATGTCGGCCCCATCTACGCGGGCGACAAGGTGTACGCACACGCTGGCCAAAATTCGGTCAGGAGCGGTGAGTACAAGGATTACGCAAAAAGGCGGAAACTTTACCAGGTCACGGACATTTTTTTCGAATTCCAGCTCAACACTCGAAACCGCTACGCTGTCTATACCAACCAGGCCTCTTTTTTCGTGACACTGGATTCGGGAGAGCAGGCGGTCTTTCGTGAATGGACAAGCAAGCTGTCGGACCACACGCCCTTTGATCGGGCGGGCATTCCTGTTGTTTTTATGGAGTCGGGAGATTACCGCGTAAAAAAGATAGAAGATGTCACCATCGAAAGCCGCAACCCTTTTTTCCAGGATACGGCGGGCGTGATCTCAGCCACCCGCTTTGATCGGACCGAGGTCCTGGAGGAGCTATTTCGCCAAATGGACGAACAAACAGCGGGCCAGACAATCCCCGCCATCGATCCCGATGGTTCGACGGCCGGTGAGCCGGATCCGGAACCGGATTCCAAGGGAAATTCAAAACAGGTCATTGTCCCGCGGCTGATCCAGAGGATCAACAATACGGCCTTCGTGCTGGTACAGCTGACCCGCAAAGGGCCGCTCAATTATGATTTTAAGGATTAGCCGGACAGCAATCTTGAAATCAATCATAAAGAAGGAGGAAGAATATGGAACCCATACTTATGGCAACGGCGATATTGGGGCTGTCTGCAGCTTTATTCTGGGGCCTGGTGCTGGCGGTGGCTGCTGTCGCCGAGCTGGTAACCTTGAACCTGGTTTCCATCTGGTTCGCGGTGGCTGCCTTGATCGCCATGATCGCTGCCTTGCTGGGCGCGTCCCTCATGGTTCAATTCATCCTCTTCGCGGTCTGTTCGATTGTGGGATTTTTAATCTTCACACTCCTGATCCGGCCAAAAATCAGTAAACGCGTTCCCATGCCGACCAATGCCGACCGGATTTTAAACAAGGAGGGGGTCGTAACGGACACCATTAACTCCACGACAGGCGGCGGCCTGATCCGCGTTGAGGGTCAGATTTGGAGCGCGCGCACTGAAGAGGAGGGCTTCATCGCCAAGGGGAGCCAAGTTCGGGTTGTCAACATCCGCGGCGTCAAGGCCATCGTCGAACCCGTCGAGGGAAAAATTGAGCCCCTGGAGTAGAGCAAGTCATCGCGGCCGCCCTACAGAAGAAGGTTAAGAAAGGAAACTACCTATGAAACTGTTCATTACCATCGCTGCCATGGCGCCGCTGGACTGGGGGCTTATTGTCCTAGGTCTTGTGGCTCTGGCGATCCTCGCCCTTTTTATCCGCAACATCCGTGTCGTTCCTCAGGCCATGGCCTTTGTGATTGAACGGCTCGGCACCTACAAGTCCACCTGGCAGACGGGTATCCATGCCAAAATGCCCTTTATTGACAGGATTGAGCGCCGTGTGTCCTTGAAAGAACGCGTCGCCGACTTTCCGCCCCAGGCTGTGATCACCCGTGACAACGTCACCATGCAGATCGACACGGTCGTTTTTTACCAGATCGTGGATCCGGTCCTTTACTGCTATGGGATTGAAAACCCCATCATCGGGATTGAGAACCTGTCAGCCACCACCCTGCGTAACCTGATCGGCGATCTGGAGCTCGACGAGACATTGACCTCGCGTGACGTCATCAACACGCGCATGAGGCAGACCCTGGACGAGGCGACCGATCCATGGGGAATCCGTGTCAACCGGGTTGAATTGAAAAATATTATCCCCCCCCGTGAGATTCAGACGGCCATGGAGCGCCAGATGAAGGCGGAGCGGGAGAAGCGCGAGAATATCCTGATCTCCGAAGGCAAGAAGGAGGCCCTGATCCGTGTCGCCGAAGGAGAGAAAGAGGCGGCTATTTTGCGGGCCGAGGCCAAAAAAGAGCAGGCCATCCGTGAGTCCGAAGGAAAGGCGGAAGCCATTTTGAAGATTCAGGAAGCGACCGCCAAGGGACTTCAGATGATCAAGGAGATCGGTGCCGACGAGGCCCTGATCGCCATCAAGAGTTTGGAGACCATGGCCGCCGTGGCCGACGGGCGGGCGACCAAGATCATTATTCCTTCGAATATGCAGAGCCTGGCCGGCCTGGCGGTGTCATTCAAGGAACTGCTGTCCGACTCCAATATCGATATGACGGAGACAGATGACGGCAAGGGATCCTGATCCGGTCGCAAAAGACCTTGAGGTGAGCGGGGTGACCCATGCCGCCAGGCAGCCGGTCACCTCGCTTTATATTCATGTTCCCTTTTGCCTGAGCAAGTGTCTCTATTGCGATTTTTATTCGATTACTGATTGCATAAGTGAATGGATCGGAAGATGGCAGCGGGGAGTCATCCTCGAGCTGGAACGGATCGCTGGTGAGGCCGCTTCGCACAAGGTACGCACGGCACCGCTTCAGACAGTTTATTTCGGCGGGGGAACACCCTCCGTCTTACCCCACCAGGTCATTGTCTCGCTGATTGAACGGGCCAGGACCCTTTTCTCTTTTGAGGCCTCCTGCGACATTACCCTGGAGGCCAATCCCGAATCCTATAATTCCGAGAAGAAGGCCGGCTCGCTCGGATCCCTGGCAGCCGCCGGTGTCAACCGAATCAGCTTCGGCCTGCAGTCGTCGTCGGACGCGATCCTGAGCAGCATCGGCCGCCGCCATACAGCCGCGGACGCGGAGTTCGCCATAGCTGCCGCGTCACAAGCGGGCTTTGAACACATCGCCGTGGATCTCATGACCGGTCTTCCGGGCCAGACTCTTGAGAGTATCCATGAGACGCTTGACATGGTCCGGTCACTTCCGGTCGACCACGTCTCATCCTATGCGCTCTGCATTGCCGAAGGGACACCTTTTGATTCTCTTTTTAAAGCCAGCCCCGGGCTCTTTCCCCAAGACGATCTGGAGCGCGCGATGACCCGGCAGGTGACCGCCTCCTTGAAGTCGCGGGGCTTTGAACATTACGAGATCAGCAACTTCGCCAAACCGGGTGCCCGTTCGCGCCACAACCTCACCTATTGGGAAGCCGATCCTTACATGGCGGCCGGCCCCGCCGCTGCCAGCTACATGAGAGGGGTCAGGCGATGCAGCCCCGCCTCACTTGAACAATGGTTGACCCGTGTGGAGGATGCCGGAGAAGGCCCCTTCGGTCAGGCATCGATAGAGGAGAGGGTTGATGAAGCGTCGGCCCGCATTGAGACCATGGTCTTGGGGCTTCGTCTCCTGGATGGCGTGTCCCGCGCCCGCTTCAAGGAGCGGCACGGAACCGGTTATGACCAGGTCTTCGGCGGCCGTCTCCGGCAGCTCCAAAGGCGGGGCCTGCTTGTTTGTGAAGAAACCCGCGTCCGATTGACGGAAAAAGGTCTCGATTTTGCTGATCTTGTCGCCAGGGAATTGCTCTGAGGGCTGTTTATCGAGAATTCAGATAATTTTCACTTCTTTGTCACTTTCGTCACACCCCTTTGATTGACAGCCTTACATGGAGGTGTTAAAGTCGTATTAGCACTCGACGCGTTCGAGTGCTAATACTTGAAAGGGACGATCCCATGGACGAGCGCAAGAAGCAAATCCTCAAAGCCATCGTGGACGATTATGTCGAGACGGCCGAACCGGTCGGCTCCAAGTCGCTGGTTGACCGCCACAAGCTCAAATATTCCTCGGCCACCATCCGCCACGAAATGGCTGAGCTCGAAGAGATGGGATACCTTGAAAAACCCCACACATCAGCGGGCAGGATGCCTTCAGACAGGGGTTACCGGGCCTATGTGGACAACATGCTTTCCCTGCCCGAGATTTCCCCCAGGGAAGCGTCGGGAATCCGCGATTTTCTACTGAAAAATCTCGATGAAGCCAGGGAGCTGATCGAGCGGGCCGCGGAATACCTGGCCGGCAAGACGAATTACCTGTCGGTTGCCCTGTCGCCGCAGTATTCGGATTCCAGCCTGGAGCAGATCAAAATCATGATGATCGAACCGGGCCGAGCCATCGTTGTCCTGGTGCTTTCCGCCGGCGTTGTCCATGACCGCCTGATCCGGATTCCAGCCATGATCGACGAAAAACAGCTCGACAGCATCGGCCGAGCGGTGGAGCGCTGCCTGGCCGGAAAGAAACTGGATGACATCACCCTTGTCACCATTTCATCAGCCGCCGGGGAGACGGGCCTGCCCGAAGCCCTGGTCAACCAGGTTCTTTATGAGGCCTATGTCGCCATAAAACAGACGGAGAAGATCGAGATCTTCATGGATGGCAGACATCATCTTCTAAGGCAGCCGGAATTCCGTGATGTGGATCGTGCCAACCGTTTCTACCGGGCCGTCCATCAGGAACAGATGGTCGCCGGATACATGATGGAGATGAGGCAGGAGCAGGAAGAGCGCCAGGCTGAAGGGTGCGACTGGGATCTCGATTGTCTTGAGGCAGTCGAAAGCGGGGAGGAGTCAGCGCTCTCAGTACAGCGGGCCAAACCTTCCTACATGGTCCGGATCGGCCAGGAGATCGCGCTCGACGGCATGGAGGATATGTCCTTTATCACGACAACTTACCGGATCGGCCGCCAGATCTCGGGACAGATCGGCGTCATCGGACCGAAACGGATGCAATACGGCAAGATCATTTCGCAGATCAGCTTTGTCAACAAGGCTTTGATGGAGGCTGCCGGCGAACATTACGGGTACCCGGGCAAAAACGACGGACCGTCCGGTCAAAAAGAGGGAAAAGCAGGGGAATAGCGATGAGCGACCGAAAAGAAAAGGAAAAAGAGCAGGAAGTGGCCGCCACGGAGCCGGCCCAGGAATTCGATGCGGACGCGGAGCCGCAAGAGGGGGAAGAAAAAACATCTGAAGAAGAGTTGCGCGAACTCAATGACCGCTACTTGCGGGTCTGCGCCGACTTCGACAACTTCAGAAGAAGGTCACGGCAGGACCGGGCAGCAGGCTATGAAGAAGCTGTCATTGATACCATCCGGGCGCTGCTTCCGGTTGCCGACAGTGTTGACGCTGCGGTCAAGGCGGCAGAAAACAGCGAGAGTGACGGGACGCGCGAATTTGCGCAAGGCGTTGTCCTGATAGCCCAGCAGCTGGACGAGGTCTTGCAGAAACTCGGTGTGACGGAAATCGATGGAGAGGGATCGGAGTTCAACCCCAGCTTCCATCAGGTCGTCATCCACAATGAAGACGAGGAACTGCCGGACAATTATGTCGTTGAGGTCTATCAGAAGGGCTACCGCAAGGGGGATCGCGTGATCCGCCACAGCATGGTCAGGGTGGTCAACTGAACAAGGGAATAATCTCACTGTTCCGGCTTACTGCGCCGGCACGGGATGGTTTGGGAGAAGGCGCGGACAAACGAATCAGTTAATGAAAAGAGGAAAAGAAGATGAGCAAAATAATTGGAATTGACCTGGGAACGACCAACTCCGTCGTATCGGTGATGGAAGGGGGCGAGCCGGTTGTCATCGTGAACGCGGAAGGCAGCCGTACAACGCCATCCGTCGTTGCCTTTACCAATACAGGAGAACGTCTGGTCGGGCAGATCGCCAAAAACCAGGCGCAGAAGAACCCCGAGCGCACGGTCATGTCGGTTAAGCGGGAGATGGGGACTGATCACAAGGTAGTGATCGACGGCAAGACCTACACGCCGCCTGAGATTTCCGCCATGATCCTTCAGAAATTGAAACAGGACGCGGAAGCTTATCTGGGAGAAACGGTGACGCACGCTGTCGTGACAGTGCCGGCTTATTTCTCAGACTCGCAGCGCCAGGCGACCAAGGACGCCGGCAAAATCGCCGGCCTTACGGTGGACCGGATCATCAACGAGCCGACGGCGGCTTCGCTGGCTTATGGCCTCGACAAGGAGCACGACCAGAAGATCGTTATCTTTGACCTGGGCGGCGGAACCTTCGACGTTTCAATCCTGGAGATTGGCGACGGTGTCTTTGAAGTAAAATCGACATCCGGCAACACCCGCCTGGGCGGTGACGACTTCGATAACAAGATCGTCGACTGGATGGTTGATACCATGAAAAAGGACCAGGGTGTCGATCTTTCATCCGACCGCCTGGCCATGCAAAGGCTGCGGGAGGCGGCGGAAAAAGCCAAGGTCGAGCTGTCGAACGTCTTGACGGCGTCCATCAACCTGCCCTTCATCACGGCGGATCAGGACGGGCCCAAACACTTGGATCTGTCGCTGTCGCGCGCCAAGTTCGACGACATGACCGCTGACCTGATTGAAAAGACCAAGGGCCCGCTCAACGCGGCCATGTCAGACGCCGGCATGAAGCCAAAAGACATCGATAAAATCCTGCTGGTGGGCGGTTCGACACGGATCCCCGCTGTCCAGGAAATGGTTCGTCAGTACTTTGGCAAGGATCCCTTCAAGGGCATCAATCCCGACGAATGTGTGGCCATGGGCGCCGCCATTCAGGCGGGAATCCTGGCCGGAGACATCGATGACATGGTCCTGATCGACGTCACACCGCTCTCATTGGGCATTGAGACCCTGGGCGGCGTAATGACACGCATGATCGACCGCAATACCCGGATTCCGACCAGCAAGAAACGTATTTTCTCAACGGCGGCTGACGGGCAGACCCAGGTAGAGGTCCACGTGCTCCAGGGCGAGCGTGAGATGGCCGCGGGCAACAAGTCCCTGGGCCGCTTCAACTTGGACGGGATCGCTCCCGCGCCGCGCGGAATTCCCCAGATCGAGGTCAGTTTTGACATTGACGCCAACGGTATTGTCAATGTTTCAGCCATCGACAAGGGAACCAACCGGACCCAGCACATCACCATCACAGCCTCGTCCAACCTGTCCGACGCCGACATTGATCAGGCCATCAAGGACGCGGAACGCTTCGCGGAAGAAGACCGCAAGAGGAAGGACGAAGTCGACACCAGGAACCGCGCGGAAACAAGCATCTATGAAACAGAAAAACTCCTGAAGGAGTCCGGCGACAAGTTTGAGGATGCCGATAAACAGGCCATCGAGGAGCACCTGACCAAGCTGCGTGACAGCCACGGCAGGGGTGACCTGGAGGCCATGAAGCAGGACATGGAATCGCTTAGCCAGGTCGTTTACAAAGCCTCGGAGACCATGTACCAGAAAGCTCAGCAGCAGGCCCCGCCTGAGCATGATGAGGTTCCGCAGCAAGAAGAGCCCGGCACCTATGAAGCTGACTTCAAGGATGTCGGCGGCGACGAGAGCTAAATTAAAGGTGAACTGGAGGCTATGGGGGCGGGTGCCGAAGGGCACCCGCTTCCCCAGCCCCTTCAATGCAGCGGGCCGGATGAAGTGGTAGCATGGTAAACGGTCGGTTTTGACCCTGGAGGACCAAGTGGCGGCTAAACGCGATTATTACGAAGTGCTGGGTGTTCCGCGTGACGCGGATGACAGCACCATCAAAAAGGCCTTCTGGAAACTGGCGAAAAAGTATCATCCGGATGTCAACCCGGACGATAAGGACGCGGAAGCCAAGTTCAAGGAGGCCAATGAGGCCTATGAGATCCTGTCTGACGCGGAAAAACGCTCAAATTACGATCAGCTGGGCTTTGCGGGTGTCGATGAGTCTTTCGGTGCCGGCCATCAGGCTGCCTATGACATCAATCTGGATGATCTCTTTTCAACCCTTTTTGGGAGCTTTGGCGGCTTTGGCGGCTTTGGCGGTTTTGGTCAACAGACGCAAACGGCACGGCGGCGGACGGGCCCCGCGCGCGGCGCCAACCTCCGCTACCGCATGAATCTCGACTTCATGGAGGCGGCCTTTGGAGCGGAGCGTGAGATCACCATCAATAAGGCGGAACGCTGCACCCAATGCAAGGGCAAGGGCACCGCGGACGGATCAGAACCCACGGTCTGCCCTGTCTGCGACGGAACCGGCCAGGAATATACCCAGCAACAGACACTTTTCGGTCAGGTCATGACAACACGGACCTGTTCGCGCTGCGGCGGGACAGGGCAGATCATCGAAAACCCCTGTTCGAAGTGCAAGGGCGAAGGGATCGTCATGCGGGAGAAGAAGCTGCTGGTCAGCGTGCCGGCCGGCATTGATGACGGCGAAATGCTGACCCTTCGCGGAGAGGGGGAGCCGGGCCGAAATGGCGGCCCTTACGGCGACCTCTATATCCAGGTTTTCATCCGGCCTCATCCCATTTTTATGCGTGAGGGCAACCGGACCTTCAGTGAACTGCCCATTACCTATACCCAGGCGGCGCTCGGATCGGAGATCGAGGTACCGACCATCGACGGGCCCGTCACCTTCAAATTGCGTGAGGGCACACAATCAGGTGATGTCTATACCATGCGGGGCAAAGGCATTCCCTACATCGGACGCCCGACGGCCCGCGGTGATCACCAAGTCAAGGTAACCATAGAAGTGCCGCGCAATCTTTCATCGGAGCAAAAGGATCTGTTGCAAAGATTCGAGGACATCTCGACCGAACAGAATTATGAGCGCCGCAAGTCGTTTTTCAACCGGGTGAAGGACGCCTTTGGTTCCGCCAAAACACGCTAACCCCATGCGCAGCCTAATCGTGATTGATCTCGAATGGAATACGGCGACGCGCAAGCCGCAAGCCGATCCTGAGCTGGCTGCAAAGATGCCCTTTGAGATCATTGAGATCGGGGCGGTCAAACTGGATGGCCAGTTGCGGGTGAGGGATACCTTCCACCGCCGGGTCCGGCCGGTACTCTACAAACAGATTCAGTACCACATTGCCCAGGTGACCCGCCGGACCCAGCAAAGCCTGGGAGACGGCAAAGCCTTTGAGGCGGTCGCCCGTGAGTTATTTGACTTTGCAGGGCGGGAGGCCCTTTTCGCCTCCTGGGGAACTTCCGACCCGGAGGTCCTGATTTCCAACCTGATCTTCCATGCCATCGATCCGCTTCCTTCTTTCACGGCCCTTAACATCCAGGCTGTCTTTTCCAATTTGGCTGAGGGGACAAGCCGGGGCAACCAGCGTTCCATTGAATACGCCCTGGATTTTTTACGGCTGGACAAGGATCTCCCCTTCCATGAGGCGCTCTCGGACGCCCTTTATGCGGCCCGTATCCTGGAGACGACGGTCAAGCCTGAGCTGGACGAAAAGCCCGGTCCTACGCCTGCTTCCCTTCTGCGGGCTTATGTCTACAATCCTTTTTTGGTCAGCCAGTCTGAGGAGCGGGTTGAATTGGGCAAGGCAGATGACCCCCTCGATTATCTGAGGAACCGGTCCTATGCCTGTCCTGCCTGCGGCCGCCCTGTGGCAGGCGACTGGCTGGTTATCAATCCCGGTAAGAGCTGGTTCGCAGCCGGTATCTGTCCGCAGCACGGCGATATCGAGCTGACAGCAAAAAGGGCAAGGCGGACCCGTGTTCCCGCTATTATGGTCCGGGTCCGGATTCCCCAGGGACCCCCCGTCACTCCCCGGCCCGTGACGGAAAAAGAACCGCTTGTCTGGACCGACCCGGAAGCCTGAATCCGCATACACTTGCAAAACCGTTTGTAACCTTTTCTCTTTCCTGACGTCGAAATGAATGAGGGTTTCTTCGAAAGGTGTGAGTTTATGAGTATGAAAAAATTGATCATATTCCTGATGGCTTTGGCCGTCCTACTGACCATTCCCCTGGGATGCGAAAAAGCGGGCCCCAGCCCTGGGTCTGCGGCATCGCCATCGGCAGTCAAGACAGAAAAACCTGGCGGAGGCCAGGTCCATGCCGGCACCCTGGCGGCGCCGGGGAAAATCAGAGAAGACGTCGATTACACGGACGTATCCGAAAGCTTCCGGCAGTCGCTTTGGTCTTTCGCAGGCAAAACTTCAGCGGCCGCACTTACAGGCCCGGCCGCATCGAATTCACTTTATTCGCCGGTCAGCCTCTATTACGGCCTGGCCATGCTGGAAGCGGGAGCTGCCGGCCGGACAAAAGAGGAGCTGCGCGCCTTCATGGCGGTTCATGGGGACCAGGCGATCGGGCCGGAACTGGGCAAACTCTGCGCTTTGATGTCCATTGACCGGGAAGATTCCATTGAACAGATCGCCAATGCCCTCTGGGCCAGGAAGGATCTGGTCAGCGGCAATGGCGGCGTCAAGCAAAGCTGGCTGGATCAGCTGTCCAATGACTTTTACGCCTCGGCTTTCGCGGTGGATTTCACCCATCCCGATACAGCCAAAGAGATGAGCCGCTGGGTGGAGCAGGAGACCCGGGGCAAGATCAAACCGGAGATCGATGTGAGCGATCCCGGCCTGCTCATGGTCCTGATGAACACCCTCTATTTCAAGGCCGGTTGGCTTGAAAATTTTCGTGAAGATGAAGTGGTCAAGGGCGACTTTTTTGGCTATGAGGGCACCTTGACAGATATTTCCTATCTTCAAAGGGACTTCTTTTCGCTGCCGGCTCTGCAGACCGGTCAATTCACGGCGGCAGCCCTGCCGCTGACCAACGGCAGGATTGAGCTGATCCTGCCCGAAGAAGGAATCCAACCGGAGACCCTTTTGGAAGATCCAGCTTTTTTAGCCGGCCTTCGGAACAGTGCCTGGCGGGATTACGGCGTCGACTTGAAACTACCGAAATTCGAGTATAAATCCAAAACAGATATCCTGAAAGCCATGGAGTCACTGGGTCTGCCGGCCATTGTCAAGGGAGGACCGGACTTTTCAGCCATGATCGACCGGGGAGCTGAAGTCAGCACCATCAGCCAGGAGGCTTTCATCGCCCTGGATGAGAAGGGTGTTGAAGCAGCCGCCTATACGGAAATCGGGATCGTTGAATCAATGCCCATGGCCCCGGCCGACCACATGAACCTGCATCTTGACCGCCCCTTCCTCTTCGTCATAACCGACCAGGCGGGCGCGCCGCTCTTTGTGGGGATCGTAAGAAACCCCGCCCAATCCTAAGGAGGAAAATCCAATGAAAAAAGCACTCGCAATCCTGATGGGCCTGCTGATCCTGACCACATCCCTGATGGGGTGTGGGACGGTGGAACCGGATGAAAGCTTAAAACCTTTGCCCTCAACGGATCCAACCTTGCCTGAGGGAGGAAAGGAAGTCTATGCGGACACCCTGGTGGTGCCGGGCGCCGTCAGAAAGGATGTTAATTATTCCGACATCTCTGAAGAATTCAGGCAATCGCTGTGGACTTTCGCCGGCAAGACAGCGGGCGCGGCTCTGGAGGCCGAATCCTATGTCAACTCACTCTATTCGCCGCTCAGTCTTTATTATGCCCTGGCCATGCTGGAGGCGGGGGCGGCAGGCGCGACCAAGGCCGATCTTCGCGGCTTGATGGCGGCGGGAGAAGCTGATATCGGCGAAGAATTGAGTAACCTGTACGCCCTCATGGCCGAGGCGCGGGAAGGTTCGGTCGAACAGGTGGCCAACGCCCTCTGGATTAAAAGGGAACTTTTGGCCAGCAGGGAAGAGGGTCTCAAGGATGACTGGCTGGACCAGATGGCCAACCACTTTTACGCCTCCGCCTTTGCCGTCGATTTCACGGATCCCGAAACAGCCGAAAAGATGAGCCGCTGGGTTGAAGATCAGACCAAAGGCAAGATTAAGCCACAGATCGATGTCAGCGATCCGCTCCTTTTGCTGGTTCTGATGAATACCCTCTATTTCAAGGCCGAGTGGGCCGACCGCTTTGATCCCGTCTTGGTGAATGGACCTTTCTATGGGGATCGCACCATGAACCTGGAGGCTTCCTATCTGAGCCGGCTGTTTAAACAGCATCCGGCAGTCCGGACCGATCGTTTTGTATCCACCTCCGTCCAGCTCAAGAGTGGATCCATTGACTTCATTCTTCCGGCCACAGGTGTCAGCCCGGAAAGTCTGTTGGAGGATCCTTCTTTCCTGACCGATCTGAGGGAGGAGGAGCCCGGCTACTACGACGTTGATTTCAAATTGCCCCAATTCACTTACAACAACAAGATCGACATCCTGAGAAAAATGGACGTTTTGGGCCTGACGGCCATGGTCACCAACAACCCCGATTTCTCAGCCATGTATGATGGGGAGATCTGGGTCAGCGGCATCAGCCAGGAGGCCTTCATCTCCCTGGATGAGAAGGGCATTGAAGCAGCTGCCTATACGGAAGTATTCATGGCAGGCTCAGGGGCGCCCCAGGAGACGGAACTCATTGAGATCCACCTCAACCGCCCCTTCATCTATGTCATCTCTGACCAGGCAGGCGCGCCGCTCTTTGTCGGTATCATCCGCAATCCGGGTGTAACCATGGTGGAGCCCTGACGTCAAAATATTGGGAGACCTTTATAAGGAGTGATGACAATGAAAAAGAAAATAGCCTTATTTATCGCGGTTCTTCTGACTCTGGTGGCAATGACCGGCTGTCAGAGAGGTGGATCGAATGGCAGCCCCGCGCTGGCCGACACCCTGGTGGTGCCGGGGGCAATTAAAGAGGGTGTCTTTTACGAGGATGTATCGGAGGACTTCCGAAGTTCCCTTTGGACCTTCGCCGGCAAGACATCGGGCTCGGTCCTGAAAGATGAGGTAGGCCAAAATTCCCTTTACTCTCCCATCAGCCTTTACTACGCCCTGGCCATGCTGGAGGCCGGAGCGGCCGGGCAAACCAAGGAGGACCTGCGCGGCTTTTTGGACGCGGCGGACCAGACAAAAATCGGCGAGGAATTGCGCAATCTCTATGCCCTGATGACGGTGGACGATGAAGGCGCGGCGGAACAGATCGCCAACGCTTTTTGGGCCAGAATGGATTTGGTGGGAAAAGAAGGCGCCGGGGTCAAAGAAGCCTGGCTGAATCAGATGGCTGACAACTTCTACGCCTCCGCCTTCGCTGTTGATTTTGCCGACCCAAAAACAGCGGACCGGATGAGCCGCTGGGTGGAGGAGCAGACCCGGGGCAAGATCAAGCCGGACATCGATGTCAGCGACCCCTCCCTTCTGATGGTCTTGATGAATACGGTTTACTTCAAGGCCGACTGGCTCGAGCCTTTCCAGGAAGAGGCCATCAAGGAGGATCTTTTCTACGGCGTGGAAGAAGTCCTGGAGCAGGTTTCCTACTTGAGAGGCAGCTTTGATTCGCACTCAACCCTGGTGACCGACCGCTTTACCGCGGGTCAGCTGCCCCTTATGAATGGGTACATGCGCTTTATTTTGCCCGCCGAAGACCTGACGCCGGAGGACCTGCTGGCGGATCCTCTCTTTCTTGCCAGCCTGCAGTCGCAAGGGTGGCAAAGGACGGATCTGGTGATCGAGCTTCCCAAGTTCAGCTACCGGACCAAAATGGATATTTTAAAAGACATGGAGGATTTGGGATTGACCGCCATGGTCCAGGGCAGCCCTGATTTTTCCGCCATGCTGGATCTGGACGCCGAAGTCAGCGCCATCAGCCAGGAGACCTATATCGCCCTGGACGAAAAAGGGGTGGAAGCGGCCGGCTACACTGAGATTATGATGCGGGACTCCGGGGCCCTGGTGCCCGACCAAATCCAAAGAGTGGTGCTGATCCTGAACCGGCCCTTCCTCTACCTGATCACCGATGACGCCGGGGCCCCCCTCTTTGTCGGGATCCTGCGCAATCCCACAGGAGAATAGGGGATTGACAGGCTGCCGCGTGTTACAATTTCTGCTAGGGGGTGACAGTGCCCCCACTACTACAAAGGCAGGGATTGCGGAACCGTGGCAGCGGAGAAGGACAGAACAGACGAGGCCATCCTGGATTTATACTTCGAGCGGTCGGAAGAGGCCATCGAAG
>CAZSFQ010000011.1:0-53724 GCA_964606165.1 uncultured Mageeibacillus sp.
TGTCATCCTTAGTGATCAGAAGCAGAACCTGCATGGAAGGCGGGCCCACCGGGACGACCATACGGCCCCTCGTATTGAGCTGCCTGATCAGTTCGACCGGCCGCTTCCCCGCCGCTGCCGTAACCATGATCCGGTCAAAAGGGGCTTTTTCTTTCCAGCCTTCGCTGCCGTCACCGATCTTGAAATGAATATTGTGATAACCCAAAGCCCCCAGCCTCGCCTGGGCTTTTTGTGACAATTCCTCAATCCTCTCGATGGTGTAGACTTGCTTGGAAAACTCTGCCAGCAGGGCCGTCTGGTAACCGGAACCCGTCCCGATTTCCAATACCTTGCTGTCTTCATCGGGAGCCAGCAGGCGCGTCATTTCCAGCACCAGGGAAGGCTGGGAAATAGTCTGACCGTAACCGATCGGCAGGGGATGGTCGTTTTTCGCGAAGGCTTTGTAATCGCCATCCAGAAAAAGGGAGCGGTCCAGTTTTAAATAGAAGGTTTCGAGCGCCCGTTCATCCATGTCTATCCCTCCACAAGCATGCGCAGCCTGTCAATGGTGCCTGAAGGCAACGAACAGATATACCAGACCGATGAAAATGTAAATCTCGGTCACATGCGTGAAATAGTAAAGAATGTAGGCCAAACCCAGCAAGACATAGGGTATGTTCGCTTTTTTCAGGATCACCGCTCTATCCCCCTCCATTATTCAAGCCATAATTTACTCCAAATAGAGTACCCTTAATGTTTCTAAATCTTCCCGTTCCAGACCGAGCCTGCTTCCCGCGTAATCTTCGAATACAGGATAGGCCCTGACAGCCTTCAAGGTGGTGTCCAGGTATTCTTCTTTCACCAGCAACATATCGCCGATTTGATTCAACAGCACAGGGTCATCGATCAGAGACGCGATTTTTTGCATTTCTTCATTGATTTCCTCTTTGCGATAAGTATTAGAAAGCAGGTAATGCTCCATGGCATCTTCCATGGAAACGCCCAGCGCCAGAAGAATCAGGGTGGCCAGGACGCCCGTGCGGTCCTTGCCGGCTGAACAGTGAAATAATACGGGAGTTCCGCCGTTCTCTGCCATTTCCTTCATGATATCCCCGAACACTTCTGCCCTTTCGCCCATCTCCTGGTAGACCTTTGTCATGAAACCGCCCAGGAAGCGGATCTCATCCTGTGAGAAAGGCTGACGGCCGCCTTTACGCATAGCCTCCAGATCAGGCAGTTCAAAGTTTGTATACTGACTGTTTTTTTCGAATGACGCCAGAACCGGCCGGTGCCTGTATTGGATGCTTTCGGGCAGGGAATAGGCATTGCTTGTGGCCTCATCACTGGATCGAAGGTCAAATACCAGGGAAATATTCAAGGGTTCCAGGCTTTGGGCGAGCAGGTCGGTGGGGAAATTCAAATCACCACTGCGGTAAAGAAGATTGCTCTTAACCCTCAAACCGTCTTTTGTCCGGTAGCCGCCCAGTTCTCTCAGATTGCTGATCTTGCTTATTTGACTGTTTCCTTTACTCATCCTGACTCCTGCTTCGGGACCCTTCCGGTCAGCCTGTCCGGTATCATGGCAGGCAAACAGCTGCCTGTGCTATAAATACTATCATGATGACCGGTCTTGCCGGTTCCTGGTGGAGAATAGCCAAGCTCAGTGACAGTGTATCCGTTTTCTGGAGGGAGTGGCTGGATGCAGCGAATAAATCTCAGATCCTATGACAAGGCAAGTCGCTTCATTACACAAGAATGCCTAAGGGCCTGCGCGGAGGAGGACGAAATCCGAGTTTCAGATCTGGTATTCCATCTGTTACGGTCACCGTACCTTCCCATGCATTGCCCGCAACACCATTACCTGATCCCCGCTGCCATGCTGACGGCTGCCAGAAAGGCTCAGGCTGGATCTTTGGAAAAGCTGCGCAATGATTTGACAGAAGCCATGATGAGGGCCAAAAATGTTCTGCCTGCTTTTTGCGGACTCTACGGCAGTTGCGGCACAGCGGTGGGCCTCGGCATATACACCAGCATCCTTTTGAATGCCGATCAATATTCGATCCATAGCTGGGCGCTTGTCAACCGGATTGTAGGGGAGTGCCTGCTGAAAATTGCGGAGATTGACGGCCCCCGCTGCTGTAAGCGTAATTCATACATTGCGCTTCAGGTCGGCGAACAGTTCAGTAAAGAGGTCCTGGGTCTTGACCTGGGTATTACCGAACACATCCAATGCAGTTTTTATGAGAATAATACGTCTGAATGCAAAAAGCAGGATTGTCCGTTTTACCCGCTGAACGGAATTGACTGACAATCCCACCCCTGTGCGAGGCCTTATTGTGAATCACACCAGAAAAAGGAAAAAGAAAATCATGCCAATACTATTTCTGCTGATCATGGGCACAGCACTCCTTTCCGCTTGCGCTTATTCCCAGAAGAAAGAAGAGGCCGGCGAGCCCATGGATGCTGGCAGGCTGACCTCCTTCTACTACAGCTACACCGATTTTCGTTACAGGCCCTTCGTGTACACTCTCGAGAGAAAGACGGACGAAGAGGAGAAGGAATGGATTCTTTTCAGGGCGGAAGGGTATTCCGACGGCCTTATTTTTCTTGAAGAAGAGATCGAGGAAACCATCCTGGACGATATCGTGAGGATCATGGAGGAGGAGAATATCTTCGCCTGGGATGGCTTCAGGCAATACAATACCGAAATACGGGACGGCTTCAGCTTCGATATGAAAGCCGAATTTGAAAATCGCGCCATTATGGCCAGCGGTTACATGGAAGAACCGGAGAATTTCGAGGCCGGCCATCAAAGGCTTTCCGAGTATTTGTTGAAGCTTGCCCAAAGCTTTGGCGAAGACTGAGGGCTGTCTTCTGCCGCTTACGAAAATGGAGTTAAATGGGAATTGGCATTGCGCGGTTCGGAACCACTTATAAAGGTCAGGCGTGTGCCTGGAAACACAGTATCCACCGCAGTCCCTACTGTTCAACAATATCTAACCAATTTTCATACCAATACCATTGTTTTGCAAAGATTTATCACTGCCAATCATCTCTGCAAAGTTATCAAGGAAGGAATATACCTCTGAAGAATCTCTGCTCTTTTCTTCCAGAATCTTCAAGTACTCATACGCTTTTTAATCATCACGATCCATTAGCCCATTTATCTGGTTCGCAGTGTTTGACATACAACCGCCTCAATAAAGACTTAATATATCAAGTAGCATATTTCTTAAGCAATCTGGCGAAGTCAATACAAAATTGCATATCTTTAATTCCCAATCTTGCTTTATAGTAACGGTGGATCTCGTTCACTTCGGATACTTTCTCAAGCATTTCTTGTGGATCCGCTTCTGAAACGTCCAGGGCAGATTGGTATCCTGCTTCATAAAAAGCCCTTGCTGCAAGGGGACCAACTCCATTTATACGCACAAGATCACAAAGACAAAACAATTCGTCTGTAAAGCCCTGCTTTTGATTCCAATAGTCTTTCGATGTTATAAGTCCTAATTCGCTTAATTGATCAAGCAGTGAACCATCTATACCTGGAAAGTCCGAAAGTGAAACAGGCTTTTGCTCTATACTGCCGATTTCACGCTTCAATATAACCAGATACTCCTCTGAGATTCCACTCTTACTTGCAAAGGTTGCAATTTTCTTTGGACTTGAAATTCTCTTTTTCAACTCTGCGATAGACTTTATGCCTTGTCTTTCAAAGAATGCAAAGTTTTCCTCAATACCTTGCCACAGAATTCTACGTCCTGGTAACAGATTTTGTTGTTTGAGCAGGGCTTTATATTCATAAATGGGTAAACTCTCTAAATCAATACTGTACTTCAACACTAATCCCCCTCATCAACATAATATGGCCAGGCATGGATAAGAATCTAAATTGATTTTTCCTGCAAGTCCTACTCCCACTCAATGGTCGCCGGCGGCTTGCCGGTCAGCTCATAGACCACCCGGCTGACATGGGGAACCTCTTCCGTGATGCGGCGAGAGACATTCTGCAGGAATTCCCAGGGGAACTCGACGGGAAGGGCGGACATGAAATCGTCTGTTTTAACCGCTCTCAAGGCGATAGTGTAGTCGTAGGTTCTGGTTCCATCGGTAACACCAACTGATTGCAGACCTGTCATAACCGCGAAATACTGAGAGACCCGATCACGGTAGCCTTTGGTCTCAATCTCATGCCGGAAAATTGCGTCTGCTTCGCGGAGTATATCGAGTTTTTCCTTGGTGATGCCGCCCAGACAGCGGATGGCAAGACCCGGGCCCGGGAAGGGCTGGCGGTCTACCATGGCAGGGGGCAGGCCCAGAGCGCGTCCGACTGCCCGGACCTCCTCCTTGAAAAGAAAGCGAAGGGGCTCGACCATGCCCTCGAATTGGATGCGGTCGGGAAGGCCGCCGACATTATGGTGGCTTTTTACCACCTGGCCGTCCTCGCCGCTTTCAATCACATCAGGGTAGATGGTGCCCTGAACCAGGTAGGAAGCGTCGATCTTCCTGGCCTCATTTTCAAAAACGCGGATAAAAGTCTCTCCGATCCGTTTGCGTTTTGTTTCAGGGTCCAGGACCCCCTCTACTTCCTTGAGGAAAGGGTCAGTTGCGTCAACAAAGACCAAAGGAATCTTGTATTGATCAGAAAACATACTGCGGACCATGTCCGGTTCATCTTTGCGCATGAAACCGTGATCGACGAAGACACAGGTTAACTGGTCGCCGACCGCGCGATGGACCAGGAAGGCCGCGACCGAGGAGTCGACACCGCCCGAAAGCCCGCAGATGACCTTTTTTCTTCCTACGGTCCCGCGAATCTCAGCTACTATTTGGTCAATGTAGCGGTCGACCGTCCAGTCACCCCGGCATCCGCAAGTGTCAAACAAAAAATCCGCAAGAAGCTGGTCCAGTGGTTCGCCCCCGTCCAAAGATTCCTGGTTGAGTATAAGGGCAGGTAGCCCGGCCGAATCGAGCTTCTTTCTCAAGTCATCGCTGACCTCTCCGTACTTGCCCGTTACCACCAGGCCCCTTATGTGATCCTGGTCTCCATGATCTTCCTCCAGGAATCGCCGGGACGAAACCAGCTCGCAATAGACCTCCCGGCCGCGGATGGTGTGGACAAGAGATCGGGCAAGGCTGCCGCCGGCATCAACGATCAGGATTGTTTCGTTTCGGTGATCCATGGCCCTGCCCCCGCTAATATTCAATGCCCGGCCGGGCAGGTGTGTTGGACGATTCGAAAGGGTGCTTTCGCATGACCACTTCGGATACATAGTCAGCGCACGCCAAGAGCTCTTCCGAGGGATCGCGCCCGGTCAGGACGACTTCGAGACGGTCAGGCTTTGTTTTCAGAAAACTGATTACTGCCGCCTCATCCACCATGTCTGTCGCGATGGCGCCCAGGATCTCGTCCAGGATTAAAAGATCGATTCCTTCGCGGCTTCGCGCCGTGGCGTCGGTCAGGCGTTTACCGTTGTATTCACGGCTTGCCGCTTTCTCCCTCTCGCTCATCTGGAAAACAAATTTCCCGGTCGGCTGACCCGACAGGACCTCAATGCCGAGCTTTCGAAGCGAATCGAGCTCGGCCGATCTTCCGCTTTTTAAAAATTGAACGAAAAGGACATTGAGGCCCAGCCCCTTGGCGCGTACGGCCAGACCTGCCGCCGCTGTGGTCTTTCCCTTCCCGTCGCCGCAATACAGATGAACCAGTCCCAGCTGACTGCGGGCCCGGTCAAGATAATCGTCGTGATTCATCCAGGTGTCCTTCCTTTATCTTTTTCCCTTATTATTCTACACCTGACCCGGCAGGCTGCCGGATCAACCGGCCAGATAACTGCTCCTTCTTTGAGCCAGGTAGGCAAAGATGAGCAATAGAAGACCGGCCGCCGCGGCACCAGCGAAACCGACTGCGGTCTGTATGCCAGACAGGTTGGCAAGCGCCCAGCCATGGGGCGTGTACTGACCCAGGTATTGCATCCAGAGTGTGGGCGGCCGGACCAGGGCACCGCCGGCAAAGATGGAGACAAAGAGCAGAAGCGAAGCCGGTACAAAACGGCGGTCACCAGGGATCAGGGCCATGATCTGGCCGAAAGCAAGCATGAGAAGGAGCAGTACGGCCATGACGGGAACATAATTGGACGGCCTTGACGTTCCCGGCATGAGCAGAAGCGTGAGTCCGACCATGAAGACGAGCTGTATGACGCCCGATACGGTCAGGGCCATAAGCGATGACAGGTAGTCTTTCCTGAAGCCATTGGGCAGCGACTGCATCCGTTTTAATGTCGCCGCATCTGCCAGCATCAGGCTGCTCATGAGTGAGAATATGGACAGAAACAATATCTCAATGGCGGTGTCAGGGAGCTGGATGACCGGTAGCGAATCACCTCTTTCCAGGTTATGAAAGAGGATGGTCAGGTTGGCGCCCTCACTCCGCGCTTCTTCTGTTTTGACTTCCAGCAATTCGCTCATCCCGGATCCGGTGATCCCCTCCGAGCCGGGCAAGCTGAAGAGATCCTTTTCCAGCTTTGCCACGGTTGACATGGCCAGGGCAGTGACTTGGTAGTTGTTGCGGATCAAATCAGCCGCCAGACCGTCTTTCCCCGGGATATAGGCGCAGACGTACACATCATCAAGATGCATGGCCGCTCCCCGGTCACCAAAATAGGGGGGAATGACCACCACACCGTCAAGGTGGCCGAGTTCAATGGCACGGTCGACCTCCTGTGCCCCGACGCGCTGCCAGCCGAGCTTGCTTGCTTCCAGCATACCGGCAAGCCTCGCGCTTTCCTGGTTGTTTGCCAGATCGACGTAGGCTGCCCTTATTTCGCCAAGGTCGTTGCGGACAACCGCGGCACCGGCCAGAAGGGATAAAAGGAGGGGAATGACCAGGCAGGACACAAGCAACCCTGGCCGGCGGTACAGAAGCTTCAACTTCAGGGCCGTCATGATGGCAAGGTTTCTCACAGGCGCCTCCTCCCCAGAAGAAGGACCAGAATAAAGGCCGGCACAAGGGATCGTAAAACCGGCACGAGATCAGCCACTGCCATTGGAGCATGGTCAAAGAGGGCCTGGTAGACAGTTTGCATGACCGGATAGACAGGGGTATGCCTGGCAGTTCGGATGAGCCAGACGGGGAAAAGGGACACAGGGTAGAGGACACCGCCCATGACAAGAAGGAATAGGACCAGGAGCCAGCCTACCTGGAAAAGGGTAATTCCGGGCGCCTTGATCCTGCCAAGTGTCAGCATGACGAAGGCAGCCGTTAAATAAAGGGACAGCAAAAGGAGGGCCATCTTGAACAGGGAGACCGAAATTCCTCCTGTATGCAAGGCCAGGAGGAGGGGTACAAGCAGCAGGGCCCACCAAACCAGGCCGGCCAGCAGCCGCGCGGTCATGAGAGGTCCGTAACCGCAAGTCATGAGCAGCCTGTCTTCATAGGCGGTTCCTCTGGTCCTGGTAGTTGCGGCAAGAACCCCCATGGCCGGAAGGAGTGACAGGATAACCAGCAGGCCCGACAGGGCATGAACCAGAACGTTGACCTTGAAGAGGTCGGTGTCAGCGGTGAAACGGTTGCGGTCAAGGTAGGTCATGACCACATTCAAAGTGTGTGCCGTCGCTTTCTCCCACGACTGATCTTCATCGCCGCCCAAGTCTACATAGAGTTTCTGAAAGCCAAAAATGGAGCTGTACAGGTAGTCGAAAGCGACGGCATGCTGATCCATCAGGACGCCAACCTGAAAAGCTTCAGGCTGCATCTTGGGATTGAACCAAAGCTCAACCGGCTGTTTGGGTGTTCCCGTAACCGACTCGGACATGAAGCCGGCCGGCAAGTGGATGGCAACCATGATTTGGCCCGCCTTCAAACGTTCCATGGCCCGGGGCAGGGTATCGAGGTAGACCGCCTGGATAAAACGGATATCCTCGAAATAACGAGTGAACATATCGCCCAGAATTGTCTGGTCCTCGTCGACCATGGAGGCTGCCATCAAAAGCTCGGGCGGTGTTTCAGCTTCCTGATCCACCGGAAGCCTGGCCAGCCGTGACAAGGCAAGGGAGAGCAGGAGGATGGCTGCCGCTGTGATGAGCAAGGCGGTTCTGGCAGCCCCAAGATCCTGCCTGAAGATCAACCAGAGGGCGGGGCCTTTTTTCTGCCGGATTGCCCTTTTATCCTGGCGGCTGGTCACCGCATAAACCCTTCGGCAATCTCTACCGGCTCCGTCGAAAGCGCGCCGTCCCGCAGGGTCAGCACCTTGTTGCACAAAGAGGTCAGGATTTCTTCCTCATGGCTTGCAACAAGGATGGTCCGGCCACGGGAGCGCAACAAATTAAGGCGGCCCTTGATCAGCTCCCGGCTGTCACCATCAGCCCCCGCAAAAGGCTCGTCCAGCAAAAGAAGAAAGGGGTCGCCCAGAAGGCCGACGATGAGGCTGACACGCCGGGCCATGCCGCCGGAGCATTCCCGGATGGGTTTTTCAAGAAAGCCGGATACCAGAGGGTCAGTTGCCGCCATCTCAAGAAAAGTCTTGCGTCCGGATCGGGAAAAACCCCGGGCGGCCGCCCAGAACACCAGGGTCTCCCTGACCCGGAGTCTGTCATCCAGGGCAAGTTCCTGGGGGACATAACCGATCATGGCCCGCCAGCGCGAACGGTCATCCAGGGAAACGCCCCGAAAGTGTATCTCGCCGCTGTCTCTTGAGAGAACCGAGGCGAGAATCTTCAACAAGGTGCTTTTCCCCGCCCCGTTATCTCCGGCAATTCCCAATATGGTGCCTTCAGGTTGCTTAAAACTCAGGTCATAGAGCGCCTTGTCCGCCGACCATGATTTATTCAGGCCGCGAACAGTGAGCTCTCCGCTGTCCCCTCTCACCTTTTCCTCTTGTTTACTGCCGGTTGGCAAGATCTAGCCCCCGGTATCCCAGTCATCCCAGTCGTCCCAGTCGTCACCTCCTGAAAGACCTTCCAGGGCTTCCGGATCTATGCCAAGCTTCTCCAGGGCTTCCATGAGGCGCTCCATGACGCTTTCGTCCATCATGATTTCTGCCATGGCCTCATCATCACTGGCGTCGTAGTAATCCGCCGGCATATCATTTCGCAGGGAGATCTCTTTGCCCGGCAAGGCATGATGGTCAATGCCCACAGTGATTGAAAGCGGCTCGCCATCCACGGGCACCCTCAACTCCACTTTGGCGATCAGGTGGTCAAGCCCCGCTTTTGATTCAATTTTTCCATCATAGATGATGGTAACCGTTTCCAGATCACCCATGGCCAGATCGTCAAAATCTTTGAGCGTGATGGAGATCCTGCCGACAGGATAAAGGGCATCCCCGGATTCCATCAGGCTGAAATCGCTGAAACTGCCCTTGAGGATTTCTTCCTGTACAAGAGAGCCATCCCAGTCCATTTCACCGAACTTGACCGAGAAGTCTCCTGTACGAAGCCCTCCTTCCATGGTATAGGAAGCCAGGTATTCAAGCTGGAGTTCATCGTCCATCCCCAGGCTGTACAGCTGGGCATGTCTTTCCCCGTCCTCAACGTGCAGACTTGCCAGCTTAATCGTTTCTTCCTCGCCGTCTTCGCGATTGACAAGAATCAACTCTTCTCCGACCGGTTTGTTTTTCTTGTCGACAAAAAGCTTTCGTCTCGCCTCAATGGCGTAGTCTTCGGGATAATCTTCGATATCCTCGATGGCCTCCTCGAGACCTGTCAGAAACTGGTCGTAAATGTTTTGGCCGTATTCGTAGCCTGGCATGGGCACCGGCTCCGCCAGCCCGGTCAAAAGATCTTTCAAGCCTTCATGGTCACGCAGATAGGCCAGGATTTCCTTGGCCATGGCCGGAAATCTGTCGGAGGGTACGATCAGCTGGTAGTGATCCAGAACCTGGCTGACTCCACCGATCGTCATTGTTTCACCCTTCACGATCTCAGGGGTATCGGCGTGTTTATTGAATATTTCTTTCAGGTCTTTGACCATTTGATCCAATTCGTCACCGGTCAAAGTATCCAGCTTGCTACTCTGTCCCGTCAAACCGAACAAATCTCCCTGGCCGCCCAATAAATCATCCAGCTCATCGGACTGAACAGCCACCGGCTTGTCCAGGACCCCCGGCAGGGAGATGAAGTAATAATCCCCCACATTGAAAATTTCGGCTGCCAGGGCTTCCTCTGCTTCGCCCCGCCTGCCCAAACCGAGCCGGGTATGGAATTGAACGGGATCCGCATCGGTGTCGACCCGGGATTCCAGCTGAAGCCTCAGACTCGAAAGAAGGGTCAGGATCTCGGCCGCCTCCTCCGGCAAGGCATCCGACTTGATATCGAAGGTTAATTCTGTCACTGAGCCGAATTTCTTCTGCCCCAGCAGATCTCCCATTGTTGCCTGTACGGCGTAGAGCATGGAATCCTCAGGTATCAAACTGGATGCCGCCTCAGCCTGACGCCATTTCTTTTCCGGAGAAGAGATGAGGTTCCGGATCTGATCGCCAAAAACGAACCAGGTGCCGGCCAGCAGGCCCAGGATCACAAAAACAATGATGACAGGGATATACCAGCGCTTCTTGCGCTTTGGAGCCGGCGGCGGCGCGCCATAGGCGTAGGAAGGATAGGGCGCGGGGGCCTGAGCGTATGGCTGTGGCGCATGCGCGGGCTGATAGGGATAAGGAACTTGTTGCGGCGGGGGTGGCGCGCCATAGCCGTAGGGTGGCTGCGGTACAGGCGGCGGCTCATAATAGCTGGGTGCCGCGGGCGGTTCTTCTGCCGGCGCGGCTTCCGCAATTTCGGCCTCTTCTTGTTCCGGTTCGGAAAGAACAGGTTCAACTGGCTCCGTGGGCTCAATCGGCTCCGCTTCTACGGATGCCATGACGGCCTCCACTTCCTGTGTGGGTTGCGGCGCAACCCGGAAACCACATTGGGCGCAGAAACTGGCGTCCGCGGGTAGCTCCGCGCCGCACTGTTGACAGTATTTCATGGCTATTTCCTCCTGGCTGGCAGCCTTTGGACCGGATTGCGATAAGACCGGCATGGCTCCCTTGTTGAAAAGATATGGTCGGGTGCCGGCCAGGCATCTTATGCCTGACCGGGCTTGTGCTTAATTATACCAAGAAATTGGATGGCGGAAACGTATCATGGCTCCCGGTTTAGGAACAGCCCGTTGTTTCCCCGCAATCCAGGCAGACCTTGCAGGTCCCGTTTTTGACCATGCGGGTGCCCGAGCAGTTGGGACAGACCGACCCGTCATGGAGCCGCTCACCCGTTCTGCTCGCCTCGCGCGCCTTTTCGTGGATGAAATCGTCCATGCTGATCTGAAACCTTGCGGCCTCTCCCTCGTCGCCTTCCTCTCCCCCGGGTTTGACCTGGACACGGGTAAAGTCCCCCGCTTCAATGTCCAGCACCTTGCTGATCAGGTCGGAGACCGATGTACAGTATTTGATGTAGGGGTGGCGCTGTACAAAACCATAGGGTTCGTATTTCTGGCCCCGCAGCATTTTGGAGATGGCTTCGGGCTTGATGCCATACTGGAGCATAACGGAAATGGTCTTGGACAGCGAATTCAAAAGGCCGGTGATCAGGGTGCCTTCGCGGTCAGTCGTCATGAACAGTTCGGTTATGGCCCCCTCTTCATCCCGGTTGACGGTAATGTAGACTTTGACATCCTCGATCTGGGCCGGATGGGTGGTCCCCGACCGGATCCCATAGGGTTTCACCCGGCCGTGGACCCATTCGCCGCGAACAAGCTTCCCATTGCATTCATCGAGCTCTTCTTTGGTCTTTTTGGCGACATGGAGCAAGTCCTGGTAGGTCAGATCCTCCAGGGGAAGATCCAGCCCCTCAACACCCGCCAGGCGGATGTTAAGGGGCTGGGCGTATTTGGAGCCGTCGCGGTAAAGCGTGATCCCCTTGATCCCCTGAATCCAGGAGGTCAGGACAACATCGGCGAAATCCTGGACGGTCGCCTCCCCGGGGAGGTTGACCGTCTTTGAAACAGCGCCCGAGATGAGCGGCGTGATGGCCGCGACCATGCCGACGTGGCCCTGCCATGGGATATACCGTTCACCGCTGCCGCATTGATTGGCGGTATCAAAGATGGCCAGGTCCTCATCCTTGAGAAAGGGCGCGCCTTCAATCTTTCCGTCCAGTATCATGCCATCGTCGCCCTCGCGCATGATATAGGCGACGATGGCCTCCCGCTCTTCCCTGGAATAGCCGCGCGCGGCCAATCCCTCTTCGACGACGGGATTGACCAGTTTCATCAAGCCTCCGCCCGCAAGCTTTTTGTAGACGACATGGGAGAAAAAGGGTTCGATACTGGTCGCGGCACAGTCCATGGCAAAAGAGATTGTGCCGGTGGGGGCCATGACAGAAACCTGGGCGTTGCGGTATCCGTGCTCCCCGCCCCAGGTCTCCGCTCTGGTCCAGCTCTCCTTCAAGGCCTCCGAAAGCAGGCCGAAACCCCTTTGTTCAAGAAGCTGGTGGTCGACGACGGGGAGCTGGTAGCCGATGGCTTCCGCTTCGTCTGTTCTGACACCGGCAGCCCGGCTGTGGTTGCGGATGACCCGCAGCATATGGTCGCGGTTTTTTTCATAATGGATAAAAGGCGTGAGCTGCTGAGCCATGATGGCGGAAATCGCGTAACTCTGGCCGGTCAGTATCCCGGCAAGGGCGCCGCCAATGGCGCGCGCCTCCGCCGAGTCATAGGGAATTCCGGCGCTCATGAACAAGGAGGCCAGGTTGGCCAGGCCAAGCCCCGTTGCGCGAAAAGCCCAGGTTTTGCGCGCGATGGCAGGCGTAGGGAACTGTCCCCAGTGAATGGAAGCCTCAAGGGCCAGCTGGGCGATGGTGATCAGGTGGAGATAAGCCCCGGTGTCAAAGGTGTGCAGGCCGGGATCGAAGAAGCGCATGATATTGATGGAAGCCAGGTTGCAGCTGGTGTCATCGAGAAAAGCGTATTCCCCGCAGGGATTGGTCGAGTTGATACGGTTGTGCCTGGCGGTCAGGTCACCGTCCTCCCCGGCGGGGCAGGTATGCCAGGCGTTGAAGGTGTCATCGAACTGCGGAGCCGGGTCGGCGCACCGCCAGGCTGATTTGTTGAAGATCTCCCAAAGGTGGCTGACGCGGACCGGGCGGTCGACGCTCGAATCGCGCCGGCCGCGCAGAAGAATGGTCGATGTGGGGTCGCGGTCGAGCTGGACCACTTTTTGCATGAATTCGTCATTGAAGCGAACTGAATTATTCGAGTTTTGACCGGAAACGGTCTGGTAGGCCTCTCCGTCAATGTCGGCGTCGTAGCCCATCTTGGCCAGGGCGATCACCTTGTCTTCTTCCCGGGCCTTCCAGGTAATAAAGTCCTCAATCTCCGGATGATCGATGTCAAGACAGACCATCTTGGCTGCCCGCCTCGTGGTTCCGCCCGATTTGATGGCGCCGGCGTTCCGGTCGAGGCCCTTCAGAAAGCTCATCAGGCCGGACGATTGACCGCCGCCCGAGAGCGCTTCGCCGTCTGCCCGGATCGAAGAGAAGTTGGTGCCGGTTCCCGACCCGCCCTTGAAGAGCTTGGTTTCCGATACATAGCCCTCCGTGATGGAGTGCGGACCTAGCAGCTTGTCTTCAATGGAAAGAATGAAACAGGCCGATGCCTGGGTCCGGCTGTAGTCATCGTCACTCATGACGACCCGGCCCTTTTCTTCGTCGTAGTAGTAGAGTTCGCTTTGGCCGCCGGCAATCCCGTATTTCAGCTTCAGGCCCGTATTGAACCATTGCGGTGAGTTGGGCGCGAACATCTGGGCCAGGATGGCGTAGACCAGTTCATCGTAGAGAATTTCAGCTTCCGGCCCCTGGTCGATCATCCCCTCATCGACCAGCGCCCCGACCCAGAAGGAAACCATACGGTCGGCCAGCTGTCTCATGGACGTTTCATGGCCCGGTTCGCCCGGAACACCCGCCTTGCGAAAATACTTGGACGCGATGATGTCACAGGCCTGCTGCGAATACGATTCAGGAAACTCAAGCCCCTTGAGGTCGGTCAGGACGCGGCCTGTTTTGTGATCTTTGAGCAGGACGTCACAGAACTTCCAGCGAAAAAGATCAAAGACCTCACCGCCTTGCTTTTCCAGCGCTTTGGTAAAATGACGTTTGATAAACGGTGACAACACGCTCATGACAACACCCTGCCTCTTTCCCTGTCCCGGTGATCGGCTGTTTCGATAATAAAACAGCTCCATGCTTAAAATACACTATATAGTAGGTCTGGTTCGATCATACTACCAAATGTAGTGTTTTATTGTTACAGATTCATGACAAAAGCGACGCCAACGGTCAATGACCGTCCGTGTTATGATTGAAAACGATTCAAGAGAACCAGGAAGGACTGTTATGGCTCACCCGGATCACCACAGACGACGCCGCTTCCTCTTGGCAGCCGCCCTGCTCCTGTTGCTGACCCTTGTCACCGCCTGCGGCATCAACCGGGATCTGCTCGGGTCGTGGCAGCTGATTGATGCCGGCGGGACTGGCTTTGACCCCCGGACACAATTTGAATTCCGGGACAGCCGCGAGCTCCTGGTCACGCCTCACACGCCCGGCGTGACCCTGACCTACACCTCAGGCCCCGGGGGAGATCTGAGCATCACGACAAAAAGAGAGGGATCCAGTTCCTTTACCCTGAAGATGACTTATGAAGTAGATGGAGACAGACTGTCTGTCACGGATGAAGAAGGTCTTACGCTTGTATTCCAGCGCCTGGCCGATCCAGCTCCTTGAGGAGGATATCCTTGCGATTGGCAATGCCGTCAACACAGACAGCTTCCAGCAATTGTTCCAAACGCCGGCCAATGGCAGGTCCCCGGTAACCGCGCCTGGTCAGATCCCTGCCATCGACGGCAAGGTCATCCAGGCTGAGATTGCGGCCTCCCGCGATCAGGGCCCGGGCGACGCGTCCGACCGACCCGAGGACAGCTTGCCTGCCCGCATCGCCCGGATAGCGGGCCCGGGCATCGGCCATTCGCATTTCCATCACCTCGAAGAAAGAGGATTCCCCCCACCGGCGCAAAAGCCGCCAGACAGACCGCTCGTCCTGCGCCATTTCCTCTGTCCTGGACGCGGCCAGCAAGCTGATTTTTTCAGTGTCTTTCCTGCTGAACCGCAGAGCCTGGGCGACAGAAACAGCGGTATCCGCGCAAGACGCCTCCTCCAAATCGTAAAGGAGGGCGGCCATCCGCATAAGGGGATCGGGGGAAACATTTGCTATACGCCTTATGGCGATTTGGTAGAGGGATTCACCCCCGCCTGCCGGTGTTGACCGCAAGGCGGCAAGGGCCGGGATGGCCTCGGCCATGACAGGGGCGTAGGTATCCAGGACGTCAGCCAGATTGGGACCCGCAAGCAGGCGCTCCAATTCAATCCGTATGCGCTCCGGCGCGATATGCGGGAGCAGCCGGCTCGCTTTCCCCAGGGCACGCCGGGTGGATGGTTCGATCTCAAATCCCAACTCGGCACTGAAACGCAGCGCGCGCAGCACCCTGAGCGCGTCTTCTTCGAAACGCTTTTCCGCTTCGCCCACGGCGCGGATCAGGCGCCCTTCGAGGTCAGCTCTGCCGCCCCAGGGATCGATCAGGCCCTGTTCAGGATGCCAGGCCATGGCATTGATGGTAAAGTCCCTCCTGGCCAGGTCGTCTTCAATGGATCCGGTGAACCAGACCTGATCAGGATGGCGGAAGTCCGAGTAGCTGCCCTCTTTGCGGAAGGTGGTCACCTCGACCCTCTCTTCCCCCGCGATCACCGTCATGGTCCCGTGGACCAGGCCGGTTGGAACCGTCCGGTAGGAAGAAAAAACCTCCGCGACTTGCTCGGGAGTGGCGGAGGTGGCCAGGTCATAGTCGTGGGTCGGCCGCCGGAGGATCAGGTCGCGCAAATAACCTCCCACGACAAAGCAGGCGAAACCGGCGCCATTCAGCTGATCAATCAGCTGTCGGATGGGGTCGGGAATAAAAAGCGGCTGCTTATCCGGCAGCATCTTCTTTCGGCGCCTGCTCACGGTTGAGTGTCGCTCCCACGATGAGAAGCACCGACAAGGCGAGCTGAATCAAGCCCGGCGCTGTCAGGCCAAGAGCCAGGGAGGTGACGGCAAAGGCAATCCCCAGGGCAAGCGCGAAGCCGGACTTGGCCGTGTCGTCCTTGCGCTTCCAGATCAGGAGACCGCAGATGAGCTGCAGGGCCGAAAACAAGAGCATGAGCACACCTGCGATGATGCCGGCGCCGCTTATAACACGGCCCGCGACGTCGCCGATGGGGTAGGAGCTCCCCTCAAGCAAGCTGGCCAAAACCTGGTCGAGCCCGCGAAGAAGCGAGCCGGCCCAGACGGTAAGGGCGATGACGAAGGGGCTGATCAGGACACCCAGGCCGCCGAGTACGGCCAGGCCCGCTGAACCGATTGAAATAAAGATGGATCCCTTTGGTTTGATCATGGACTTAACCTCCTTGGGTGCATGATGTCAGTCAGCTGCCGCCTTTATGCCTTCAGGGCTGATTGCTCCCCGGGGGCAAAGCCTGCTGGGCGGGTGGCTCTTGCGGGTAGTAGACAGGCAGGGGCCAGCCGCTGGAACGCAATTGTTGTTTATTCAGGATGGCCCCGATCAAAATGAGTCCGGGGAAAACAAGGGCAAGGACAGAAGAAATCCAGGCCAGGGATGCCAGATACCAGGGAAAAATGAAAAGTTGAGGCAAGGCGAGGAGGACAAAGATGATTCCGATCACCAGCGGAAAAGTCGACCGTGAAAGGTCATCCCGCCGTCTCAAAGACAAGGCCGCAAAAACAATAATCAAGGTAAAGTAGGCGATGATGAGCAGCCCGATGATCAGGCCGAAGGACATAAGAAGGGTGGAGAGGTCCACTCCCCATTCCGTCGGGGTTTCAATCAGCGCTCCCAGCAGCTTCAAAATGAGGGAGCCGGCGATGAGCATGAAGAGGCCGGACATGATCCCCATGCCCGCGCTGACAATCCACAAAATAGATCCGACCAGGATCCAGACACTGCCTTTCGCTCTTTCCGCCATCCCGACCACCTCCTCCAGACATTGTAAGAGAACGGCTAACCCGCCTTCATCATACAACAGGATTCCTGTCCGGACGGTGCCGTCTGTTTCCGGTTCCCAAAGACAGGAGCCGCCTGGCGTTTCCACCCAGGATGGCTTCCTTGTCCCGGTCGGAAAGACCGCTCCTTTCAAGGTCGCCTAGATAGCGTTGGGGGGAAAGCAGGGGGAAGTCACTGCCAAACAAAATTTTATCGGTCAAATCCAGTGCCCTGACGACATCGTAGACCTGATGACCGTAAAGGAAGACGGAGGCCGCCGTGTCGTAGTAGACCCGGGCCAGATCCAGCCTGACCTCTTTCATCAGCTCATAGAAGAAGAGGCCGCCTCCCCAATGCGCGAGGATGATTTTCAGATCAGGGAAGTTTTGGGCAAAGGTGACCGCCTGCGCCAGACTCGTCCTGGTCTTGCCGGCATAATGGTGGCCGACCGGCTCATTGACATGGAGCATGACGGGGATGCCCAGGGACGCGCAGGTGCGGCCCAATGCCTTCATCTGCCCTGGTGATTCAAGGGCGAAACCCTGGCCTTCGGGGAAGAGCTCGCCGACGCCCCGCAAGCCGCTTTCGTATGTGCGCACAAGCTCCTTTTCCGCCTCCGGATGCTGGGGGAGGAGGGTGGAAAAACCGATCAGCCGGTCGGGATAGGCCTTGGTTTTTTCGATCACATAATCGTTGACGTAGCGGCAAAGCCCCATGTCACGAAAGCTGAAACCGAAGATGACGGCCTTGTCGAAGCCATTCTCCTCCATGGCTTCGACAACCTGTTCCGCCGTCGCGAACCGGTTGACGGGACTTTCGCTCAGAAGCTTGAAATAAGGTTCTCTTTTCGCGATTTTCTCCCAGCCGGCGATCAGATCGGGCGGTGTCACATGAACATGGCTGTCGATCCGCATCGCCTTATCACTCACGAAGCGCTTTGACCGGTCTTCTTGTCATGCGGCAGCCGATGAAGGCAATGGTCGCGTAGAAAAGGCCGACCCCCGCATTCCAAAGAAAGTTGGCCAGGGTCGAACCACGGGCGATGAAGTTGTAATCAATGGGGCTGATGACCAGGGAAAAGAGACTCATCAGGGCAAATCCCATGGAGAAGTCATTGAGGACAGGCGACTCGTATTCCGGGTCGGTGATCTTCAAAAGGGTCATGCCTGTAATCATGACGCCCGTGTTGACTCCCCAGCCCATGATGGCGCGCTCAAAGGGGAAGTCTCCGCGGAAGGTTTTGCGATAGAGCGGAAAGGTCACGAAATAGGTTCCGACGAAACCGACCACACTCATGATCAAGATGGGGACGATGTAGGCGGAAACGGCCTTGAAGGGCAGGGTCATGATGGCCGCGGTGATGGCGAGATCCGAGAAGGTCCCCGTAATTCTGGCCTTGACTTTGGTATCGATCAGCCAGTTGAGTTTCAATTTCAGGAGGATGAAATTGACCCCGTACATAATCAGGAGCGCGTAAAACCAAACGGGCAGGTAAACGCTGGGCAGCCAGACCCGCATGCGGCCGGCGAGTATGTAGGCAAGGCCTGAGGCGATCAGCATGAGGGCAAGGTGGACCGTGATGGTCTCAATGGAGGAACCGGCTACGGTTTCCCGGCCCAGGCTCTTCTGCTTGTCAATGTCGGTCGTGTAGCCCTGAAGTGTTTCCCTGGGGATGGCTCTTGCCTCGCCCAGCAGTTGTGTCTGCCCCTTGCGTGACGCCCGGTTGATGAAATAAATACCCAGGAGCATGCCGCCTATCAGGCCGATGGTCGCCATGGTCAGGGCAACGCCCTGGGCGGTCTGCCACCAGGGCAGGCCGAAATCCTTCAAGATGCTGCCCACCGCCGTCGCTGTGCCATGTCCGCCGGCAAAACCCTGGGGCAGTTCATAACCGAAGGTCCGGTACAGGCCTGTTTCCGGCCGGATGGCCGTGATGGCCAGGTTTACCCCATAGCCGATCACATATTGGATGCTCCCTCCGAGAGAGAAAATTCCGGTCATCAGGAGAACAATGGGCGCCATGTCGCGGAGGCGGCGCCGTTTTTTGGCGGGGTCCATGGATGTACCCAGGGGTGCCGCCGAGAAAATGGGAACAATCAGGACAACGGGCAGCGCCTCCCAGAGCGCCATCCATTCATCAGGAAAGGAAAGAGGAGCGGCTGTGCCCCAAAGGGGAGGCCCCAAAAGCAAGCCGATCACGCCGCCGATAACGGACGCCGGCAAAAGCCAGCGGCGGAAAAGCGGTACCTTGGCCCGGAGAAAAGCTCCCAGGAGTAAAAAGGCTCCGATCACACCGGTCCCGATCAGCATATCCTGCAAGACAGCCGTATTCACGCTCGCACTTCCTTCTTTCCGGCATTCCAGGGAATCCGGTTTAATTGATCACTCAATCAAGATAACACGAAAATAAATACGGTGTAGGAGTCAGGCTGTTTGGTAATGAGTGTGCCGGAAGCTGGTCCTCAAGAAAGCTTGTCAGGAAAAGTGAAGCACCATCATGACGTGTTCGACCGGAATGTGGCCGGGGACAAAGGCTTCACCTTCCAGCCGGTAGCCAAGTGTCTCATAGAAGGCTGTGACACTTGTCCTGGCCATGAGCCGGATGCCGGCTTTGCCGGCTTTTTTGGAGCGCGACTCGAACTCGCGGGCAATGGCGGCGCCGATGCCCCGCCTCCTGTACCGGCTGTCAACCGCCATATAGCGCAAGCGGTTGTAAGCCGTTCCATCATCCTGGAGAATGGCCATCCCCACCAATTTATCCCCGTCAAAGGCGCCGTAGATCAGGTCATCGCCCTCTTTTGACAGGTCATCCTCCGCAATGGAATGACCCCAGGGCCTGCGCAGAATTTCATCACGCAGTCCCAGTGTTTGCTGGTAATCCGCGCTTCCATAGTGGATGGGACGGTATTCGATGGACATATCCCGCATGATTCACCTCTTCCTCTTCCACTATTTTAACCGATTTTTCCCCATGGCTGCCTTGATCCTGCTATGCTTAACGAGTATGGAAAACCGGAATTTATTCGAGAATCTATGCTTCGACCCGAAAGAGGAGAAAATCGAACGGCTCTTTGAATCAGGCAGGATCCGAATCGAGCGAATCTGTTCATCCGGCCAGTCAGGAGAGATCTACGATCAGGGGGAACACGAATGGGTCATTCTCCTGGAAGGGCAGGCCGGGATCCTTTTCGTCGACGACGGGGAGACCGTTTCCTTGAAAGACGGCGATCATCTCCTGATTGAGGCGCACAGGCGCCACCGCCTGACCTTTACTTCGGAGCGCTGCCTTTGGCTTTGTGTTTTTTGGAGTGATTGACGCCGTGAAGAACAGGTCAAAAGTGCCACAGCTCCTCGTCTGGCCGCCGCTTCTTTTCTTGCTTTTCTTTTTATTTTTCCCCGGGCCAGCCAGAGCAGACGGCCCCGGCCGGGATCAACTGGTCACCGGCCTCATCGATGGCCGGCCCTTCTCCTTCAGCCTCGATTCGCTCAGGTCAAGAACAGCCTGCCTGCTCGTCTTCCGGGATGGAGAAGGCTTCGACCTCCTGCATTACCGTCAGGATGAGAAGGTCTATACCGCTTCATTGACTAAAATCATGACGGCCTGGCTGGCTTATGATCTGATGGAAGAAGAGGGTCTCGGCCTCGATGACCGGGTACAGGTTCTTTCTTCCGACCTGGAAGGTCTCCAGGAGCTCAATGCCTCCCTGGCGGGCTTTGAAGCCGGTGAGTCCGTCACTTACCGGGATCTCTTCCACGGCCTTTTGATCAGCTCCGGATGTGACGCCGCCAATACGCTGGCCAGGGTTACGGCGGGCAGTACCGGTGCATTCGTCGTCCTTATGAATGAAAAGGCTGTGACCCTGAAGCTTGCGGGAACCCGCTATGCCAACGCGACCGGTCTTTTCCATCCGGATAATTACGGAACGGCACGGGATGTGGCTGTCCTGCTGGGACTTGTCCTGGAAAATCCTTTTTTGCGGGAAGTCATGACCGTTCGGCATTACCGGTCCAAGGCGACCAGTCAGCACCCCCAGGGGATTGACATGCGGCATTACCTGACTTATTACAGCCAGGTCACGGGGATCGACAGCAGCTCCATCGAGGGCGGCAAGACCGGTCAGTTGAAAGAATCGGGCTACTGCCTCGCCAGCTTCAAGGAGATCCAGGGACTGACCTTTGCCTTGTGCACGACAGGGGCGGATAAGCCCGGAGGGCACCTGACCGACCATGTGGCGGTCTACCAGGCTCTGGCTGAACAGTTGCCCGAGGATAATCTGGCCATCACCGGAATCGGGGATCGTCCGGTGCCAACCCCTCCCCCTGCGGAAAGTGAAGCCGAAGAAAGCGAAGAGCCCGCGGCAGACAGAGGGCCGCAAGCTGTCATCAATATGGTTTCTACCCTCCTGCTCGGCACACTTGCCCTGCTTTTGCTCTTCTTGTTCTTTTCCCTGGTGATTAAAAGAAAAATAGAAAAAGATTTATGAAGGCCCTTGGACCCTGGTCTGCCGCCGCGCGCGCTTCGAAAGCCTCAAGGCCGCGACGGCTATAAGGAAGTAGGCCAGGGCGAAAGCAAACTGAATCACAAGGTCCGTCGTCATGGAGGCCGGCGTGTGAATCCGGAGATTGGCGTGGATGTAGTAGTAAAGAGGGAAGCCTTTGGCGATAGTCAGGGCGACCTGGCCCAGGAGGGGCTGCGGCACAAAGGCCCCCGAAAGAAAGGCCATTCCCAAGGATAAAACGGTGCTGACCGCTGTGATGGCCACCTTGTTGCGGATCAGGCTTGCGATCAGGTGGCTCAGGGCCAGAACGGCCAGAGCGAAGACAAAGAGGTTGAGCAAAATGCTTGCCGTCAGACCGCGGACGAAAAGTGTCCGGGTGACAGGGAGCGTGGCAAGCAGGAGGACGGTCGAGATTCCAAAGACAATCAAGCCGGATCCCAGCGTCATCCCCAATGCCTGCAAAGGGGCAGGGTAGGGCGAAAGGGCTGTCCGCGAGCGAAGGCCCGGTTCCGAAAAGGACTGGCCCACAAGGGGCACCAGGGTCGTGGACATGAGCAGCAGGACATAGGCGAAGCCCGAGAAAAAGGAAATCCGGGCATCGTCGTCGCTGCCGGCCTCACTGCCTTCCTGGAGAAGAACCTCCATCTCCTGGGCCAGGACCCCATGAAATAATGCCTGGTCATAAGAGCCGTCACCGGCCTCAAAGGCTTCCCGATAGCGAAAATAGGTTTCAGCAACGGAAAGCGCAAAATAACCGCCGCTTGTTGTCCGGTCGGTCAGGGCCCGGGGGGCGGCCTGG
Organism: uncultured Mageeibacillus sp.; assembly: GCA_964606165.1. Lineage (GTDB taxonomy): Bacteria > Bacillota > Clostridia > Saccharofermentanales > DTU023 > UBA4923. The sequence goes on from CAZSFQ010000011.1 coordinate 22,335, forward strand.
CCCGGCTCGAAAAGAAATACGGCGTCATAGCCATGGTCAAAGACCGCTTCCTGCGCTTCTTCGGTCGAAAACGAAACCAAACTGACCTTGTGACCTGCCTCTTCCAGCCACGAGGCGAAGGCCTCTCCCTCTTCGTGGCCGCCGGCCGGCATTGAAAGGGCGGCATTCATGCTGCCGCGCACAAATTGACGGGGCCCCTTCGTCCCCGACCCGGCTCCAATCACCAGGATCAGAATCAAAAATACACCCGCATAAGACAGGATGATGAGCCAGTACTTTCGCAAAAGGGCCAGATAGGTTCGAAAGACAATCATGACGCCCTCACAAACTTTTGTACTGCCTTCGGCGTAAAAAGAGAAGCGACGCGAACCACAAAAGAAGGGCTGCGGCGGCAAGGGCCAGGACGCCGGTGGTGTATTCCCTGGTTGAAGACAGGGCGTTCAGCCTGTAAAGCAGCCGCCCCACCAGATTGATGGGGTTGCAGCGGTTCAGCCATGGCGCGTGCCGGTCCAGGAAAAGCCGGAGATCGACACCCATCATGCCGCCAAAGGCCCCCAGAACCAGCATGACGCCGATCCCGAGCGGGACCTTGGCCTTGGTCGGCCATTTATTCGAGGCACCCACAAAGAGGCCGGCAGCGATACCAAAAAAGCAGGCGACAAGAAGGAGGAGCAGGGATCGCGGCAGATCGGCCAGGAAGTTAATGCCCCACACATACTTGAGATATAAGGTCAGCAAAACCATCTCAAGAAAAGAGAGCAGGATGTTGATGAGCGTGCCGGCAGCCATGAAGGAGGGCCGTGAGAGGGGTGTCGTGGAGAGCCTGGCGGCCAGGGGCGACAGGTTGGCCTGCAGGTGGTCAATCATGCCGATGCCGGAAAAATAAGAGTAGAGGGAAAACATGGCGACCGTCATGGAAAGGATGCCCATGAGAAGGTCCGTGTCCTGCTGACCGACAGGGAGGGGGTCTTTGGAAAAGTCGGGCTGGACACCCAGGCGGCCGGCTGCTTCCGCCCTCTTTAATTCGGTGCCTATTTCGCTCAGGATCCTGGCCCCGGCGCTGCTCTCACGAACCAGGAGCCTGCCGTCCGCCCGAAATATGCCCGTCACTTCTTTCGCCTCAAGCGCCCGGTATGCCTCTTGTGGCTCCATGACCGCCAGATCCAGCATGTCGATTTCCTGGAGGTAGGCGGTGTAGGGCGAACCTGTCTCCGCCGCCGTGCGGATCGGCTCCATCTTGAGTCCCACGCCGCGAAAGGCGACAGCCATCATGGTCACTAGAAGAAGCGGATAAATGAAAACCCAAAAAAGCGAGCCTTTGTCTTTTAATGTCAGCTTTCCCCGGATTTTCAGGTGTGAAACAAACTGTCCCATGGCCAAGAAATCCTCACTCGCGCAAGGCCTTGCCGGTCAGCGACAGGAAGACGTCATTGAGGGATGGCAACTGGCTGTAAATGGTGGAATAAGCGATACCCTCCTGCCGCAGGATGTCGATCAGCCTTGCCAGGTGATGGCCGGGGGGCGCCAGCTTGACGGTCAGGCTGCCGGCGTTGCCTGTCAGGTCAACGAGGCCGTCAAAGGACCGGCAAAGATCCAGGACCCGGCCCTGGTCCTCTTGTGAGCTGAGCTCAATATGAACCGACTCAGTGGCGTCGATCAGGCCGATCAGTTCCTGTAAGGTGCCTGTCGCCATATTGCGCCCCTGGTCGATGATGACGATGCGGTCACACAGATCCTGCGCTTCCTCCAGGTAGTGGGTGGTGTAAAGTACCGTCGAGCCGTTTTGGTTCAGCTTGCGGACGCCATCCAGAACATAGTTTCGGCTTTGGGCGTCCAGGGCCAGGGTCGGCTCGTCCAGGACGAGAAATTCCGGGCTGTGGACGATGCCGCAGGCGATGTTGAGGCGGCGTTTCAGTCCCCCTGAAAGTTTCTTCGCCGCGAATTTCCGGTACTTCTCCAGGCCGGTAAAGGCGATGGCCTCGTCGGTCATACGCTTTTGCCGGTGCTTGTCTGATTCATAAAGGCCGGCGAAATAACGAAGATTGTCAAGAACGGAAAGTTCTTCGAAGTAGGCCAGGTCGCTTGGAACCAGTCCAATCCGGCCTTTCAGGCCCGGGTCACGGCTGTCTGGGGACTGACCGTAAACAGAGACTTCCCCTTCGTCGTAGCGGAGCAGGCCAAGCAGGCAGTTGATGGCGGTTGTCTTGCCTGATCCATTGGGCCCGAGCAGGCCCAGGATCTCCCCTTCTTTGACCTCCAGATCAAAATGATCAAGGGCGGTCACCTCTTTATACCGCTTAACAAGGCCCCGCAGCTCACAGATAGCCATCCTGCCTGCCCCCTTTCGCCTGAAGATCTTGCTATTCCGGGTGCTGGCATTCAGCTTCCAGGTCCGGTTCCTCCGGCCTGTTTTCGTAAGCGGACGGGTCATCGGCCAAATCCTGGCCCCGGAAAATGCCTTCGGGATCTTCGTCAACAAGCTCGCATAGAGGCATGGACTCTTCCGTGCAGGACAAGCTCTCATCGGCAGACAAGACGGGAGGGTCGAAGGCACTCTCATCCGTCAGGGGGTGATTTGCGGGCCATTCATCATATTCCGGACTCTCAATCAGATCGAGCCTGGCCACGTAATCGTTCAGCTGGTCGAAGAGCTTTTGGCCCTCCCTGGCGTAGGCCTGATAGCCGGCGCATATGCTCTCGATGTCTCTTTTCTTTGCGTCTAGGCGTTCCAGATCCCCGCGGGAGTCAGCTTCTTCCTCACGCTGCTTGGCGCGGAACAAAAACAGTTCTTCTTCCGCTTTTTTCTGGGCGTTGCGGATGATGGCCTCACGCTCGAGACGGGCCTCCGACACGATGTCGTGGGCCCGGACAAGGAGTTCTTCACGCTTTCGATATTCTGCAAGGCTTTCCTGGAGCGTCTGGACTTCCTTGCGCAGGCGGGCCAGTTCCGTGTCTTCGCTTTCCGCCGTTTGGCCGTGGGCGAGGGCTGCCATGGGCACTGACCCGGCCGGTTCGGGGGAAACAGGAGTCACGGGCGGGGCCGGATCACCGGCCGCCTTGTCCAGCTCCCCTTTCATGCGCTCAACTTCCTCATGGGCTTCCCGCACCAGGTCCTCGCATACATCGCGCGCCTTGACCAGCAGATCCTTGATCTTGTCGTAGACATCACTTTTGTCATAGCCGAACATGGCTGTTTTAATGTCGAGAGTTTTGACGAAAGAAACCATTTCCCGGTCGAAACGATATTTGACAATAGTATCCATGGCTCACTCCTGTGTTGCGGTCAATGCAGATTTGGATTAATCATAACACGAGATGCCCGCCCCCGTGACCGCACAGGCTCAAGGGAGGGGCCTTCCGGGCCCGGATGGCCGGCTTCTGCCATTCTTTTTTACCCATTGATAGCCGGCCCATGCCAGGACGGCCGCAAGGCTGGCCAAGGACAGGGCCAGGCCAGTGAAGAAACCTTGCGGGACAAAGCGGGCGCTGATGGTATGGGGGCCGGCATCGAGCGGGATCAGGATGAAGCTGCCGCGGACGGTTCGCGCGGATGTCACCTGGCCGTCCACTTTGAAGGTCCAGCCGGGATTGCCCGTTGTGGGCAAAAAGAGATAGCCGTCGCGGGGGGCGGTGATTTCTCCCGAAAAAGAATTGGAGGAAAACTGATCCAGGACCAGGGGATGGGCGGCCAGCTTGTCATGCGCCATCTGCCAGCCCTCCTCGTCAAGGCGGGCTACGCAGGCCCCGAAAGTTCCGTTGACAGCACCCTCCGGCGGCATGCTGACCCGGAAATGCAACTGGCTTCCCGCCTCAAGAAAACCGACGTCACCGATCCCCTTTTTGCTGCCGCCCAGTTGGAAAAACTCATAATCCCCGATGAAGCCGTTGCTGTAGTTAATGCCGACCGACTCATCCTCCCAGAAAATGTAGTAGATCCCGTCTTGCGGCACATCGTAGACGAGAAAGGCCCAGTCGGCGTCACCGGCATCCCGGATCACGCGGAAGGTCGACGGCTCATTTTCCATTTCGACGTAGCAGCCTTCGATCTCCCAGGGACGGAATGAATCCTTGATCAGGACCCCGGGTGCGCCGCTCAGGGCGGACAGCAATCTGTTTTGCACGTCCGGTGCGTCTTCAGGCATCCATTCCTCATCCAGATAGGCCGCTTCCGGTGTCGCGAAAAAACCAAAAGGCAGGACGTGGGGGTTTCGAAGCAGGCGGGTCTCTTCCCCCCGGTTGATTTCAACACGGGTCCGGTCGTCAAAGATGCGGCTCTCCTTGACGATCAGGTATTCAATGCCCAGCAGGCTGTCCATGACAATGGTCGATTCCTTGTACTGGAAGCTGTTGACACCATTGGTCGGATAACCCAAATCGGAGAAAAAGTCGATCGACGCCTGCGGGAAGGGTGACGCGAACAGGGACATGCCGTTGGTCGCAAAAAGGAAAGGATCGTTGACGCAGGTATCGGGAAGTATTTCGGCCCGCCAGGGCTGGCCGGCATGGGCTTTTTTCATAGCCCGCGTTGTCTGGAAAACTTCCGCCGCATAGGCGTTGTCGGCGTAATAGGCGCGATCCCCAAGCGGCGCGACCTGCTGGTAGAGGGCCGCCGCTGTAAAGGCATGGAAGAGCAGCTCGACTACCAGGAAAAGAAAGAGGAATGAAAGGGCCCGGCGATAGCGGATACGGCCCGATCTTTCGCCTGGCTCAAGAGCAGACAGCTTGCTGTGCTTCAAACGGGTCAGTGAAAGTATCTTCCAGCGGGGGCTCAGCTGGTGACGCCCCGACAATTCGTAGGGGACGCCGCGCAGGGGAAGCCGCCCATCCCCCTTGCCCTGGCGGGTTGGCCGCATCCTGGCAAAAATCATCAGGTAGACAAGGAAGAGGACGGCGGTTGCCAGAAGGCGCCAGTGGGACAAGGTATCGTTTTGCGAGAATTGCTGTTCCGCCAGAAGAAGAACGAAAACCGCCGCCGCCGTGACCACCATGGCTCTTCGTGAAAGGGTGAGATCGTCACCCATGGCTTGGTAGGCCATGGCCAGGGCCAGGAGAATGAAGACGAAGGCATAGCGGTAATCAAGCGAATTCGGGTAATGGCCGCCGTGCCACAGGAAGCTCAGGGTCTTCGACTGGAAGGAAAAGAGAAGAAAACCCAGGAGGACGCCGTAGGCGGCGCGGACACCCAGGCCGCGCCTGCGGTTGGCGAAGAAGGCAGGAATGAGCAGGAGAACGAAGGTGCCCGCGAAGATGTTGGGCAGGCCGCTCATGATATGCGGAGCGCGAAGGGGAGTCATCCGGCCCAGCATTTCCATAAAAGGCTGGGCGAAGGAAAAGCCCCGGGGAAAAACATCGCCCGCCGCAGAGGTTATGGCAAGCGCCCTGGCCGTGGGCCAAAGGGTGACAGCAGCCAGAAACGCCGACAGGATCGAATAGCCGGCAAAGCGGGCAAAATCCAGAAGAGGGGCCAGGCCTTTTTGGGATTTTGGCGCGAACTGGACGCGCAGGACAAAGTAATAGAGAAAAAGAAAGACGCAGGCGAAAAAGGCGGTGTAGTAATTGGTCAGGAGCATCAAGGTCAGGGCAAAAACGAAGCGCCGCGGTCTCCTGTCCCGGACCAGCTCGACCAGGCCCAGACAGGCCAGGGGGAAGAGGACCAGGGTGTCCAGCCACATGATATTCCAGCTGTAGGCGTAGACCCAGGCGGAAAGGGCATAGAAGCCGGAAAGAATGGAAGCGGCCGGATCAAGCCTGCGAAAGGAACGCGTCAGGAATTCCCGGAAAAAGAGGCTTGAGAGCCCGACCTTCAGCAGGGTCAAAAGGGTCACGGCTTCCGTGATGTAGCGGTCGGGGAAGAGGACCGTCAGAAGATTGAGGGGGCTGGCGGCGTAATAAGTGAAGATGCTGTAAAAATTGACGCCGAGTCCGCCGCTCCATGAAAAAAACAGGCCGTCGCCGGAAAGAATCTTTCGCTTCAGTTCCAAAAGGAAGGGGGCGTACTGATGGTAGAGGTCGTAGGCCAGCAGGTGCTTGTTGCCGAAGGGCCAAAGGCCGTGCGCCACAAAGCCGAAATAGAAGGCAAGGATGGGGAGGATGAAGGCGATCAGCCTTTGAAAAAACTCCTCCTGGCGCTGTTTAATCTCGAGCAGGGTCGGCATAAGCATCTCCATCTTTCGCGGTGATTCACGAATCCGAGCGCAGGAGCTGTTCAATCAGCCGTTCTCGCTCATCGGCGTTGTGGTAGCGGATGACAATTTTCCCCTGCCCGGCTCCCCCCTCCAGGGTGACCCGGGTCGCGAGCACCCGCCGGAGCTTGTCTTCAACCGCGCGGAGGTGAAGCCGGACCGGATCATCGGCAGCTGCTTTCTTCTTTTTGGGCGCCGGCGGCTTTTTGATGTCAGAAACCAGTTTTTCCGTATCGCGGACGCTCAGCTGCCGGGTCAGAACTTCAGCGGCCGCCCTGTTTTGCTGCGCGGCGTCGGTCAAGGCCAAAATGGCCCGGGCGTGGCCGGGGGACAGCTCGCCTTTTTGGACCAGTTCCCGGATGCTCTCGGGCAGGTTGAGCAGGCGGAGCGTATTGGCAATGGCGGGCCTGCTTTTGCCCAGGGCTGAGGCAAGTTCCTCCTGTGTCAGGCCGAATTCCCTGATCAGGCGGTCATAGGCCTGGGCTTCCTCCATGGCGTTTAAATCCTGGCGGACGACATTGTCAATCAGAGCCTGGCGCTGTATATCCTCTTGTGTCAGCTCGCGGACAACAACGGGAAGGCTTTGCAGGCCGGCCAGCCGGGCGGCGCGCCAGCGGCGCTCACCGGCCACGATGGTGTAGTGCTCCGGGGTTTGTGACGGGGTCACGATGAGCGGGGTGATCACCCCCTGATCGCGGATGGAATCCGCCAACTCCCTCAGTCCCTCCTGGTCGAAACTGCGGCGCGGCTGATCCCTGTTGGGCTCCAGCCGGTTGATGTCAATCTCGGCCGCCCGGCCTCCGCCTTGCCGGCCCGGATCCGCCTCTGACTCAAACAAGGCGCCCAGGCCCCGGCCCAGGCCGCGTTTGGATCGCGGAGTCATCTCTCTTTTTTCTTCGGCCATGGTAGGTCTCCTGCTCTATTTGCCAGACCGGCTAGAAGTGGCCAATGCTGCCGTCCTGCCAGGCTTTGCCTGCCAGCCGCCGGGAAAGCTCGCGCGCCAGCGTCTTGTAGCTGTTGGCGCCGCGCGACCGCCTGTCGTATTCGAAGATGGTGCTGCCAAAACTCGGCGCTTCGCTCAGCCTGACATTGCGAGGAATGCCTGTTTCAAGAAAGTCATGCCGGAAATACCAGGCGACCTCATCGCGGACCTGCTTGGACAGCTGGGTCCGAGCATCGAACATGGTGATAAAAACACCCGCCAGGCGGAGCTGGGGGTTGTAGGATCTTTTAACCAGACTGAGCGTTGTCATCAGCTGCATCAGACCCTCCAGCGCGTAGTACTCCGCCTGCACCGGAATGAGAACAGCGTCGGAGGCCGTCAGCGCGTTGACTGTCAATAAGCCGAGCGAGGGGGGGCAGTCGATGAGGATGTAGTCGTAGTGGTCTTTCAGCTGTGAGATGATCTCCGCCAGTCTTCTTTCCCGGTTGCTCAAGTTGACCAGCTCAACTTCCGCGCCGGCCAGATTGATATTGGATGGCAGCAGATCGAAAAAGTCCCGGGCGCTCACGATGGCGCCCTTTATATCCGTGGTATTTCCCACCAGCAGGTCATAGGTCGACCACTGGATTGCTTTTTTATCGACACCGACACCGGAGGTCGAATTGCCTTGCGGGTCGGCGTCAACCAGCAGCACTTTCTTGTTTTGGCCGGCCAGGGCAGCCGCGAGATTGACACAAGACGTTGTCTTCCCCACACCGCCCTTCTGGTTGGCAACAGCGATCACAATCCCCATAAAAAATCCGTTTCCTCAAGATCTCAGCGACCTTTTTTGTCAATCATTAACGCGTCAATTGTATCATGATTCGCCGGGCCCGCCCGGAAGCCGGCCCCTTTTTTACAGGAAGAGGCGCTCGATTTCCTCGCGCTTTGTCGCGTAGGATGTCACGAAGCGGCAGACCTGCCGGCCGTCGTCCGTCGGCATGATGCGCTCAAAGATGGCCCGGCTTGCCAGCTGGGCTTCTTCTTGCGGATCGAGGATGACAAAGAGCTGGTTGGTCTGGGGCGGCGCGTAAAAATCGATCCCCCGCGCCTGAAACAGGGCGGCCAGTTCCCTGGCGCGTTCATTCTCATAACGCCCGATCTCCAGGTAGAGATTTTCGCGAAAGAGCGCAGCGTATTGGATGCCCAGAAGCCTGCCCTTGGCCAGAAGACCTCCCCGCTGTTTCACCAGCGAGCGAAAATCCTTCTTCAAAGAGTCCCCGACGATGACGAGAGCTTCCCCGAAAAGGGCACCGCACTTGGTCCCGCCGATGGTGAAGAGGTCGCAGAGGCGCGCCATGTCCGCAAGATCCAGGCCGGTCGCGGCAACCGCCAGGGCGGCAGCCAGCCTTGCCCCGTCGACGTAAAGAAGCAGGCCCCGGCGGTCGGCCACCTCCCGGATGGCCGCCAGGTCCTCTTTTTGATACAAGGTCCCCAATTCCGTCGGCTGAGACAGATAGATCATGCCGGGCTGCACCATATGCTCAGCAGTTGGATCTTCCTGATAGGACTGGCAGTAACGGTCAATCTCCGCCGCGTCCAGCAGGCCGTCCCGGGAAGCGATGACCAGGACCTTGTGGCCGGTCGCCTCGATGGCTCCGGCTTCATGGACATTGATATGGCCGGTATCCGCCGAGATGATTCCCTGCCACGGCTTCAGGGCACCCGCCGCGACAATCAGATTGGCCTGGGTGCCGCCTGTCAGAAAATGGACATCCGCCCCGGGCGCCTGGCAGGCCTCCTTAATCAGGCGGGCCGCTTCTTCACAGTAGGAATCCAGGCCATAGCCGCTTGTCTTTATTTCGTTGGTCTCGACCAGATCCTGCAGCACAGCCGGATGACATCCGGCGTTGTAGTCATTTTCAAAAGAGATTCGTTGGCGTTCCATGGCGTGACAGGCCTCCTCAGTCAGTATAAATTCAAGCGATTCCTCCGACGAGGGAACATCGCGTTTCCGTTTAAACCTTCGCGAAAAGACAAAGCCCGCCTTCTCCATGACGCGGCGGCTCTGCTGATTGGACAGGAGGCAGCAGCAGATCAGGATTGTGGCGGGGGTAAAGCGGAAGAGGTGATCCGTCAAGGCAACCAGGGCTTCCGCCATAAGGCCGAGGCCCCAGTATTTTTTATTCAGGGCATAACCGATTTCCTTGGCGTAACGGTTCTGATAGGGCTCGGGCAGGGCGTGGGCGACCGGGTGGGTTCCAAGAGAACCGATGACCTTGCCCTCTTTCTTGTGAACGACAGCCAGGACTTCACCGGCGGCCATGAACTGCCTGAGGATGGTCTTTGTCTCTTCCATGGACCGGTGATGGGGCCAGCCGGCCATCTCACCGACACCGGGGACGCGTGCGTAGGCGTGAAAGTCCTGAAGATCTGAAGGAAGCCAGGGCCTCATCAGCAGACGGTCTGTCTCCAGGGTGATTCCTTCAACTGAAAATTTAAAGTCCATGGCTTGACTTCACCGACCGGAATGTTTCACGTGAAACATTGGCATGGGTCAGGTATCGAGATTGGCCAGCTTGGCATTGGCCCGGATAAAGTCACGGCGCGGTTCCACCTTGTCGCCCATCAACAGGGTGAAGGTCTCATCGGCCATCTGAGCGTCGATGACCTGAACCTGGAGAAGCTTGCGCTGTTCCGGGTTCATGGTCGTATCCCAGAGCTGGTCGGCGTTCATTTCCCCAAGGCCTTTGAAGCGCTGCAGCTTGGGACTCTCCCAACCTTCTTCTTCCTTGATCGTCTCTATCTCGTCTTCATCGTAGGCGTAGCGGCTTTTTTTGTCCGAAAAGACCCGGTAGAGCGGCGGGCAGGCGATGTAGACATGGCCCGCGTCGACCAGGGGCCGCATGTAGCGGAAGAAAAATGTCAGAAGAAGGGTCCGGATGTGGGATCCGTCCACATCGGCATCGGCCATGAGGATGATCTTATGGTAGCGCAGCCGGTCCAGGTCAAAGTCGTTGCCGATCCCGGCGCCCAGAGCCATGACGATGGGCATCAGCTTGTCATTATCAAGCACTTTGTCGACACGCGATTTTTCCACGTTCAGCATCTTGCCCCACAAGGGCAGGATGGCCTGGTATTTTCTTTCCCGGCCATTCTTGGCCGTGCCGCCGGCCGAGTCTCCCTCAACGATGAAGAGCTCGCAAAAGGTCGGATCTTTTTCCTGGCAGTCAGCCAGCTTGCCCGGGAGCGCGTTGCTGTCAAGGGCGCTCTTGCGCCGTGTCATGTCCCGGGCCTTGCGCGCGGCCTCACGGGCCTGGGAGGCAGCCACACTTTTTCCCGCGACCATCCGCGCCGTTTGCGGGTTCTCCTCCAGGTAGACCATCAGCTTGTCATTGACGGTCGACTCCACCACCGTCCGGACTTCCGGATTCCCCAGGCGGGTCTTGGTCTGGCCCTCAAACTGGGGGTGCTTCAACTTGACACTGATGATGGCGCACATGCCCTCCCGGATGTCCTCGCCCTGAAGGTTTTTATCTTTTTCCTTCAGGATATTGTATTTGCGGGCGTAATCGTTGATGGTCTTGGTCAAAGCTGAGCGAAAACCGGTCAGATGACTGCCGCCCTCAATGGTGGCGATGTTGTTGGCGTAGGTGTAGACATTCTCGCTGTAAGAATCATTGTATTGGATGGCGACTTCAACGAAGCAGCCGTCCTGTTCCGCGTAAAAATAAATGGGCGGGTCGAAGAGCACCGTTTTGTTGCGGTTCAGGTACTCGACAAAAGAGACGATGCCGCCGCCGTAATGAAGATGCTTGACCTCGTGCGGTGTCACCCGGGCATCAATCAGGGTGATGGCCACGTCGCGGTTCAGAAAGGCCATCTCCCGGTAGCGGGTCGTCATCAGGTCGAAGTCGGCGTCCATCTCACTGAAAATCTCCGGGTCGGGTTTGAAGGTGGTCACGGTTCCCGTTTTATCCGTCGGCCCCGTCACCGTCAGCGGCGTCACTGTTTCCCCGCGCTCAAAGCGGATAAAATGAGCCTTGCCGTCCCGGTTGACCGTCACCTCCATCCACTCGGACAGGGCATTGACAACCGAAGCGCCAACGCCGTGAAGACCGCCCGATACGCCATAGGCGTCACCGCCGAACTTGCCGCCCGCGTGGAGCATGGTATGGACCACTTCCACCGTGGGGATGCCGGCTGTCGGGTGGATACCGACCGGGATACCGATGCCGTTGTCCTCGACGCGGATTGACTGGTCGGGGAGAACCGTGACTTCAATGGAGTCACAGCGGCCCGCCAGGGCCTCATCGACCGAGTTGGCGACGATCTCATAAATGAGGTGGTGCAGGCCGCGAGCCGTTGTGTCACCGATATACATGCCCGGTCTTTTGCGGACTGCTTCCAGGCCTTCCAGGACCTGGATATCCTGGTCTTCATAGGAAGAAGTGGACCTTGTGTCGTAGTCGGTCAACTGGACGGCGGCCAGCGACTCTTGGTCCTCCGTGTAATCGTCAGTCAGCGCCCGGACGTCGTCAGCCAGGTTGACAAGACCGTCTTTCCCGGCCTCCGCGTCTTCCTCTGCCCTCTTCAGCAATTCTTCCAACTGATCCGAACGTATGTTCTTGTTGTCGTCCTTCTCTTTATTCATGTTATCCTTCCGCTTTTTGTTTCTCGCCTGCCAGCCGGGACCGCAGCGTCGCGGTCGAAACGGGAGACAGATAAACACGGTCGACCGTTACAACCAGGGAACGCGGGATATCCGCTGTCATCCAGTCCAGCCTGCCTTCCTTTTCCGCCTGCCTTAAATAATCCGCTGTCCCGCCTGCCGGCGTCACGCGGTCGAGATCAAATATTCCGACAATCCAGTGGGCTGGCAGGGAAAGATCGGCTCCGATATGGATGTACATTTTGCTCCGGTTCCAAGGTGAAATCCCTTGCGCTTATTCATTTAAAATTATACCACATCTGCCGGGAAAAGACCCGTTTCACCCTCCCGGCTGGATGAGTCAAAATCAAGTCGCATCAGGCTTTTCAGATCGTTCCGCCATCCCCTCTTTGACCCGGTAATAATGGACCGGTCCCGACCAGCCGGAAGCGCAGGCGGGGCCCCCCTGGCCCGCGGGGCTGATCTGGCCCGGATCGGTGCAGGTAATAAATACCTGATGATCCCGGATCACCTCCATGAGGCGTGAGCGCCTCGCTTCATCGAGCTCGGACATGACGTCGTCCAGCAGGAGGATGGGTTTTTCTCCGGTAATCTCTGTCAGGATGGTCAGCTCAGCGATTTTCAGGGCCAGCACCACCGAGCGCTGCTGGCCCTGGGAGGCGTAAACGCGCGCGTCCGAACCATTGAGCAGAATCAGCATGTCATCACGGTGCGGTCCCTGCGAGGTGCTGCCGCGTATCAGGTCATCCTCCCTGGAACGTAACAGCCGCTCCCGGTAGAGGGGGGCGATTTCCTGGCGGTCCATACCGGGTCCGATCCCGGCCAGCCCCTTGTACTGCAGCTCCAGCGCCTCCCTGGAACGGGTCAGGTGCTGCAGCGACAGTGAGGCATAATCGGACAGAAGGCCAAGATAGTGGATTCTTTTTTCCAGTATGGCGGCCGCGTGGCCGGACAGGGTCTCATCCCAGACATCGAGCTGGGCGCGGGGATCCCCGGGGATTCCGCCATCCGCCTCCCCCGCCGGGACCCTGGGTTCACGGGACCGCAGATACTTTAGCAGCCGGTTGCGGTGGGCCAGGATCTTCCAGAATTCCTGCAGATCACGAAAGTAGGAGCGGTCAGTTCTCGAAATCAGGATATCGAGAAAGCGGCGGCGTTCCGCCGGGCCATCCTTGACGATCTGCAGATCCTCCGGCGCGAACAAAATCGCGTGGAAGAGGCCCATCATATCCGCCAGGCGGCCGATTTCAAGCTCGTTATAGCGTACGATCCTCGATGGGACGCCGTTTCGGCCCAAGGACCGTCTGTACTCGATGGAAACCGATTCCGAAAGGCCCCGGTCGGTCAAGAAGCTGACCGCGGCCCGGTAAAAATCCTCCCCCTGGCGGATCAGCTCATCATCCCGGCCGGTCCGGTGTGAGCGGGCACAGGTGCACAGATAGATGGCCTCGAGCAGGTTGGTTTTACCCTGGGCGTTTTGACCATGGAAAATATGCGCCCCGCCGGGAAAAGAAAGCTGGAGGCGCTCGTAATTCCTAAAATTGACCAGTTCGACGGAACAAAGGCGCATGGAGGGCCTAGCGGCGAAGTGGAAGAATCATGTAATAAAAAGCTTCACCCTTTTCCGGTTTGAGTGAACAGGGCCCGAGGCTGCCGCTGAAGGTCATCACGATCTGCTCGTCTTCAATTTCACGCAGGGCTTCGATAAAAAAGCGCGGATTGAAGTCAATCTCCACCTTATCGCCGGAAAGGGCAACCGGAATTTCCTCCCTGGCGCTCCCGATATCCGTCTTCGACTCAATGGTCATGGTATCGTGGTCGGGCGTGTTGAAGATAACGGGAAACTTGCGGTCCTCCGTGTCAATCATGATGGAGGCCCGGATTACGGCGGCAAGCAGCACGTCGGGGGCCATGGTCAGACTGGAATCCGCGTCACGCGGGATGATGCTGCGGTAGTTCAAGAATTCCCCCCGGATCAGCCTTGTCACCACCTTGACCTTTTCCTTGCTGAAAATAATGTAGTTGTGGGAAGGTGAAACGACGACCTCCTCTTCGCTGTCCGACAGGATCCGGGCAATTTCACCCATGGCTTTGGCAGGAATGATGATATTGACATTGGCCAGCACGCCCGGTATTGCCTCTCTGCGAACGGCCAGACGGAAACCATCCAGGGCGACCAGGGTCAGGGTTTCATCTTCGACGATCAGGTTGATTCCCATCAGGATGGGCCGGCTCTGATCGGTGCTGACGGCAAAACTCGTCTGGTTGATCATCTGCCGCAAGGTCTTTTGCTGCAGGACGATTCGCGTCTCATCTTCCAGAAATTCAATTTCAGGGTATTGATCGGCGGCGTAGCCCCGGATATTGAACACACTCTTCCCACTTTCGACAACCAGGACTGTCTCATCCTTAACGGCCAGGTAGACGTGATTGTCCGAAAGTTTGCGAACAACCTCCGACAGGACCCGGGCGGGCACAACCAGGCTTCCCTTTTCAGAAATATCGGCTTCCATCCGGTACTCGATGCCTGTCTCGCTGTCATAGCCGGTCAAAACCAGTTCTTCATTGGCCTTGAGCAGGATTCCGTCCAGTACGGGATTGGTTGATCGCGTTGAAACGGCCCGTTGGACGGTCGCGATGGCTTCCACCAGAAGATTTCTTGAGCATGTCAGTTTCATTTTTTGCCTCCCGTCTTGCCTGTTGCCTTATAAGATAGTTCACCCTCTTCTTCTTATGTCTGTCAGTTGTGTGAATAATCCACCCTTGCCGCTGTCTGTCCTGACTTTGACCCTGTTGCTAAAGCGTGGATAGTCTGTGTGTCCTTTGTTAAAAAATCGACTTGTCAACACCGAGAGGGTTATTCACAAAGGATCAACACGGTATCAACAATGAATTATCAACAAATGATCCTAACTTTGTTCATTACTGCAAGCGCATCTCGATATTGCTGATGGTCTCGGAGAGTGCCGGATCCGACGCAATACCTTCTGCAATTTTATCACAGGCGTGAAGAACGGTGGCATGGTTCTTGCCGCCGAAGGCCGCACCAATCTCCTTGAGGGTCCGGTTCAGCTTCTTGCGGCAGAGATACATGGCGATTTGCCGGGGTTCAACGATGTCCTGGCTCCTTTGCCGTGATTTCAAATCGTCGACCGAGATCCCGTAATAGTGGGCCACGATTTCCATGATCAGGGGGAAATCGAGCGCCTTGACGGCCCCCGGCTGGATGACGCTCTGCAGGGCCTGGCGCGCCAGCTCGGCCGTGACCTCCGCGCCCATGGTCTGCAGGGCGCTGATGGTCTTGAAGGCGCCCTCAATCTCGCGGACATTGGAGGTGATGTTGCTTGCGATGTACTCAATGACATCGGGATCGATGTCGACGCCGTGTGACCGGCACAGGTTCTTCAGGATAGCGATCCGCGTCTCGTAGTCAGGCGGCTGGATGTCGATGGTCAGGCCGCTGATGAAGCGGGTCCGCAGGCGGTCGGTCAATGACGCCAGGCTTTGGGGCGGTTTGTCACAGGTGAGGATAATGTTCTTTCCCGATTCGTAAAGGGCGTTGAAGGTGTAGAAGAATTCAACCTGCATGCGCTCTTTTGACTCGATGAACTGGATATCATCAATCAGGAGCATGTCGGCCAGCCGGTAATGGTTGCGGAAGGCCTCGAAATCGTTCTTCTGGATGCAGGTAATAAACTCGTTGACGAACTGTTCCGACTGGACGTAAACGACACGTTTGTTTGGAAAATCCCGGCGCACCTGGTTTCCGATGGCGTGCATCAGGTGGGTTTTTCCAAGTCCTGATCCGCCGTAAAGGAAAAGCGGGTTGTAATTGCCCGGGGATTCCATGGAAGCCACGGCGACGGAGGCGGCGTGGGCGAAACTGTTGCTCGAACCCACGATGAAGGTTGAAAAAGAATAGTCGGGATTGAGCCGGCCGATCTGAAACGACCCGTTTCCGTTGAAAGCCGCGTCGTACCGCCGTTCGAGTTCTTCCCTGGACGGGATACTCCCGTCGGGCCGGACCGCGATTTCCAGGTCATAATGGATCCGCGTGGCATTTCTCAGGGCGAATTCGATTTGCTCGCGGTGCTGGCCGATGTATTCCATGGCGATCTCATTTGGCACAGACAGGCCGAAGGTGCGCTCGCTTGAAAGGTATGGCTTGGCGTTGGTAAACCAGGTGTTAAAGGTAAGGGGGTTGATTTCCTTGCTCAAGGTCTGCTGGCAGACAGAACTCCAAATCGAATCAGCGCTTTTTCTTGCCATGGTGGAAAAATACGTCCCCTTCCTGCTATTCTGATACCTCTTCCGATGCGAAACGATCGTGTTCTTCATCCTACCAGAAAAAGAGGCCGTGTGAAAGGCGAAATGTCTGATTTTTCAGGCATTTTCAGGATTTTCCTGCTCACAAAATGCCAACATTTTGTGAGATACAGACTGTGCATTGTTAATAACTTTGTTGATAACTCAAGAGCTATCGGGCGATTATGGATCTGCCGTCCCACGACTGCAAAAAAAGGCTAAAAACGAGAAGAATTCTGTTGATAACTTGTTGATTATTCAAGTTCTGTATGTTGAAAAGTAAAAATTACTCAGGCTGTTCCCGCGCCGGGTGTTCACCAAGCCCGCTGATCCAAAGATCAGCCGCAGCGTCCCCCGGCATCTGCCAGGCGGTAAGGGGGACCAGGCGCCGCGGGAAAGCCGAAACGCCTTCCGGGGAAGCCGTGCGCTTGAACTGGCTCTTGAAAAAGCGGCGGATGAAGTTCTCCATCCAGCCCGCGATCTCCTCCAGCCCGTATTCGCCTTCAAAGGCATGCCGGGCCAGCTCCAGGACGGCCGGGGCTTTCTTTTGGCCGAAGACAAGATGCCAGAGGAAAAAATCAATGAGCTCGTAGGGACCGACCACCTCTTCCGTCAACTGGGACAGGGAGCCGTCCCCGGCCGGCGGCAGCAGTTCAGGAGAAACGGGCCGCGCCAGGATGGCCCGGAGGGCCTGGGCGGCAGAAAGTGCCTCCGGCTGGCCGGTAATGAGGGGGGACCGTCCCTTTTCCAGCAGGGATGCCGCCTGGCCCGCCATTTCCCGGATTACCGTTTTGGGAAGGGAGGCATTGACGGCGTACATGGACATCTGATCCCCGTTATAGGTGCACCAGCCCAGGGCCAGCTCGGAAAGATCGCCCGTGCCGACAACAATCCCGCCCTCCAGGTTGGCCAGGTCCATGAGGATTTGCGTTCGCTCGCGGGCCTGGGTATTTTCGAAGGTCACATCGGACCGGTCCCCTTCATAGCCGATGTCCGCAAGGTGCTGGTCGACGGCTTGGTCAATGGCAATTTCCCGAAAATCAAGGCCTGCCGCCTCACCGAGTTGACGCGCGAGCATCCTGGACACCTCTGATGTGCCGGGTCCCGGCATGGAGACGGCGATGACATCCGAAGGGGGCCTTTCTAAAATCCTCACAGCCTCCAGGCAGGCCAGGAGGGCGACAGCCGAGTCAAGGCCGCCGGAGAGCCCCAGGACAGGCCTGGCGCCCAGAAAGCGGAGGCGGTCGGACAGGCCCCGCCCCTGGATGGCCAGGGTTTCTTCATAAAAGCTTGCCGTGTCGAGCTCGCCCCGCATCAGGAAGGGCAAGGGGTCGGGCTTGCCGGCCCTTGTCTTTTCCCTGCCGTTTTTGACGATATCCCAGCGGGTCCCGGCATTGCTTCGCACCCGGAAGAGGTCTTCCGCCGCCAGGTCGGCCAGGGTCATGCCGGTCGTGAAAGGCCCGCTTTCCGCCAGCACCCGGCCGTCGGAGATGATGAGGCGGCGGCCGGCGTAGACGCCGCTGCTGACCGACTCTCCCGGCCCCGCGCCCGCGTAGAGGACGATGCTGTGGTCGCGAAGGGAGCGGCGGATCAGCTCGCGCTTGAGCCGGCGGTAATCGCCGGTCCATTCCTGGCGTCCGTCGGCGATGGCCGCGACGGGGATGGAGCCGTGGTCCAGCGCGTCGACGGCGTGGGCAGGCTCAAAATTGAAGAGCCGCAGGTCATCGCAGTCATGGACAAGGCGCGGCAAAAGCGAGGGGCGGACTGCCAGGCAGGGAATGACGGTACAAAGGTTGACAAACTGGAAAGTGAAGGACTGCAGGTTTTGGGCGGTGATGCCGCAAAGGGAAAAATCGAAACCGGCCAGGCCGTCTGCCCCGGGCTCTTTTGCGGACAAGGGCGGATCATCGATGGCGTGGCGCAGGATGGTGGGGCAAGCCGCCGGGGCCAGGCGGACTTCCATGATGCCTGTGGCCTCCCCTGCGGCGCCTGCGATCAGTTCACAGGAAAAGGTGTCGTGATCGCCCAGGCCGGGGGCCAGGGGATCGGAAAACCAGCGCCTTTCTTCCCTGGACAGGTAGGACGCCGGAGTCATTCCGACGATCTCGCCGTGGTACAAAATCGCCGTCGCCTTGAGCAGGCGCTCTTCCAGGCGCAGGGGCAGCGATAAGAGGACCAGGAGGTGCGAGCCGGCGGTGGCCTGTGTGATCCGCGCCAGGCTTTCCAGGCAGGCGTCCTGGAGGGTACGCTGCAAGAAGAGATCGCCGGCTGTTTTGCCGGTCAGGGCCAGGTCGGAAAAAAGGAGGACATCGGCCCCGGCCTGTGTCGCCTCGCTGATCAGGGCCAGGATTTGTTCCTCATTGGCCGCGACATGGCCCGGCCGGACTTCCGGTGTCGCGGCTGCGATGCGGATATCACGGTAGCGGTCGAGCTGCCTGGAGGCCTTGACTTCCAGGACCAGGGTCTCGTCCAGGGTCAGGGTGACACCTGCCGGTTTGACGGGGCTTTGGGTCGGCGCTGTGGCCGTCTTGCTGGGTTCCCTTTCGGATGGCATGGCCCGCCTCCCTTCACAAGGCTTGGGTTTGGTCCAAAACGAAGGCGGCTTCATCATCTGCCAGATAGGGGATGACGGCGTCCCGCACCGCCTGATTGTAACGGTTCAGCCAGCGGATTTCGTCCGCGCCAAGAAGTGTGACATCAATGGCCGCCCGGTCAAAGGGGACATAGGTCATGGATTGGAAGTGGAGGAATTTGTCTCCGGCCTCGTTTACGACCTCTTCCGCTTCCCGGATGCATGCCTGCCCGTCCTGGATCTCAACCGATTGGTTGGCAGGCAAAACCAGGTAATCGTTTTCAAGGCGGATGCCGTGCTTGCCCTCCCGGTAGACGCCGGGCTCGATGGTGATGACCATGCGCTCATGAAAACCGTAATCGCCGAATTTCGGGCTGTTGGACAGCCGCTGCGGACCCTCGTGGACGCCGGAAACATAGCCGAAGCCGTGGCCGGTGCCGCATTTGTAGTCGAGTCCGTAGCGCCACATGACCGAGCGCGCGATGGCGTCGAGGGCTACGCCGCTCGTCCCATCCAAAAAAGGCTGGGAGGCCAGCGCCATGTGCGACTTCAAGGTCATGGTATAATCGCGTTTTTCTTCCTCAGTCAGCGGCCCCAGGGCGACGGTCCGGGTGATATCGGTCGTGCCGTCAAAGCTCTGCGCGCCGCAGTCGACCAGGTAAAAACCCTCCGGCCGCAGCTGGCTGTTCGCTTCGGGGCTTGCCTGGTAATGCATCATGGCGGCGTTGGCCCCGTAGGCTGAAATGGTGGGGAAGCTCTCGATGATGAAGGAGTCGGATTCGCGGCGCAGGGATGCCAGCTTTTCCGCGGCCTCTATCTCGCTCAGGCCCTGTTTTGCCGCCACCGTCTTCACAAAATAAAGGTAGCGGGTCACGGCGACGCTGTCACGGATACCGGCGCCAAGCTGGGACATGAGCTCAACCTCATTCAGCTCGGTTTTCATCAGGAAGGGGTAATCGCGCCTGGACATAACCGTGACATGGCCGGGCAAAGAAGCGATAAGGGCCCGCCCCGTCCGCCTGGTATCGGTGACCAGGAGGCCGGCAGACAGGCTTCGCAGTTTATTCTCAATCTCCTGGTAGGGCAGGACGGTGATCCCCTGCTCCGTGAAAAGCTCCATTTCCTTCACGCCCGCCTTGTCCGGGTCTATGAAGAGAAAGGCCTCCTTTTCAGAGATCAGGACAAAGGCCAGGGCGACCGCGTTGTGGGGAACGTCGCTGCCTCGAAAGTTCATGAGCCAGGCGATGTCATCCAGGCCGACATAAAGCGCGTAATCGGCGCCGTCATCCTTCATCCTGGCCCGGACGCCGGCGATCTTGTCAGCCGCAGAACGGCCGGTGTATTGGATGGCATGATGGAAGATGGTTCCGGAGGGCGGCGCGGGCCGGTCCTCCCAAAGGGGGCCGATCAGGTCCAGGCCGGTTACGAGTTCAATTCCCCGTGCGGCAAGCTTTTCCCCCTCTTCCCGGGCATCCGCCTCAGGCAGCAGGCGGCCATCGGCCGCGACCCGGCTCTTTTGATCCAGGGATTGGGCCAGCCAGTCCCAGGGGGAGAGTACACCGGGATTGCCTTGCTTCATGAGCGAAAAAGGGCTGCCGTCCAGCTGTTTTTCTGCCTGGATGTAGTAGCGGCCGTCGGCCCAAAGGAGGGCCCGGTCCGCGGTGACAACCGCCGTACCCGCTGAACCGGTGAATCCGGTCAGCCAGGCTCTTGCCTGGTAATAGGGTGCCAGGTACTCGGAGTTGTGAGGATCGGCCGTGGCGACCAGGCAGGCGTCGATGGCTTCTTGCCGCATCAGGGCCCGCAGGCGCTCCACTTTGTCATGAATTGTCAACATAAGGTCCACCATTCCCGTCCTTGATCAAGCTGTCTGCCCTCCATTGTAACACCCGCAAGGCCGGCCCAAGAGTGTTGTACAATAACGAAACAGTTGAAACAGGACACCCTCTCATTGCAGAGGTCCACAAGGAAAGGCGGCGATCACCCCATGGACAGACAAAAAACGGCACTGATTACAGGCGGCGCGCGCGGGATCGGCCTTGCCATCTCCGAGACCCTGGCCCGGGAAGGATACCATGTCCTGATCAACTATTTCCGTTCGGAAAAACAAGCCCAGGACCTGCTGGCCAAACTCAAGGAAGAAGGATGCGCGGTAACTCTCTTGCGGGCCGATGTCGCCAACCCCAGGGACGTCCGGGAGATGGTAGCCGCGGCGCTCCTGGAAACGGGCAGGATCGATGTGCTGGTCAATAACGCCGGGCTGGCTTCCTGGGGCTTATTAACCGAAACACCTGAGGAAACCTGGGACCGGGTGCTGACCACCAACCTCAAGTCGGCTTATCTTTTATCCCATGCCATCCTGCCCAACATGATCCAGAACGGGGCGGGCAGCATCGTCAATGTGTCCTCCATGTGGGGGGTGCTGGGCGCCTCCTGCGAGGCGGCCTACGCGGCCAGCAAGGCAGGCCTGATCGGCCTGACCCGCTCCCTGGCCCAGGAAGTGGCGCCATCGGGCATCCGGGTCAACGCCGTGTCCCCCGGTGTCATCCAAACCGATATGATCGAAGGCTTCAAGGAAGAGGAGCTTGCCGCCCTCATCGACCGGACGCCGCTTCACCGCGTCGGAACGGCCCGGGAAGTTGCCGAGGCGGTCGCCTTCCTGGTCTCCGACAAGGCCTCCTTTATCACCGGCCAGGTCCTGGGGGTTGACGGCGGTTTTACCTGCCAATAGAAGAGGAGCCGGCAAGCGGCTCCTCAGTAAAAAAGATGGATCCTGTTTATTGGCCGATCAATTCGGGGTGGGGCAGCAGGGACTCCACCTTGTCATAGGTGAGGGGCGGCCCCAGGTTCAGGACGTCTTCCATCAGGACAGCATTCATCCAATCCTGTTCGGTGAAGGGGAAGAAGTGATACCGGACGCTCATGTAATCCACAAAGGAACCCACGGTGTAGGGATCCTGCAGCTCAACCACCTGTTCCCCTGCAGGGACTGTATAGGGCGTGCGGATGGGAACCACGGTCGCTTTCCCTGACAGGCCCTCGTCCAGCAGATTGATCAGACCCCAGTACTCGGCGCTGTCGATAACAAAGTAATCCAGGTACTCGTAGCCCTCATCATCGGTGAAGTAGTTGGGGACCAGGACCCAGTCCTTCCAGTCGTCCAGGCTGTTGCCTTCCTCTTCGTGGTTAATCAGGATATAAAGGTCGAGAAAGGCAGTGTACTCGAGGGAGCGTTTGTCGAAGGAGGGAACGGGAATGGGGTGCTCCTCCACGAAAATGCTGTTGTTCCCGTATTCGCCCCTCGCTTCAATGTAGTAGAAGTAATCATCCCAGTAGATGAGGTCGTTTTCGCCGGAGTTGTTGAAGCCGATCAGCCTGAGCCCATAGGGCGTTTCGGTAAAGACGGCCCAGTAGCCGTAGCGTTCAATGTATTCATAGGAATCACAGCAGCAGTGGACCAGGTGCTCGGGGACGCCGTCCCCGTTCAGGTCCACCGTCCCGTACTCGTAAATTGGCACGGTGACCAGATCTTCCAGGAAGGCGAAGTTGGGAGTATTAAGCCCCGCTGCAGGATCTTTCGAGTAGGGAGGCATGGCGTAGCGCCACTCGAAGCGGGCGGGATTGTTTTGCAGCATGGAGACAATGCGGTCCCATTCAGCTTCCGGATCACTCAAGGTTTGATCCGGGACCGGCCGGGGCCAGACACTTTCCACCAGGTGTTCGCTTAAGTAGGCATGATCGAAGAAGACGGAGCTTCCGTAGAGTTCCTTGGCGTACCAGGCGGGATCCGGACCGCCCGTCATGTTGTCACGCACATAAAGGGCCCCGTCCTTGACCGGCACCCATGAGACCTCAACTTCCTCGCCCTGGAGGCGCCTGGCGATGATATCGGCAATCTCGGCCTGCTGCTCTGACTCCGACAGGAGATCGACTTCGACAATAATGCCCGCTACATCCATACCTGCAGGATAATCCCTTAAAGTACCGTATTCGTAGGAAATGGCCTGGCGGTGAGTGACCCAGAAGCCCGTAGAGGTGGGATAGACAAACATCATCCGCGCCGCCTCTTCTTCCCCTCGCAGATCGATGGCGATATCCATGAAGGGATGCTGGTAATAGTAGACCGGATTGGCCCCAAGATGCTGCGCCTCGTAAGGATCGAGGGAAAAGACGCTCTCGGCATAAGTCGAGAGCTCCGGTTCGGTCGGCTCGGGCTCGGTTTCCCTGGTCGTGGTTGGAGTCGTGGTCGTGGTACTGACCGGTGTCGTCCCGCTGGTGGCAGTAGTTGGCGGAGGATCCTTGGCATCTTTCAGGACAAAGAAGTAGACAGCTGCCGCAATGGCCCCCAATAGAACGACAAGGCCAAGAATGATGGACACAATGGCAGCGGTGCTCATTTTCTTTTTGGGCGCTTGCGGCGGAGGATAGTAGCCGGCCTGGTCCGGCCAGCCGGGGGGAGGCGGATAGGCCTGTGGCGGCTGGTCTGGATAGGGGGGCGGCTGCTGCAGCGGATAGGGAGGCGGTGGATAGCCGGGCGGCGGAACTCCAGGGCCTCCGGGACCCTCTTGCGGGTGCGAGTTATTGTTGACCATGGGGCACCTCCGGATGCGGGGCGTCACTTTGCCGAAAAATCTTGCGAACGCCTTGTCACCGCTGTCTTCACACTATACAAGGAAGGGTTTTTCGTCAATACAAAGTCCCGGGAAAAATGGATTCCGCAAAAAAGAGCCGCTCCCCGGGGAACGGCTCTCAAGGTCACAAGAGGCTTAATCAGCGATCCAGTCTGAAGGCTCCCCAGCCGGCGTAAACCGCCGCCTCGCCGAGTTGTTCCTCGATGCGCAGGAGCTGGTTGTACTTGGCGACCCGGTCGGTTCTCGACGGTGCGCCTGTCTTGATCTGGCCGGCGCCCATGGCGACAACGATGTCGGCGATGGCCACGTCTTCCGTCTCACCGGAGCGGTGGGAGACAACGGCTGTCCAGCCATTGTTTTGCGCCATGTCGATGGCGTCGAAAGTCTCGGTCAAGGTGCCGATCTGATTCAGCTTGATCAGGATGGAGCTGGCGGCGTCCTCTTCCAGGCCGCGGGCCAGCCTTTCGGTGTTGGTGACGAAAAGATCGTCGCCCACCAGCTGGACCCGGTCACCAATGCGCTCGTTCAGCTTTTTCCAGCCTTCCCAGTCGTCCTCGGCCAGGCCGTCTTCAAGCGAGATGATGGGGTATTTGTCTGCCAGCATCTCGTAGTAGTCGACAATTTCGTCGGAGGTCTTGAATTCGCCGGTCTTCCAGAAGAGATAGCCTTCCTTACCCTGGGCCTTGGCTTCCTCCCAAAGCTCGGTGCAGGCCGGGTCCATGGCGATGAAGAAATCTTCGCCCGGCTTGTAGCCGGCCGCTTCAATGCCCCGGATCAGCCACTGGATGGCTTCCTCGTCACTTTTCAAGTTGGGGGCGAAGCCGCCCTCGTCGCCGACGGCCGTCGCGTAACCTTCTTTTTTCAGGAGGCTCTTCAGGTTGTGAAAGACCTCAGCCGACCAGCGGAGCGCTTCCTTGAAGGAGGGCGCGCCGACGGGCATGACCATGAATTCCTGCAGGTTGACATTGTTGTCGGCGTGTTTGCCGCCATTGATGAGGTTCATCATGGGGACGGGCAGGATGTGGGCCCGAAGCCCGCCCAGATACTGCCAAAGCGGCATATCCAGGGCCGCTGCCGCAGCTTTGGCGCAGGCCAGAGAGACGGCCAGGATGGCATTGGCGCCCAGGGTGGCCTTGTTGTCGGTCCCGTCCAGTTCGATCATGACACGGTCGATTTCGACCTGGTCGAAGACGTTCATGCCGACGATCTCGGGGGCAATGGTGAAGTTGATGTTGTCGACGGCTTTTTGAACACCCTTGCCCAGGTAGCGCTCTTTATCGCCGTCACGGAGCTCAACGGCTTCGTAGGCGCCGGTTGACGCACCTGAGGGTACGGCGGCGCGGCCCATGGAACCGTCTACGGTGTAGACTTCCGCTTCAACGGTGGGGTTGCCGCGGGAGTCCAGAATTTCTCTTGCCTGTACGGCTTCAATCCACAGTTCTGTCATTTTATTTATCCTCCTGAATAGAAATCGTGGTTTGGGGATTTTTAAATCCGGGCGTTAGTATAGCAAACTATGGCCCTAAAAAAAGATAAAAGACGAAAAACTACTCTCGAAAACCCTTGGGAACGGCTTTCCAGGAGAAGATCAGGATCAGAAGCTGGGCAGCCGAGGTGAAAAGGAGCAGGTAGGCGATGGGAAAAAGGTCAGCAAGTGGTCCGAAGATGGCCGCGCCCAAGGGGATGGCAGCTGAGCCGATCATGTAAAGCAGGGAGAAGACGCGGCCGTGGTAGGCCCGCTCCACCTGTTCCTGGAAGAAAGTGGTAACAGCCGTGGTATAAAAGGGCACGATGATGCCCAGGCAAAAGGCCAGGGCAATGAAAAGTGCGAACAAGGGCGAGTCAACCAGGCCGAAAAAAGCCAGCCCCAAGGTCCCCGCCGCCACCAGGAAACCTGACATGCGGATGGTTCTGATCTTGCTTTTGAACTGACCCTTCAAAGAGACAGCCAGACCGCCGACGGCCATGCCGGTAAAGACAGCGGTTTGCGCTGCGGACACCCGCCAGACCTGGTCGTCAAAATGGCGCCGGATGTAAAGGGGGAAAAGGGTGGCAATGGGCGACAGAAGCACCATGAAGGAGGCGTAGATGAGCATGAGGTTGCGGATGACATGATTGGTCCGCACGTAGGCAAAGCCGCGGCGGAACTGCCGGGTCACCGGTTCGTGCGGCAGGTCGGCATCCAGGTCCTCTTCCTTTTTCTCTTCTTCCGCTGCGGCGATTTCCAGCTCTTCGGGCGTGGGGAAGCCCCAGACGGTTCCCTCTTTAAGTTTGGGGTGGCGCCCGGTTGCGGTAGTCACGACTCCGGTCCTTTGATGGGGGACCGGCAGGCCCAGCATGATGGAAACGGCAATGGCGGCCGTCGCAACATCGACCATGAAGACGATCCAGACGGGGAAAAGGGTGATGAGGGCGCCGCCCAGGATAGGGGACAGGAGCAGGACGATGTTGTCCAGGGTGCTGTAAAGGCCGTTGATCCGGACCAGTTCCTTTTGAGGTGTGATCTGGGGTATCAGGGCCTTGATGGCGGGGCTCTGGATGCCGCCACCCAGGGAGCGGACGGCCGCGGCGATGTACATCATCCAGACGCGGTCATGGCCGAGAAGGAAGAGGATGGCGGTCGCCAGGGTCACCAGGGCGATGCCCGAGTCGGAGAGGATGATCAGCCAGCGCCTGTCGTAGCGGTCGGCCCAGACCCCGGCAAAGGGAGCGACGACCAGCTGGGGGATGAAGGAGGTCAAAGTGATGATCATGAGGGCCGTGCCTGAGTTGGCGCGCAAGGTAACAAACCAGATAATGGCGAACTGAACCAAACCCGATCCAAGGACCGAGACGGCCTGGCCGCTCAAAAAAGCCGCGCTGATTTTTTTCCAGCGTTGTGGCTGCCTTTGAACACACTCCTGCATAGGCAAAATTATAGCACGGCGCGCCTGCTTGCGTTTGAGCGCCGATGCCGTGTTTGCTACACTTAGGAGGATAAATAAATCCCCGCGCTTGTACAAACAAACGCCAGCAAAGGAGCAGACCGATGACTGTTGACTGGAAAAAACAGATCAGGCGGTTGACGGACCAAGGGGCGGCCTACGCCGACGTCCGTTATTACCCCAAAGAGGAAGAGGACATCCTTTTCATGTGGAACGGCAACCTTCTCGCCTTTGACCGCTCTGAAACAAGTGGTTTCGGCGTCCGGGTCCTGGCTGACGGAGCCTGGGGCTTTGCCGCCTCTTCCAACCTGACCGGTGTCGCGGATACATTTGACCGCGCCCTGGAAAACGCCAAGGCGGCCGCCCGGCGCATCACGCGGCCCATCCGCCTGGCCGACAAGGACGCGCTGTCGGGACGCTTTGAGAGCCCCTGTGAGATTGATCCCTTCGAGCTTCCCCTGGCTGACCGGGTGGCCATGATGAAGGACCTGGATTCCATGGTCAATCAGGCGGGCGTCGAGCAGCGCCGGGTCCAGATGAGCACGGTCCGCAAGACCATTTTTTACTATGACTCGGAAGGGGCCGAGATCGAAAAGCGTATCCACGATATTTACCCCAGCATCCACGTCGCCGCCATGGACAAGGACGGTGTCCAGCAGGAAAGAAAGTACCTGCCGCCCCGGCTGGGCCCCACCCGGGGCTGGGAAACCATGGACCGCGGCCACTGGCAGGGTGAGGCGGAGCGCATTCTGGGTGACCTCAGCGAGCTGCTCCAGGCGCCGCCCTGTCCCAAGGGCCGCATGTCGGTCATTCTCATGCCCGACATGATGTTCCTGCAGGTTCACGAAACCATCGGCCATGCCCTGGAGCTGGACCGCATTTTGGGCTACGAGCTCTCCTTTGCCGGCGGCTCCTTTGTCCGCCTGGAGGATTTTGGCAATTTGCAGTACGGTTCAAAGAAGCTCAATGCCAGAGCCGACGCCACCCTGATCAATTCACCGGGCAGCTTCGGCTATGACGATGACGGGGTGAAAGCCCAGGACCGCATGCTGATCCAGGACGGCATCCTGGTCGGCGCCATCACATCCCGCCAGATGGTGACCGAGGCCAACGAGAAGGCCGGCCGCCAGATCTTTGACGGGTCGGGCGGGGCCTGCCGCTCCTGCGCCTTCAACCGGGTTCCCATTGAGCGGATGACCAACATCAATGTGGATCCGGGAGACGATGGCAGCCTGGAGGACATCATCAGCAAGACTGAAAGGGGGGTTCTCCTTTCCGGTGAGAAGAGCTGGTCCATCGGCTCCAACCGCGAGCAGTTCCACTTTGCCACTGA
The DNA here is from genome assembly GCA_964606165.1 of uncultured Mageeibacillus sp. Lineage (GTDB taxonomy): Bacteria > Bacillota > Clostridia > Saccharofermentanales > DTU023 > UBA4923. The sequence goes on from CAZSFQ010000011.1 coordinate 49,876, forward strand.
CATCGGCTGGCTGATTGAAGACGGGCAAAAGAAAGGCGTTGTCAAGAACTGCGCCTACAGCGGCATGACCCTGGATTTTTACCGGTCCCTGTCGGCCGTGGGCGACCAGTCGACCTGGCAGGTTCAGTACGTCGATAACTGCGGCAAGGGAGTTCCCGGCCAGGTCATGCAGCTGGGTCACGGCGTCCCGGTCTGCCGTTTCGACCATGTGAAAGTAGGTGACTAGGATGGGACCGCAAGCCGTCATTGAGAAACTTCAGGCACTGAGAGACCACGCTCTCCAGCGAAAGGCGGATGTCTACATCCAATGGAGCGCCGAGGACAGCCACATGGTGCGTTATGCCAATTCGGCCGTTTCGCTCAACTCCCACGAGGCCATCACCCGCCTCCAGGTGGCAGCCCTGGGTGACCATAAGCAGACTTCGACCCGCGTGACCGTCGACAGCCAGGACCTGGAGGCCATGAAGACCGCCGTTGACAAGGCCATCGACATGCTGCCCTTCGCTTCTCCCATGACCTACCAGCCGACCCTGCCGCATATCAAGGAAAGCTCAATCTCCCAGGACAGCTACGATCCGGAGATCGAACAGATGACAAGCGATGAGATCATCGAATTCGTCAACCGGGCCGTTGAGGGCCTGGAAACCGAGGATATTCTCCTTTCCGGCAACTTCTCGGCGGGCGCGGCAGAGCTGGCCACCATCTCCACGGCTACCCCGGAGGTGGTCTACTGGCGGGCCAGCGATATCGGCATCAGCCTGGTTTTGGCATCAGAAAAAAGAAAGTGGGAGATCAACGCCGAACAGTTTGTTTACCGCAAAGAGGATCTGGACGCCCGGGCTCTCCATGACCGGCTCCGCTGGCTGTCCGATCTTTACAATACCCAGGCGGAGGTACGCGTCCCCGAAGGTCCCTGTAAAGTTGTCCTGGGCCCGGCGGCTCTGGCTGAGTACCTGGGTTTTCTCGGCTACATCGGCTACCGGGGCGGCATCATGAAGCGGGGTCTTTCCATGTTCAAGGAAGCGGATGTCGGCCAGCAGGTCTTTTCACCGGCCTTCACCCTGACCGAGGACCCCTCTCTCAGGGAGACCTTCGCCATGCCGGTTGACTTTTTCGGCAGAAGGCGGGAAAAGCGCGACCTGATCGACCAGGGCCGCCTGACCGGCTTTCTTTGGGATCAGCAGTCAGCTGATGAGTTCGGCCAGGAGCCGACCGGCCACGATACCAACAACGATTCCATTGTGGTCGGGGGCGGCCAGATGGATATCCAATCCATCCAGGATTTTGCCAGGCTCCCCCGGGATGAGGATATCCTCTATGTCCCCTTCCTGCACTACATGAACATCGTCAATCCCAGTGAGGGTCAACTGACGGCCATCTCCCGCTTCGGCGCCCTCCTTTTGAAAAAGGACGGCAGTATCCAGCTGGCCTACAATGTCCGCTTCACCGAGAAACTGAGGGAGCTCCTGGGTGACAAGTTACAGTGGATGTCCAGGCACAATACACCCTATGGCAGCTCGACCCACTATTACGGCCGTGATCCCTACGCTCTCCTGGTGCCGGCACTGACCTGCTTTGACGGTGTCAATGTAGAGATCTCCAATGAGAGTTTTGGCTAGGAGTTGATCAAGATGCCCGCTTCTTCGGTTCAGCGACTGAAGAAGCGGGCTTTTTCGTGAATCAAAGGGTTTCGCAACGGTAGGCGTTGCGGATTCGATCGATAACCACCAGCTTATTCTGACCCGTAAGACCGCAAGCCCCAAAATTTACGACTTCAGAAGCCATCACATCCAGAAATGAATACAACTCTTCGTAGAGGCTATCGGGGAGACGAATCGTGGTTCCCGTCGTGAGCAGGACGCTTAATCGAAAGACATCATTTTTATGTTTGGAAATGTCCTTGCTTTGAACAGGAAATCCTTCCTGCTTTCGCCGGACGAGATTGGTCCATGCGTTGATTTTTAACGGGATCAGGTAGCCGGCACTCAGAATGGGGAGTCCCTCTATCATGATGACGCCATTTACTATGCAGTGGTATTGATCGTCATCGAGCAGTATGGCCGAAAGACCTGAGATATCATCATCGAAATCGAACGGTGCCTTGATGATGTGGGGCGGAAGGAGGCCGGATTGGCTTCGGGGGCGAACAGTTCAATCATGTCGGGGAATTCCCGGCTGCGTGGCCGATCGAATCGATAATACTGAGATTCGCCGGTGTCTTTTTTCTGGTGTTGGTATCCCCCAGCCTGGATGTATTTCCAAAACCGTTGAGCGAAAGAGAGGTCCAGCTTCTCAGTAAGCAGAACCATGTCGATATCCCTTGTAGCGCGGAACTCCAAACCGGCCTGGTCCATCAAGAGGTCACAGGCCGTGCCGCCGATTATGACGTATTGGTCGGCATAATCGGCAAACCAATCCCGGAAGCTTTCTAAACCAGTCCTTCTCCTTATGCCCATACAGATTCAAGCATCCCCTGGAGACTCGCTTGAATCCGTTCGTCCTTACTGCCTTCAAGGCTCTTTGCCAGCGAAAGAGGGTCAATTTGACCGGTTCCGCTTAACTGGAGGGGATCGTACTTCCAAAGCTCAAGGGCGATCTGCTTTGTTGCGTCAACCAGCTCTTTTGATTCGCCGGCGTAAATTTGTGCGTTCTCAGCGGTTCCCCAAACCGCAGGAAAGGGCGGATTTAAATCAGTTACAGCCGATAAGGCGGATAATCCGGCAGGAAACATCGATTCATGGTAGGCGGATTGATCAATGAAAACGACTCTTCGAACAGGGTTGATCAGGTAGGGTTTGGCCTGTAGAAAGAGTTTCTCAGGCTCTGAAGCAGAGGTGAAAACCTTGTTGACACCGAAAGTTTCCTTGGTCAGGAGGCCTTTTTGAACCAGCTGATCGCCGGCCCGTGAGATGGACATGGCCGAGTAGTTCAACCGCTCAACTACATCGCTTTGCTTGAGAGGTTCATTCTTACCGTAAATGAAATAGAAAAGAAGAACCTGTTCGGCGGGTGTCACATATCCCGCTGTTTTATTTAGTCTTGCAGCACTGAACTTTTCTTGCAGATGAATGCCCAAAAAGGGAAGATAGAGATGCCTGCCTGGTACCACGAAGGCAAGACCATGCCTGATGAGAGCATCGCGCTGTGGTTTTTGGAGCTGCCTCAATTCCAGAACCACAGGTAAGGCAGTGACTTGGCTCAGTATTTTCATCTGCTTTCTCACATCACTGATTCGGCCAAGTTGTTGGAGCGGCCGCACAAAGAGGGAGCGTACGCCGTCCAGCTCAACCGTTTCGAAGCGATAGGCTTCAGATAAATAGTAAGGCAGGCCGTCAATGGGAGAGGGATCACGTTTGATGTCTATTCCCAAAGTTTCCTCTATATAATCCAAGGCAATAAACTCCTTTCTTAACTTTTTATTTGCATTATAACTATTTAATTGGTAAATGACAATATAAGAGTTAATAGAAAAAAGTAATCTCTTGCTGACCAACCACGATCAGGTGCGGTCAAGTGAGATAATATCGAGAGGGAAGTGCCATATGATCTATTTTGACAACGCAGCAACCAGCCTGACCCGGCCGCCTGAGGTGGCAGAAGCGGTCTTTTACGCTATCAACCATTTTGGCAATGCCGGACGCTCTTTTTATGATGCCGTCATGGAATCCAGCCGGGCAGTCTACAAAACCCGGGAAGCCATGGCCGAGCTGGTTGGCTTGGACAACCCCCTCCAGGTCGCTTTTACCTCGTCTGCTACCGAAAGTCTCAACCTGGTCATCCGGAGCCTGATCAAACCGGAGGACGCGGTCATTACAACGGTGACCGACCACAATTCAACTTTAAGACCCC